>NZ_BCRS01000137.1 GCF_001552715.1 Mycolicibacterium vaccae NBRC 14118 = CIP 105934 | reverse complement strand
TCCCGCCGTTGATCGTGGTCACCGCGGGCCCACCCGGCACCGGCGGAGCAGGCGGGGTCGCACCCGAGTTCGGCGTCACCACCGATCCGGGCGGAGCGGGCGGAACAGGCGGCGTCACACCGCTTGTCGACGCCGAGGCGGGCGTGCCCGGCGCCGGCGGGACGGGCGGAGTCGCACCCGAAGAAGGCCGGAGCACCGAGGCCGGAGGTGTCGGCGGCGTGGGCGGCGTCGCGATCGAGGACGACGAACTGGCCGGCGGCACCACGACCGGCGGAGCCGGCTGACCCGGGTTGGTGAACGCGCGCGCGGTGTCGGTCAGCGCCTGCGGGATATCGCCCGGACGGGACACGATCTGCTGAAGGATGCCCACGCACGGCACCCCGCCCCGGGTCGGGTTGGCATTTGCCGATGGGCTCAGCACCGGAGCGCTCAGGAAGATTCCCGCGCTGCCCATCATGACAACGACCACGCCCTTCTTGGTCCGTGACATCTGATCCCAGTCCTTCTACGTCGTGCTGCGCGAACTCCGTTTTGCGGCCTTACCGGGCTTACTGAACCGACAATTTGAGAAATCGCCGACGCGACAAATCTGGCGTTATCCAACCGTTGCGAAGGAGAAGCGTTCCCGTCACAGACCCGAAAACCGCTTCAGCGCCAAGAAACCGCCTTCAAGCTGGGATAACGGTGCCAATCAGGGCTCGCGCAGCGAACCCGCCCGCACGGTCACGGCAACGGGGCGCGCCACGTCAGCGTCGTGCCGCCGTCGGGACCCGCCCGCACGGTGAACGAGCCGCCCACCTCCGCGGCACGTTGCGACAGATTCGCCAGCCCACTTCCGGTGACGTCGGCGTCGATTCCCCTGCCGTTGTCGACGACTTCGATCGACAGATCGTCATCGACGGTGACCAGCACCGTGACCATGGTCGCCCCGGAGTGGCGAACGACGTTGCTGACCGCTTCGCGCACCACCGCTTCGGCGTGATCGGCCAGCGTCGCGTCGACCACGGAGAGCGGGCCGACGTACTGCGCCGAGGCGCGGATGCCCGATCCGGGAAAAGCTGCCACCGCCTCGTCCAGTCGCTGCCGCAACCGGGTGATCGCCGACGAACCCCCGTGCAGGTCGAAGATCGTCGTGCGGATCTCCTGGATCACGTCCTGCAGGTCGTCCACGCACCCTGAAAGCCGTTGCTGCACTTCGTCAGATCGTGCGCGGGCGATCGTGCCCTGCAACGCGAGTCCGACGGCGAACAGACGCTGGATCACGTGGTCGTGCAGATCGCGGGCGATGCGATCCCGGTCGGTCAGGATGCCGAGTTCCCGCATCCGGTTCTGCGTACTGGCCAATTGCCATGCCAGAGCGGCCTGGTCGGCGAACGCCGTCATCATGTCCAGCTCTTCGGACGAGAAGCTTTGCGCCCCAACATCCCTCACGGCAATCAACACCCCGGGAACGGCGTCGGTGGCCCGCAGCGGCAGCACCAGGGCCGGCCCCGTCGCACCGCCGATGCCCACATCCTCGCCGCTGAATCTGCCCGGCAGCCGCCGGGTGAACGCGGCGCCGACCGCGGTACCTGCGACAGGAATGGGCGGGGGCACGGTCTCGGTGAGACCGGCCCAGGCCGCCACGGTGAGTTCGTCGACCTCACCGACCGGCAGGTCCGGATCCTCCGGGATCGCCACCATCGTCGTGCGGGCCCCGCTGAGCTTGTGCGCAGTGTCGGCGACGAGCCGGAACACCCCGGCGGGGTCGGTGCCCGACAACAGCTCGGTGCCGATGTCGCGGGTCGCCGCGATCCACTCCTGTCGGGCGCGCGACTGCTCGTAGAGTCGGGCGTTCTCGATCGCGATGCCTGCTGCGGCGGCCAGCGCCTCGACCAGGACCTCGTCGTCCTCGCTGAACGGCTCGCCGCCGATCTTGTCGGTCAGGTACAGGTTGCCGAACACCTCGTCGCGGATGCGCACCGGCACGCCGAGGAAGGTGCGCATCGGCGGATGGTTCGGCGGAAAGCCCACCGATGCGACGTGCGCTGAGATGTCTTCCAGACGAATGGGTTTGGGGTCGTCGATCAGAACCCCGAGCACGCCGCGGCCTTCTGGGAGATGTCCGATCAGGTCCCTGGTGGCCTCGTTGATGCCCTCGTAGACGAACTCGACGAGTTCGTCGTCGGAACCCCGCACGCCGAGCGCGCCGTACTGCGCGTCGACCAGATCGATCGCGGTGTGCACGATGGTGCGCAGCGTGGCGTCGAGTTCCAGGCCCGAGGTGACCACCAGCATCGCCTCGACCAGCCCGTCGAGCCGGTCACGGCCCTTGATGATCTGTTCGACGCGGTCCTGGACCTCGTTGAGAAGTTCGTGCAGCCGGAGCTGGGACAGGGTGCCGCGCACGGCGCGCACGCCACCGCCAGGTTCGGGCTCGTCGGTCTCCCCCACACGACCATGGTGCACCACCGAGGCGCGCCGTGGTTGAGGACCATTGGCCCTGTCCGGAAACCACCCGGCGGCGCAGGCTGGAAGTGAACCGGAGGAGGCCAGATGACTGCGACACCGGTACCCGCCACCACGATCGTCGACGCACTGCGACTCGCCTGCCGGGCACCGTCACTGCACAACAGCCAGCCTTGGCGGTGGGAGACCACCGGCCACTGCGTCGATCTGTTTGCCGATGGGCGGCGTCTGCTGCGCACCACCGACGCCTCCGGCCGCGAAGCACTGATCAGCTGCGGCGCCGCACTCGACCATTTCCGGGTCGCAATGGCCGCCGCCGGCTGGCACACCCACGTGCAGCGCTTCCCCGACCCGCACAACCCCCGCCATCTCGCCCGGATCGAGTTCACCGCGACCGCGGCCGTCGACCAACACCGGCGCCGCGCCGACGCGATCCTGCTGCGGCGCAGCGATCGGCTGCCGATGGCCGCACCTCCCGACTGGGAGCAGCTGATCGAGGCGCTGGATCTTGCGTCCCGTGACGGCGCGACCCGGCTGGCCGCCGTCGCCGACGACGTGCGCGGCCCGTTGGCCGAGGCCTCCCACCTCGCTGATGCGCTACGCCTCTACGACTCCCGCTATCACAACGAACTCTCTTGGTGGACAGCTGATTTCAGCACCTCAGAAGGGATCCCCCGCAGCGCCTTGATCTCGGCGACCGAGAGCGACCGGGTGCACGTCGGTCGCGCGTTCCCTGTCACTACCGCCCCGGATCGCCACGGCCGTCCCGACGAGGACCACGCCGGGATCCTGGTGCTGTCCACCGACGACGACTCCGCCGAGAGCGTACTGCGTTGTGGCGAGGCGTTGTCGGCGGTTCTGTTGGAAGCCACCATGGCGGGAATGTCGACCTGCACCGTCACCCACATCACCGAGGTGCCCGAAGGCCGCGACGTTGTCGCCTCGTTGATCGGCAGCACCGCGATCCCGCAGGCGCTGGTGAGAGTCGGGCTGGCCCCGGCGATGGACCCCTGTCCCCCACCCACTCCGCGCCGGGCCATGGAGGACGTGCTCGAGATGCGCGGAGGCCGCGATGCCAGACACCAGTGAACGACCCTGCATCGTCGTCGGCATCGACGGCTCCCCGGCGGCGGTGGATGCCGCGCTGTGGGCCGTCGAGCAGGCCGTCGATGCCGACGTCCCACTCCGGTTGGTCTACGTCATCGACCCCCGGCCCGGTGCGGTCGATCCCCAGGACCAGGCCCGCCGCGTGGCGACCGGCGAGATCGCGTTGCGTCACGCGCTGACCGCTGTGGAGGCCACCGAGCGCCCCGTCAAGATCGAGCTCGAGATGCTGCAGGGCAGGCCGGTCGAGACGCTGCTGGAGGCTGCCCGTCCGGCGTCGATGCTGTGCGTCGGCGCCCGCGGGTACCGGCACTCGACCAGCGGGCGCATCGGTTCGACCGCGGCGGCCCTGACCGCGGCGGCGCGCTGTCCGGTCGCGATCGTGCGCGCACACCGGCCGCATCACCGTTCCGATCGCGCGGTGGTCGTCGAATACACCGACACCCCGGCGGGCGGCGAGGTGATGCGCCGCGGTCTGGACGAGGCGCGACGCCGGCACGCTCCGGCACGCGTGCTGACCCCTGCCCGCACCGCCGCCGAGGTCGGCGCGCGCTGGGACCGCCGGCTCGCCGAATGGCGCCACAGCTTCCCCGATGTCGACATCTCCGCGGTCCACGGGCCCGGCGGCACGCTGGGCTACCTGTCGGTCCACGGGGACGCCGTCCAGCTGCTGGTCACCGCCCGCAACCGGCCCGGCGGCATCGCCGCACTCCTGGGCGCGCCCGGCAACAAGGCCCTTCGTGACACTGATTGCTCGATACTGGTGTGCGAACCGCACACCGCACTGTGATCAGTGCCGACTGACAGGGATGACGTCGCGACATGCTGAAGGTGTTCCTGGTAGACGACCACGAAGTGGTCCGGCGAGGACTGATCGACCTGCTGGGCGGTGATCCCGAGCTCGACGTCGTCGGCGAGGCCGGCACCGTCGCCGAGGCGCTGACACGCATTCCCGCCGCCCAGCCCGACGTCGCGGTACTCGACGTCCGCCTGCCCGACGGCAACGGCATCGAGTTGTGCCGCGAACTGCTGTCGCGGCTCCCCGACCTGCGCTGCCTGATCCTGACCTCGTTCACCTCCGACGAGGCGATGCTGGACGCGATCCTCGCCGGGGCCAGTGGCTACGTGGTCAAGGACATCAAGGGCATGGAACTGGCCCGAGCCATCAAGGAGGTCGGTTCGGGGCGCTCCTTGCTGGACAACCGGGCAGCCGCGGCCTTGATGGCCCGGTTACGGGGCGACGGCGCGCCCAACGACCCGCTGTCCGGACTGAGCGAGCAGGAACGGGTGCTGCTCGACCTGCTCGGCGAAGGGCTGACCAACAAGCAGATCGCGGCCCGCATGTTCCTCGCCGAGAAGACGGTCAAGAACTACGTGTCCCGCCTGCTCGCGAAACTCGGCATGGAACGCCGAACCCAGGCCGCGGTGTTCGCCTCAAAACTCGACCGGCAACGTCGGCCCGACTACTCCTGACGCGGTTACTGCGTCGGCGATTCGTCAAGTCCGGCAACGACATCGGACAGATCGCGGCGCGGTGTGGAAGGCAGTGGGTCGGCGTTGACCGGAGCCCAGCCCACCCGCAGCAGCATCTGCGGGTGTCCGTCGGCGCCGAAGACGTCGCAGCGCACCGCATCGCGGGTGTCGGCGAACTCCAACGGCTCGGTGATCGGGCAGCTCGCCAGACCCAGTGCCGTGGCGGTGAGTAGCACCACGCTGGTCGCCTCCCCCGCCCGCAGCCAGGACAGCCGGTCGTCGTCGACGGTTCCCAGTGCCAGCACCGCCGCGTTGTCGTCGTCGCCCTCGGCGTCGGGGGTCTGCGGCAGCACTCCGCCGGCGAACGCGCGCAGCGGGATCGGGCCCCTGCCGTCGGCGCCCGGCACGCTGCGGGCCGGGACGCCGGCGGTCGAGGCGTACCGCCCGCTCCACGTCGCCAGCTCGGTGAGGTAGCCGGCATTCTCGCCGTGCCTGTGGGCCGCCGCGTTGACCAACCGCGTCAGGCCCTCCAGATCGTCGACGCGGCGCATCAGCACCCCGGCGCGGGCCGCGCGGGCACCCATCAACGCGATGTCACCGCGCGGCACCGGCCACGAGCTGTAGTACCGGCGGTCGGTACGGCGACGCGGGATCGCCGCGGCCAGCGTCACGTCCACCTCCGCCGCCGGATAACGGTGCAGTTCGAGCGCCGCCAGGTGCTCCGGGTCGGCCGGGTCCGGGAACCTGTGCACCTTGGACTGCCAGCCCAGCGCCGCCAGCGCCACCACACAGTGGTTGAGCGCCGCACCGCAGCTGAGCATGAGGTCGCGGCCGTCGGGATCGGTGTGCGGCAACAACAGATCCGGATCGGCGAACAGATCCAGGCGCTGGTCGCCCACCCGCCACCGCCACGGTTGTGAGTTGTGCACCGAGGGCGCACGATTGGCCAGCGACAGCGCGGACCTCAAGGTGTCGCCATCGGGAAGATGACCGGACATCGCTGCTTATCCCTTCGGGAGTTGTCGTCCCCTCCAGGGTGCTCTGCCGACGGCGTCACGGTCAGGGCACAAAGACCTCTCCTATGCCGACCTCTCCTGCGCCGTTCAGCGCAGCCACACCGCGGTGTCGGGCGGGAGCACCCGGTCGACACCCGGTTCCGACGCCAGCGCGACCGTCGCCCCGGCGGGCAAGCTCACCTCGGAGTCACCCGTGTTGACCCAGCACTGCGCGTCCCCGCGCCCGAACGCCGCCACATCGGGGGCGACCTCGATCCACTCCACCGGACCGGCACCCGACCACAGCTCGGGACGCAGCCGCAATGCGGCCCGGTACAGGTTCAGCGTCGATTCGGGGTCGTGGTCCTGCGCCTCGGCGCTGCGCTGGGCCCAGTGCCAGGGCTGCGGCAGCCACAGCCCCGCCCCGGGATCCGGCGAGAACCCGTAGGGCGGTTCGGTTCCGTTCCACGGCAACGGAATCCGGCACCCGTCCCGGCCGACGTCGGTGAACCCCGACTGCACCCAGGTCGGGTCCTGCCGCGCCTCGGCGGGAAGGTCCTCGATCTCCTCCAGCCCGAGTTCCTCACCCTGGTAGACGTATGCGGTTCCGGGCAGCGCCAGCTGCACCAGCGCCGCGGCCCGCGCGCGCCGGCGGCCCAGCGGGTGATCGGGCACCTCCTCGCCCCAACGTCCCCGTTCCCACGCGGTGTCGACCAGATGTGCCGGCTGGGACCGCGAGAACCGCGTCACAGTGCGGGTGACGTCGTGGTTGGACAGCACCCAGGTCGGCGGCGCGCCGACCGACGCGGCGGAACTGATCGCGTCGTCGACGACCTTGCGCAGCCACTCCGCGCGCCAGGGTGCGCGCAGGAAGTCGAACTGGAACGCGGTGTGCAACTCGTCCGGGCGCAGGTAGCGCGCCAACCGTTCGTTGCTGGGCACCCACGCCTCGGCGATGAAGATCCGCTCCGGGGTATAACGCTCGGCCACCGACCGCCAGCCGCGGTAGACCTCGTGCACCCCGTCCTGGTCCCAGGCCGGGTGTCGGCCCTCGGTGTGCAGCATCACCTGCGGTTCGGCGTCGGCGTCGGCGCCGTCGGGTAGCCCGGCCGCCTTGACCAGCCCGTGGGCGACGTCGATCCGGAAACCGTCGACACCCCGGTCGAACCAGAACGCCAGGATGTCCTCGAACTCGGCGCGCACCTCGGGGTGGTCCCAGTTCAGATCCGGCTGGCCGGGGGCGAACAGATGCAGATACCACTGGCCTTTCAGCGGCCCACTGTCCACCCGGGTCCACGCCGGACCCCCGAACACGCTCTGCCAGTTGTTCGGTGGGGATGACCCGTCCGCGCCTGCCCCCGGCCGGAAGTGGTACCGCTGCCGCGCGCCGGGCTCGTCGGCCAGTGCGGCCCTGAACCACTCATGCCGGTCCGAGGTGTGGTTGGGCACGATGTCGAGAATCACCCGGATGCCCAGCGCGTGCGCCTCGGCGATCAGCGTCTGCGCGTCCTCCAGCGTGCCGTAGGCCGGGTCGATGTCGCGATAGTCGGCGACGTCGTAGCCCGCGTCGGCCATCGGCGACGGGTACCAGGGATTGATCCAGATCGCGTCGACCCCCAGCTGCGCCAGATACGGCAGGCGGGCCCGCAGGCCCTGGATGTCGCCGACGCCGTCGCCGTCACCGTCGGCGAAGCTGCGGATGTAGACCTGGTAGACGACGGCGGTCTGCCACCAGTACGACTCTTCAGCAGTCAACGGTCAATCCTCCACAGGGCTATATAAGACGTAAACGTTTTCGCCACCAGATTCGTTTCACTGCAGGCACATGTCAACTCGATACCTGCTGGCGTAAATATTTACGCCGGGCTATCGTCACCCTGCGATGATCCCCAAGCAGACGGTGAACATGACCGACGTCGCACGACGGTCGGGGGTGTCGATCGCGTCGGTGTCGCGAGCCCTGCGGGGCGGGCCCGGGGTCTCGCCGGCCACCCGCGAGCGCATCCTGTCCGCGGCGCGGGAACTGTCCTATGTCGTGTCCCCGGAGGCCTCGCGACTGTCCGGCGGCCCCACCGGCCGACTCGGGGTGATCGTGCCGCGGATCGACGCGTGGTTCTACTCGACCATCCTGGCCGGCATCGCCGACGAGTTGGACACCCTCGGCGTGGATCTGGTGCTGTGCACGCTGCCCGACGCGGCCGCCCGGCACCGCTTCTTCGAGGCGCTGCCGTTGCGCCGCAAGGTCGACGCCGCCGTCGTGGTCTCGCTCCCGCTGTCCGCACGCGAGCACACCAGGCTGGAACGACTGGGCGTGCCGACCGTCTTCGTCGGCGGCCACCGCACCGGCGATCACCGGCCCTGGGTCGGCATCGACGACGAGCGCGCCGCACGACAGGCTGTCGGCCATCTGCTCACGATCGGCCACACCGACATCGCGATGATCCAGGCCGCCGACGACGCGGACATCCCCTGGGCCACCGACCAGGCCCGAATCCGGGGGTTCCACCGCCAACTCGCCGACGCCGGTGTGACCGACCCCACGGTGGTCACCGTGAAGTGGAGCATCGACGGCGGTTCGCGCGGGATGGAGATGCTGTTGAGCCAGGACCGCCTGCCCACCGCGGTGTTCTGCCACTCCGACGAGATCGCGCTCGGCGCGCTGCGCACTCTTCGGCGAGCCGGAATCTCCGTGCCACAACACATTTCGGTCATCGGCGTCGACGACCATCCGGCCGCCGACATCAGCGACCTCACCACGGTCGCCCAGCCGGTCCGCGCCCAGGGCCGGCTCGCCGCCCGCGCGGTGCTGGACAGCCTCGGCACCGACGAACGCCCCGAAACAGCGCCACCGGTGACCACATTGGCGACCCGGCTGGTGGTGCGCGGATCCACCGCGCCGCCACGCTGACACCGCTGCCCCACCAGGCCTGTGAGGTGTGACACACTCTCAGACGTACCGAATGTGCTGCCCGTGGCCCTCATCGGAGACCACAACTTCATAGACGAGGACGTGATGAAACGGATTCAGTTCGCCCGCGGGCGACGACGTCGGGCGATCGCGCTGGCCAGCGCACCCGTGATCGCGGCGACGTTGTTGTCGGCCTGCGGCAGTCAAGGTGGCCCCCCGACGCTGACGTGGTACATCCTCCCTGACAACGGGGGCTCCGTCGCCCGTGCGGAACAGTGCGCCGACGCCTCCAACGGGGCCTACCAGGTGCGCATCGAATCGCTGCCCAGCACCGCCACCGCCCAGCGCGAACAGATGGTCCGCCGCCTGGCCGCCGGTGATTCGTCGATCGATCTGGTCAGCATGGACGTGGTGTTCACGGCGGAGTTCGCCAACGCCGGCTTCCTACGCCCGTACACCGACGAGGAAACACAACGGCTGACCGCGGGGATGCTGCCCGCCCCGATCGAGACCGGCATATGGGAGGACACCCTCTACGGGGCGCCGTACAAGTCCAACGCCCAGCTTCTCTGGTACCGCAAGTCGGCGGCCGCCGCGGCCGGGGTCGATCCCACCTCGCCGACGTTCACCTGGGACGAAATGCTCAAAGCGGCTGTGGGCCAAAAGAAGAAGATCGCCGTGCAGGCGCAGCGCTACGAGGGATACACGGTGTGGATCAACGCCCTGGTGCTTTCCGGTGGCGGCGCGCTGCTGGAGGACGTGGAGGCCGGCCGCAACGCCAAGCCGTCACTGGCCACCCCGCCCGGCGAGAAGGCCGCCGAGATCGTCGGCAACCTGGGTCGGTCCACGGCCGCTCCGGTCGATCTGTCCAACGCCTCAGAGGAACAGGCGCGCGCCAACTTCCAGTCGGACCAGGGGATGTTCATGGTCAACTGGCCCTATGTGCTGGCCGCCGCGCGCAGCGCGGCCGAAGAAGGCACATTGCCTCAAGAGGTCGTCGACGACATCGGCTGGGCCCGCTATCCCAGGGTCTCCCCCGACCGTCCCAGCGCGCCGCCGCTGGGCGGCGCGAACCTCGGCATCGGCGCCTACACCAAGTACCCGGAGCAGGCGGTGGCGCTGGTCGAGTGCATCAACGCCGAACCGAAAGCCACCCAGTACATGCTCGACGAGAGCGAACCGTCGCCGTATGCGGCGTCCTACGACAGTCCCGAGATCCGGGAGACGTACGAGAACGCCGACCTGATCCGTGAATCCATCGGCGACGGCGGCCCCCGCCCGCCGACCCCGTTCTACACCGACATCTCCGGTGCGATCCAGCAGACCTGGCATCCGCCGGCCTCGGTGAATGCCGAAACACCGGAAAGGACAGACCAATTCATGGCTGACGTGCTGGCGGGAAGGCGGCTGCTGTGACCGCCTTGGCAGACCCGCCGATCCAGAAAGATCCGGGTAAACCCTCGGTCAGTGAACGCGTCAAGGGCGAACGCCGGCTCGGGCTCTACCTGACCCTGCCGTCGTATGTGGTGATGCTGCTCGTCACCGCCTACCCGCTCGGTTACGCGCTGGTGCTGTCGCTGTACAACTTCCGGTTGACCGACCCCGAAGGCCGCAGCTTCGTCGGGCTGGGCAACTACCTGGTCATCCTCACCGACCCGATCTGGTGGAACGACTTCGTCACCACGCTGGCGATCACCGTCGTCACCGTGGCCGTCGAACTCGTACTCGGGTTCTGGTTCGCGTTCGTGATGCTGCGGATCGTGCGGGGCCGCGGCCCGCTGCGCACCGCGATCCTGATCCCCTACGGCATCGTCACCGTGGTCTCGGCGTTCATCTGGCGCTACGCGTTCGCCATCGACTCCGGGTTCGTCAACCAGTGGCTCAACCTCACCGATTTCGACTGGTTCGGGGACCGCTGGTCGGCCATCTTCGTGATCTGCCTGTCCGAGATCTGGAAGACGACGCCGTTCATCTCGCTGCTGCTGCTGGCCGGTCTGGTGCAGGTCCCCGAGGACATGCAGGAGGCCGCCAAAGTGGACGGCGCCACCGCGTGGCAGCGGCTGTGGAAGATCACCCTGCCGAACATGAAGGCCGCGATCATGGTCGCGCTGTTGTTCCGCACGCTGGACGCCTGGCGGATCTTCGACAACCCGTATGTGATGACGGCCGGTGCGAACAACACCGAGACGATCTCGTTCCTGGCCTATCGGCAGAACGTGACACTGGTGAATCTCGGTATGGGGTCAGCGGTCTCGGTGCTGCTGTTCCTGTCGGTGGTCGCCATCGCATGGATATTCATCAAGGTCTTCAAGACCGACCTCTCGCAAGTCAGGGGCGACCAGTGACCAAGAACACCAAATGGTGGACCATCGCCGGGATCGTGATCGTCATCTACAGCTTCGTGCCGATGCTGTGGATGATCAGCCTGGCGTTCAAGCCCCCGTCGGACATCGTCTCGGGCAAGCCGTCGTTCCTGCCCAGCACGTTCACCTTCGACAACTTCGCCCAGATCTTCAGCGAGCCGCTGTTCACCAGAGCGCTGATCAACTCGATCGGCATCGCGATCATCGCCACCGTGATCTCGGTGGTGATCGCGATGTTCGCCGCGTACGCCATTGCGCGACTGGAGTTCCGGGGCAAGAAGCTCCTGCTGTCGCTGGCGCTGGGTATCGCGATGTTCCCGCAGGCCGCACTGGTCGGCCCGCTGTTCGACATGTGGCGCGGGCTGGGCATCTACGACACGTGGCTGGGCCTGATCATCCCGTACCTGACGTTCGCACTGCCGCTGTCGATCTGGACCATGTCGGCGTTCTTCCGTCAGATCCCGTGGGAGATGGAACACGCGGCGCAGGTCGACGGTGCCACGTCGTGGCAGGCGTTCCGGAAGGTGATCGTCCCGCTGGCGGCGCCGGGAGTGTTCACCACCGCGATCCTGACGTTCTTCTTCTGCTGGAACGACTTCCTGTTCGCGATCTCGCTGACGTCCACCGACAGTGCCCGCACCGTGCCGGCGGCACTGGCGTTCTTCCAGGGGGCGTCGTACTTCGAATCACCGGTCCCGTACATCATGGCGGCGTCGGTGATCGTGACCATCCCGGTGGTCATCCTGGTTCTCATCTTCCAGCGGCGCATCGTCGCCGGTCTTACTTCCGGAGCAGTGAAGGGATAGCCCCATGGCAGCAATCACGATGCGCAATATCGTCAAGAAGTACGGTGACGGATACCCGGCGGTCAACGATGTGAGTTTGGACGTCGCCGACGGTGAGTTCATGATCCTGGTCGGCCCGTCGGGGTGCGGCAAGTCGACCCTGCTGCGGATGATCGTCGGCCTGGAGGACATCACCTCCGGCGACATGATGATCGGCGACAAGCGGGTCAACGACATGGCCCCCCGCGACCGGAACCTGGCCATGGTGTTCCAGAACTACGCGCTGTATCCGCACCTTTCGGTGTTCGAGAACATCGCGTTCCCGCTCCGGTTGTCGGGCAAGCTCTCCGATGAGGAGATCCGCAAGCGGGTCAACGAGGCGGCCGCGACGCTGGAGCTCACCGAACACCTCGACCGCAAGCCGGCCAATCTGTCCGGCGGGCAGCGGCAGCGTGTCGCGATGGGCCGGGCGATCGTGCGCGAGGCCGACGCGTTCCTGTTCGACGAACCGCTGAGCAACCTCGACGCCAAGCTGCGCGGCCAGATGCGCACCGAGATCCTGCGGCTGCAGCGCCAGCTCGGCGTCACCACCGTCTACGTCACCCACGACCAGACCGAGGCGATGACCCTCGGCGACCGCGTTGCGGTGCTGAAAAAAGGTGTGCTGCAACAGGTTGCCAGCCCGCGTGAGCTCTACGACCAGCCGGTCAATCTGTTCGTCGCCGGCTTCATCGGCTCACCCCCGATGAACTTCGTGCCCGCCAAAGTGCGCGGCGACCAGATCGAGTTGCCGTTCGTGAACGTCCCGCTGCGGGACGAATGGCGCGAGGTGGTCGAGGACGACAAGGTCTACATCGCCGGGATCCGGCCGGGAGCGTTCGAGGACGCCGACTTCGTCGACGACGACAAGCGCTCGCGCGGTGTCACTTTCGACGTCGACATCGACGTCACCGAGTGGCTGGGCAACGAGCAGTACGCGTTCGTCCCGTTCGAGGCCTCGACGGAGATCTCCAACCAGCTCGCCGAGCTGGCCAACGAACTCGACAGTGAGCAGTTGCGCACCCAGATCTGCGTCGAGCTGGATCCGCTGAGCCGGGTGCGGGGCGGCGACAAGGCCACGCTGTGGCTGGATGCCGAGCGACTGCACCTGTTCGACCCGCACTCCGGTGACAATCTGACCAGGGTGACCGAGTCCCGCGGCCGGCACGCGGCGGCCACCGGCTGAGTCTGCGACGCCCGGCGATGGCCGCCCCCGAGCTGCGGCTACGGGCACCCTGCCCGGGTCTGATCGCGCTGCCCTGGGACCGACCGCTGTCCGACTGGCGGGCGCCTGAGGTTCCGCTGCGGGACGTGCCGGTGGGGCCCAGTCGGCACCTGGTGCGGTTCGTGCACTGCGATGGCGAGCTGTGGGCGCTCAAGGACCTCCCACCCCGCATCGCGGCCCGGGAGTACGGCGTGCTGAGCCGGCTGGAGGAGATGGGGCTCAATGCCGTGCGCCCGGCCGGGCTGGTCTTCCAGCCCGGGTTCGACACCGCGGTGCTGCTGACGCGCTATCTCGTCGGTTCGTGGCAGTACCGGCGGCTGTTCATGCGGCTGCCGCCGGACGCGCCCAAGCACCGGGCCCGGTTGTTCGACGCGATGGCCACCCTGCTGGTGGAACTGCACCGGCACGGCGTGTTCTGGGGGGACTGTTCGCTGGCCAACACGCTGTTCTCCCGCGACGGCCAGGTGCTGCAGGCGTTCCTGGTCGACGCCGAGACCAGTGAGGTGCATCCGAGTCTGTCGGACGGGCAACGCAACCACGACATCGACATCACCGTCGAGAACGTCGCAGCCGGGCTGCTGGACATGGCCGCCAAACTCGAGCGACCGGAGCTGCAGCCGGGTTTCATCCAGGAGGCCGTCGACATCAGGGGCCGCTACGAACGGCTGTGGAATCTGCTGACGGCGGAGCCGACGTTCGGTTTCGCCGACCGCTACCGGGTGGAGGGCACGATCCGCAAACTCAACGAGGCCGGATTCGCCGTCGACGAGGTGTCGCTGCAGCCGGTCAGTGCCGGCGGCGACGAGCTGAGGCTGCACGTGGCGGTGGGCGACCGCAAGTATCACGCCGCGCAGCTGCGGCGACTGACCGGGCTCGACGTCGGCGAAGGTCAGGCGCGCATCCTGCTCGGGGACCTGCAGGCCTACCAGGGCCAGCTGTGCTACGAGGCCGGCCACGACGTCGACGACCGCACCGCCGCCCAGTTGTGGGTGATGGAGGTGGCCACCCCCGCCATGCACCGGGCGCACTCTGCGCTCGGCGGGATCGGCAGCCCCATCCAGGCCTACTGCGACCTGCTGGAGGTCCGCTGGTTGCTCTCCGAACGCGCCGGCCACGACGTGGGCACCGAGCGCGCGCTGCAGGCGCTGGCGCGCAGGGTCGTCCCTTCGGAGTCGGCGGCCCAGTTGGCGGTGGTCGAGGAGCCTACCCAGCCGTTCTCGGTGCTCGACGACGACTGACGGTCACGACACCCGCCGCAGCGCCTCGTCGAGGGTCTCGCACAGGTTGAGTTCGGCGTCGAGCCCGACGATGGTCAGCGGCCTCCTGATGGCCGAACCGTCGGCGACCACCGCGAACCCGACCGTGGATCCGGCCCGTTCTCTGGCCTGCTCGCTGGCCTTGATCAGCACCGTCATCCCAGCCGACGCCAGGAACGACACCGCGCACAGGTCCACCACCACCGCCGCCGGGGCGGCGTCGAAGACCTGCTCGAACGCCGCGGTGACCTCGGCGGCCGTCGCGGCATCCACCACCCCGGACACCGTCACCACCTCGGCGTTGTCGACGGTTCGGGTGCTGATGGCGACTTCGCTGCGGCCGGGCGGAAAGGCAGGACTGTTGATCTCGTCGGTCATATTGCGCTTTCGGTACACGATCTGCGGGACGGGCTGTTCTGAGATCATCTCAGAATGGACGTCCGCTCCAAGAACAACGTGCGGGTGACGGGCCGGACCGACGGCCGCCCGATCATGCTCGCCCATGGATTCGGCTGCGACCAGAATCTGTGGCGGCTGGTCGTGCCGCTGCTGGCCGAGCGGTTCCGTCTCGTCCTGTTCGACCACGTCGGTTCGGGCGCCTCGGATCCGTCGGCTTGGGACGAGCAGCGCTACACCGGGCTGCAGCAGTACGCCGACGACGTGCTGGCGATCGTCGACGAGCTGGATCTGCGGGACGCCGTCTTCGTCGGCCACTCGGTGGCCGCGATGATGGGCGTGCTCGCCGCTGCGGCGTCCCCCGCGTCCTTCGCAGGGCTGGTACTGCTCACCCCGTCGCCGCGGTATCTGGACGACGGGCCGTACCGCGGCGGATTCACCCGCCCGGACATCGACGAACTGCTGGAGTCCATCGAGAGCAACTACCTGGGCTGGTCGCGCGCTATGGCGCCGGTGATCATGGGCACCCCTGATCGTCCGGAACTGGAAGCCGAACTGGCCGAGTCGTTCTGCCGCGCCGACCCCGTCCGGGCACTGACTTTCGCCCGCGCCACCTTCCTGTCCGACAACCGGGACGACCTGGACCGCGTCACCGTGCCCACCGCGATCATCGAGTGTGCACACGACTCGCTGGCACCTCGCGACGTCGGCGCCTACTGCCACACCCACATCAAGGGCAGCACGCTGGTGACCCTGGACGCGACGGGCCACTGCCCCCACCTGAGCGTCCCGGAAGCGACCGCGGCCGCGATCGCGGACTTCGCTGACAGCCTGTGAACGATCCACGGCGCCAACAGTTTCCGGACGCAGTCGACGACTATTTCGACAACGCGCCATGCGGTCTGCTGCTCACCGGCACCGACGACCGCATCACACTGGCCAACCGCACGTTCGCGGGCTGGGTCGGGCATCCACCGCAGGAACTGGCGGGACGCCGGTTTCCCGATCTGCTGGCCGCAGGCAGCCGGATCCACTACGAGACGCATTTCGCCCCGCTGCTGCAGATGACCGGTTCCCTCACCGGCATCACTCTCGACCTGATCGGCGAAGACGGTTCGCGGATACCGGTTTTCGTTACCGCCAACGTCAGGACCGACGCCGGCGGCGCCCCGGTCGCGTTGCGCATCACCGTGCAGGACGCCACGGAACGGCGCTCCTACGAACGCCAACTGCTGGAGGCGCGCCGGGTCGCCGACCGCGAACGGGAACGCGTGCAACTGCTGGCCGCCACCCTGCAACGCTCGCTGGTGCCACCGAGCCTGACCCCGCCGGACGGACTGGTGGCCGCGGCGCACTACCACACCGCGTCCCCCGACGACGTCGGCGGAGATTTCTACGACCTGTTCCCGCTGACGCGGCACAAGTGGGGCATCTTCCTCGGCGACGTGTCGGGCAAGGGCGCAGGCGCAGCCGCCGTCACGTCGCTGACCCGCTACACCCTGCGCGCCGCCGCGGCCTACGACGACGACCCGGTCACCGTTCTGCACAACCTCGACGCGGTGCTGAGCCACGAGTTCCACGGCGACGACCCCCACTTCTGCACGGTGCTGTTCGGTGTGATCACCCCGACCGTCGACGGCTTCGACGTCGAACTGGCCAGCGGCGGGCACCCGCC
>NZ_BCRS01000136.1 GCF_001552715.1 Mycolicibacterium vaccae NBRC 14118 = CIP 105934 | reverse complement strand
GCCGCCGTCGTTGGCGCGCCGCGGCGCGCCCTCCCGGCGCGCCGGGGCGTCCCGTCGCGGCGGAGGCTTACGTGCGCCCAGACTCTCGGCTGCCCTCTGCCCGTCGCGGGGGTCGTTGGGTGACCGGTCGTGGCGCCCTTCGCTATTCACTGGCGGTCCGCGCCGCACCGGACGCGGGCTGGGAGCGGCGTGGCCGGCGGGAGCCCTTGGGGGGCGGGACCGCGCCGAGCACGTAGGACTTGACCAGGTGATTCCAGCTGCACGTGCGGCATACCTCCACGACGTGTACGGAGAACTCGTCGAAGCGGGTCGCGAGCAGGACCAACTCCTCGGCGGTCCGGGCCGAGCCGGACACCGCCCCGAGGTGGTCACCGAACACCCACGACACCAGGGTCAGTTGTTCCTTACGGCAGATCGGGCACATCACCGAGCTCGGCTTGCCGTGGAACTTCGCGGCGCGGAGCAGGTACGGGTTGGCGTCGCAGACCTCGGTGACGCCGGTGCGTCCCGAGTACACCTCCGCCAGCAGGGACCGCCGGCGCAAGGCGTAGTCCACTACCTGTCGCTGCAATCGCACGAGGACCAGAGTACGTCGACGCCCCGGACACCGAGGCTTCGGCGTGCGTCCCGGGACGGTGTCTGTCGTGTCTGGCCTGCGCGGTCACCGGTCGAACTTCTACGATCTCGGACGTGGCCCCGCGCAGCCCGGCACGACGCTCGTCGTCCACACGGGCAAAAGACAGCGACCGTGACCGGACGTGCCAGATCCTGGACACCGCGCTGGCTGAGGGCCAGCTCTCGATGGCCGGGCACGGCGAACGGGTGAAAGCGGCAACTGCGGCCGCCACGCTCGGGCAGTTGCAGGACATCGTCTCGGACCTGCAGACCGCCGAAACGCTCGACGTTCCAGTGATCACCCGGATCGTCAACCGCGCCGATCGGCTGGGGGCTGTGGGGCACCACCGGTTCGCCCCTGCACGCGGTCGCCGACCCCGGCGCCGCAGACGACGGCATCGCCGCCGCGGTGCTGGCCCCGCCGACGCAACTGCAGTCCCTGGGCGGTTTTACCGGGCTGTTCGACCAGATGCGCAAGAAGTTCGGCGACACGACGGGCTACGAGCTCGACATTCACTCGGACATCGCGTTCCTGGACCGCCCCGATCCGCAGGACAACCGGCGCAGCATCTCCTACCAGTACCGGGGCGGATGGGGTGAGCCGACCGGATCGCCCTCCACGGTCGACGCCGACGACCGCGTGGTCGACCTCGCCGCGTTCGACTTCGAGAAGACCCTCGGTGTGCTGCGCGGCGCCCCCGAGACGGTCGGGGTGGCGCGCGCCGACGTCAAGGACACCTGGCTGCGGATCAGCCCGTCGGAGGACCCGTCCACGCCCGACGCGGTGATCGTCGAGATCATCGTCAACAGCGACTTCGGCACCGGCCGCGTCGAGCTGTACCCGGACGGCACCCCGCTGGCCATCTGGCCCGCCAACCGCTGACCTGCGAAAACCTTGAGAAAAGTGGCACCGCTATAGCGCTCAATATATCGGCGCGATACTATCGGCCGAGGTGTTGAACCGTCGTAGCGGCGCGTCGAATTTACTGGAGGGGGTGCCTGGGTGCTCGAACTCGCCATCCTGGGCCTGCTTCAGGAGTCCCCGATGCACGGCTACGAACTGCGGAAGCGATTGACGGGGCTTCTCGGCGCCTTTCGCGCCTTCTCGTACGGCTCGCTCTACCCGGCACTGCGCCGCATGCAGGCCGACGGGCTGATCGTCGAGGATGCCGCCCCCGAGGGCACCGTGAAGGTCCGGCGGGCACGCCGGGTGTACCAGCTGACCGACGCCGGTAAGCAACGGTTCACCGAGCTCGTGGCCGACACCGGACCGCAGAACTACTCCGACGATGGTTTCGGAGTTCACCTTGCCTTCTTCAACCGCACCCCGGCCGAGGCCCGGATGCGGATCCTGGAGGGCCGCCGCCGCCAGGTGGAGGAACGTCGCGAAAGCCTGCGTGAAGCCGTGGCGCGGGCGAGCAGCTCATTCGATCGGTACACCCGACAGCTCCACCAGCTGGGGCTCGAGTCCAGTGAGCGTGAAGTCAAGTGGCTCAACGAGTTGATCGCGGCGGAGAGATCGGCGCAGGGGCGCGCCGAACAGACGTAGGCACAACCCACAGCCAGCAATACGAAATCAGTAGGACAAGAGGAGAAGCCGTCATGACCGCAAGCAATGACGTCCGGGTCGCGATCGTCGGCGTGGGCAACTGCGCGTCCTCGCTCGTACAGGGCGTTCAGTACTACAAGGACGCCGATGAGAACGCCAGCGTTCCCGGCCTGATGCACGTCAAGCTCGGCCAGTACCACGTGCGCGACGTGAAGTTCGTCGCCGCGTTCGACGTGGACGCCAAGAAGGTCGGCTTCGACCTGTCCGAGGCGATCTTCGCCTCCGAGAACAACACCATCAAGATCGCCGACGTGCCGCCGACCGACGTCGTCGTGCAGCGCGGTCCCACCCTCGACGGCATCGGCAAGTACTACGCCGACACCATCGAGATCTCCGACGTCGAGGCCGTCGACGTGGTCAAGGTTCTCAAGGACGCCAAGGTCGACGTCATGGTGTCCTACCTGCCGGTGGGTTCCGAAGAGGCCGACAAGTTCTACGCCCAGTGCGCCATCGACGCCGGCGTCGCGTTCGTCAACGCGCTGCCCGTCTTCATCGCCTCGGATCCGGTGTGGGCCAAGAAGTTCGAGGACGCCGGTGTGCCGATCGTCGGCGATGACATCAAGAGCCAGATCGGCGCCACCATCACCCACCGCGTGATGGCCAAGCTGTTCGAGGACCGCGGCGTCACGCTGGACCGCACCTACCAGCTCAACGTCGGCGGCAACATGGACTTCCTCAACATGCTGGAGCGCACCCGCCTCGAGTCCAAGAAGGTCTCCAAGACCCAGGCCGTCACCTCCAACCTGTCCGGCTCGCTGGCCGGCAAGATCGAGGACAAGAACGTCCACATCGGCCCGTCCGACCACGTCGCGTGGCTCGACGACCGCAAGTGGGCCTACGTCCGCCTCGAGGGTCGCGCGTTCGGTGACGTGCCGCTGAACCTGGAGTACAAGCTCGAGGTGTGGGACTCCCCCAACTCGGCCGGCGTCATCATCGACGCGGTCCGCGCCGCCAAGATCGCCAAGGACCGCGGCATCGGCGGCCCGATCGAGGCCGCGTCGGCGTACCTGATGAAGAGCCCGCCGAAGCAGCTCGCCGACGACATCGCCCGCGTGCAGCTGGAGAAGTTCATCGAGGGCTAGTTCTTCTTTCCGCCGAGAGTGCGGGGAGATCGCGTTTCTTCGTGAAACTGCGATCTCCCCGCACTCTCGCGTTGAGGGGTAGTTAGAAGCCGAAGCCGAGCTCAGCCGGGACCTCGCTGGCGAACGCCGCGTCGAGCGCGCCGATGAGTGCAGGATCGTTGCACTGCAGGCGATGTGCCGCCGCGAAGGCCGACGCGCGGTGGGTCCCGAAATAGAGGCTGCCGAGCACCGACAGGTCAAGCTGCACGTCGGCGGCCGCGTCGGTGGGCACGCAGCGGGCCCTGCCGTCGCGCACCTCGAGGGCGTATCTACCGCCCCCGCCCAGGATCTCGTCCGAAACCTCCAGAACCACAGCCACATCCGCGGAGTAGGTGCGCGCCTGCAGCACCGCCGGAATGTCGAGCATCCGCAACCACAGACCGTCCCGGGCGTCCTGCTCACGCACCAGCCGGGGATTGGTCAGTAGATACGGCAGCAACTGGTCCGGATGGCTCTCGATGTTGATCTTCTCCATCAGGTCCAGCCCGAGCAGCGCACGCCACAACGCGATGTAGGCCTGCGGGGTCACCGCGGCCAGCTTGCCGATCTCGACGGTGTCCTTGCTCTGCCCGCTGTGCACGCGGTAGGACGCGAAGCCGTCCGGGTGCAGCAGCCAGAACATCGCACTGCCGCCGCCGCGGAAGGCCTCCCGGTCGGCGAACACCTCGTCCCACAGCGGCGCCGGCGTACGCAGACCGCCGGGCGTCTGCCGCCGCCACCGCTCATAGATGTCCTCGATCTGGCCGCGGTGCTCGTCACCGCGCACCACCCGTACGCCGCCGGGATCGGGGACGCCGGCATGGAACCGGGACCGCGTCCGGTCAACGGACAGGCTCTGCCACACCGTGGCCGGGCCGTAGCCGAACCGCCCGTAGATCTCGGCCTCGCTGGCCTCCAGTCCTGCGATCGGGTACTTGCCCATCCGGCGATGCAGTTCGGCGAACATCCCGGTCAGCGCACCGCGCCGGCGGTGCGTCGGCGCGACCGCGACCATCGACACCCCGGCCATCGGCAGTACCGCGCCGCCGGGCACCGTCAGCTCCAGATCGAGGAGCACCGCCAGGCCGACGACGTCGGGCCCGTCGCACGCCACGACCGCGCTGTCGGCCGGCATCAGCTGCCGCCACGCCTCGGCGGTCTCCTGCGGACGCCACACCCCGAAACCGGTGGCCGCGATCAGGTCCATGCCCGGCCAGTCGGCGTCCTCGGCGGTCCGGAATGTCAGGTCTGTCGGTGAACTTGCCACTGACCCACCGTGGCACACCAGCACCGTCTGTCGCATCCCAATATCGTTGATGCGTACTGTCAGGCCATGACGGAGATCTCCGACGACGCACTGCCGGACCTCGACGAGTTCGCGCTGCTGCCCGAGAACGCCGCGCAGGTCGGCGTCGCCGACGTCCCCGCGGCCGCACGGATCGACGGCCCGGTCAGCGCGATCAAGTTCGGCGACGGGGCACCGCGCGTGGTGTTCCTACACGGCGGCGGCCAGAACGCGCACACCTGGGACACGGTGATCGTCGGACTCGGGGTGCCCGCGCTGGCAATCGACCTGCCCGGACACGGGCGTTCGGCCTGGCGCGAGGACGGCGACTACGGACCGAAGCTCAACGCCGTCGCCGTCGAACCCGTGATCCGTGACCTCGCGTCCGACGCCGACCTCGTGGTGGGGATGTCGTTGGGCGGGCTGACCGCCCTGCGGCTGGCGGTGACGGCCCCGGGCCTGGTCCGGCGTCTCGTGCTGGTCGACGTGACACCGTCGGCGCCCGAGCGCCACACCGAGATGACCGACGCGCAGAAGGGCACAGTCGCGCTGGTGCAGGGTGACCGCACCTTCCCGTCCTTCGACGCGATGCTGGAGGTGACGACCGCCGCAGCGCCGCACCGCGATCGGAAATCGTTGCGGCGCGGCGTGTTCCACAACGCCAAGCGCCTCGACGACGGCACCTGGACGTGGCGCTACGACAGCATCCGCAAGGGTGAGGGTTTCGAGAACCTGTGGGACGACGTGCCCCGGCTGGCCACCCCGACCACGCTGATCCGCGGCGCGAACTCGTTCTTCGTCAACGACGACGACGCCGACGCGTTCGCCAGGACTGCTCCCGGCTTCCAGCGCGTGCACATCGTCGAGAACTCCGGACACTCGGTGCAGAGCGACCAGCCGCTGGCCCTGATCGAGCTGCTCCGCGGCGTGCTGGAGGGCTAGCCGACCGATCGCGGAACTACCTGGTAGCCAAGGTCTTTCAGAATTCCGAGTTCCACGGCGCTCAGCGTCCGGATCCGTGTTCCCGGTGCGAGCATGGCGTTCATCAGCTTGCGGCTCTCGCCGGTGAACGTGGAATCATCCAGGTGGTGTAGCGAACTGCCTCCGGCAAAGGTGCTCGGCGTGTACAGCGGGACCAGACCACCGTAGGCCGCAACGGCATTGGCACCGCCGAAGTACAGACCTCCGTTCTGCCCCGTCGTGTTCGGGGTGAGCGCCGTGTTCCAGGTGAAGTCGGGGTTGATCATGGCTGCACGATCCTTGTCGACCATCAGGCTCGCGTAGATCGACCAGGCCAGCGTGCCGGGGTGATACACACCAAACCCGAACGAGTGCAACAGTTCATGCATCAGAGTCGTGGTGAAGTCGAACTGATTGCCGGCAACCGGATCGGTGAACGCCCAGTTCCACGCGAAGTTCACCCGTATGGTGCCGTCTGGTTCCGCGCCGTTGGTGTCGACGCCGGTGATGATCTCGTCCTGAATCCTTGTCCGGTGGAAGCCCGCGTCATTGCTCGTCAACAGCGCACTGGCCGAGGCCAGGACATTCACCGTGGTGTCGTCGTACCCGGTGACAGCGTAGGTCAGCACCACAGGCTTGGTGACCCGGAAGTACCAGATCAGGCCGTCGGCGACAGCTTCCAGCGCTTCCTGCCGGTCGGCCGTCCAGTGATGCCGAGTGGCCTCGTCGTAGGCGAAGTCGAACTTGATGGCGCCCTGGTTGATCAGCGGGGTCGATCGGGTTCCCAAAGGGCGGAACCAGTCCAGCAGGTTGACGTGCAGCCCGAGGTCAATCGCGATGACGCGGAACGTGTCGACGCCGTCGAAATCAGCGCTGGGCGTGTAGGTGTAGGTGCCGTCCGCGTTCAGCTTCACCTTGCCCTGTTGTGGACGCGCGACCAGTCGGTAGACGACCCGGTCGCCGTCGGGGTCGTCCGCGTTGACGATCCCCGTCACCGGTCCGGTGATCACGCCGGTGAGTTGGATCGGATCGACGGTGGGCGCCTGATTGAAGAACGTCCTGCGCATCGCGTAGAACGATGCCTCCAGTCGTGCCTTGGCCCGGTCGGACACGTCCAGCGAGTCGATCCACGCCTCGGTGTCGGCGGTCCAGTCGTCGAGGAAGTCGGAGACCACCTGGCTCCACGTACGTTTCGGGGCAGTGGTCGGCGCTGCCAACTGAACCTTCTCCGTCGCGCTGATCGCGCTCGAGTGGGCTTCTTCCTCGGGAGCACCCACCAACTCTGCTGCCGGGCCGGGGTCTACGTCGGTCTGGGCCGGTTCGGCCTCGTCACCGATGTCGGAGGGTTCGGTGTCTAGGTGTTCGTAGTCCCGGTCGTCGGCACCCTCGGCCGACTGCCCGGTGCCTTCAGGGGCGTCGGTGCCTTCGGCAGCGTCGCCCTCTTCGACAGCGTCGACCTCTTCGGCAGCGTCCTCAGCGGCTTCGTCGCCCTCGGCGCTTTCGGTGTCGTCGCGGACGGAGTCCTCCGAGGCCGTGTCATCGGCGTCAGACCGCTGTGACGTCGTCGTATCGGCGGGACCCGACGACACCGAGGACTCAGCTCCGGTATCCGCTGCCGCCGCCACAGCAGAACCCGCCAGCGCGAAGCCGAGCAATGCCGCGCCCATCCCGGCAGAAGCCGCCCCCACCTTCAGCCAGCTGCGCACCGGAAAGTCTTCGGCACGGTGTCGCGGCCGCGCTTTGTTGGACGACAACGGTTCCCGGCGATGTTGCGACATAGTATTGACCCCCCTGTTGATAATTGCGAACGACAGTATCCGCTGTTTGCTGAGCGCACAGCAAAATTTCGATGTTTGCCACGTTCGGTCTGTGATCGGCTGCTCGCCGACGCGTCAGCCGCTGTTCACCTTCTGCTTGCCCGGAGATAGCGGAGCTGCCGTAACTTTCCGCGCATCCGGCCGCCCAGCCCGCGGCCGGAGTCGACGTGGGAAGGGACCCCGAAGATGGTGCTTGTGCCGCTGAACCTGCTCGTCACGTACAACGGAAAGTCCAAGCGGCAGCACATAACCTGTGTGCACAAGTGCGGCAACGCCTGCGCCAAGCCGGTCCCCAACCGCAGCGACAACGAGTACTTCGGCGACATCGCCAAGGCCGTCTCCCGGCGCTCGCTCCTGCACGCCGGAGGGGTGGCCGTGCTCGCCGTCGGCGCCGGATCCGCACTCGCCGCCTGCTCGAACACCTCCGAACCGGCTCCCCCCGTCCCGTCGCCCGCCGCGGCGACGACCGAGCCGCCCGCCGGGATGAACTTCGCCTCCGTCCCGCCCAACAGCGAGGACGCCCTCGTCGTCGCCGACGGTTACGAACAGGCCGTCGTGATCAGCTGGGGCGACCCGGTCCTGCCCGGCGCCCCGGAATTCGACGTCCGCAACCAGACCGGCGCCGCCCAGCGCGGCCAGTTCGGCTTCAACAACGACTTCGCCGGCCTGCTGCCCATCGAGGACCAACCCGGTCATTACCTGCTCGTCACCAACTTCGAGTACGCCACACCGCAGTTCATGTTCCCGGGGTACAACGCCGACGCCCCGACACGGGACCAGTTCGAGATCGAGATCGCCGCGATGGGGATGGGTGTCGTCGAGGTCGAACGCACCCCCGACGGGGCCCTGCGCCCGGTGATGGGTCGCTACAACCGCCGCATCACCGGGGACAGTCCGGTCGTCCTTACCGGCCCCGCTGCGGGAACCGACTTCGTCAAGACCGCGGCCGACCCGGAAGGCCGTACCGTGTTGGGCACCATCGCCAACTGCGCGGGCGGCGTGACACCCTGGGGCACTGTGCTTTCCGGCGAAGAAGGCTTTCCCGGCTACTTCGGCGCCCCCAAGGGCTCGCCCGTGCCCAACCCCGTGGACGCCGACCGCAACGACCGCTACGGCGTGACCCTGGAGCCGTCCGAATTGCGCTGGGAGACCTTCGATTCCCGCTTCGACCTGGTCCAGTCCCCGAACGAGGTGAACCGGTTCGGCTACGTGGTGGAACTGAACCCCTGGGATCCGGCATCGACACCGGTCAAGCATTCGGCATTGGGCCGGCTCAAGCACGAAGGCGCCAACATCCACGTCACCGACGACGGCACCGTCGTCGCCTACACCGGCGACGACGAACGCTTCGACTACATGTACAAGTTCATCTCCAGCCGCACGGTGCAGCCCGGCAGGGACCCCGAGGCGATGGCGAACAATCTGGCGATCCTCGACGAGGGCACCCTCTACGTCGCCAAGCTCTCCAGCGACATCCCCGCCGACCAGATCGACGGCTCGGGGACGCTGCCGGCCGGCGGATCCTTCCGGGGCAGCGGCACCTGGATCCCGCTGCTGCGCTCAGAACCGAACGGACAGGCCGAATCCCTCGTCGCCGGCATCACCGCCCAGGAGGCCGCGGTGTTCACCCGCATGGCCGCCGACAAGGCCGGTGCCACCAAAATGGACCGGCCCGAGGACTTCGAGGCCAACCCGAAGACCGGCAAGGTGTACGTCGCGCTGACCAACAACGACGAACGCGGCGCCCCCGGCGAAGTGGCTGCCGATGCGTCGAATCCCCGCAACGACAACAAGAGTGGGCAGATCCTGGAGATCACCGACGACCATGCGGGCACCGACTTCAGCTGGGAACTGCTGCTGGTGTGCGGCGACCCGAAGGCCGCCGACACCTACTACGGGGGCTTCGACAAGACGAAGGTCAGCCCGATCTCGTGCCCGGACAACCTGGCCTTCGACAGCCACGGCAACCTGTGGATCTCCACCGACGGCAATGCGCTGGATTCCAACGACGGCCTGTTCGCGGTCGCCCTCGACGGCCCCAACCGCGGTGAGACCAAACAGTTCCTGACCGTGCCGCTCGGCGCGGAGACATGCGGACCGGTGGTCACCGACGACCTGGTCACGGTATGCGTCCAGCACCCGGGCGAGAACGACGAGAACAGCATCGACGATCCCCAGTCGCGATGGCCGGAGGGCGGCAACGGCACCGCACGGCCGTCGGTGGTCGTGGTGTGGCGCAGCGGCGGCAACATCGGCGGGTAGCCGCCTCGTGAGACCCGGACCCGCGTGAGTTTGTGTCCGGCCGCTCGGGGATATCCCCGGGGGCATGACCTCCGCGAACCGGCCCGTCCGCATCGGCGTGCAACTCCAGCCGCAGCACTCCCCGCACTACGGGAGCATCCGCGACGCCGTCCGTCGCTGCGAGGACCTCGGCGTCGACGTCGCCTTCAACTGGGACCACTTCTTCCCGCTCTACGGCGACCCCGACGGCGCGCACTTCGAATGCTGGACGATGCTCGCCGCGTGGGCCGAGCAGACCTCACGGATCGAGATCGGCGCGCTGGTCACCTGTAACTCCTACCGCAACCCCGACCTGCTCGCCGACATGGCCCGCACCGTCGACCACATCAGCGACGGCCGGCTGATCCTGGGTATCGGGTCGGGCTGGAAACAACGCGACTACGACGAGTACGGCTACGAGTTCGGCACCGCGGGCAGCCGACTCGACGACCTCGCCGCCGCGATGCCGCGGATCGAGTCCAGGATGGCCCGACTGAACCCCCAACCGGTCCGCGACATCCCGGTCCTGATCGGCGGCGAGGGCGAGAAGAAGACCCTGCCGCTGGTGGCCCGGCACGCCGACATCTGGCACTCGTTCGCAGACCGCGACAGCTACCCCCGCAAAGCCGAGATCCTCGACCGGCTCTGCACCGAAGCCGGGCGCGATCCGGCCACCATCGAGCGCTCGGCCGGCGTGGACGGGAGCGACGAGGCGGCCCTGCTCGAAGACGCCGATGCGCTGGCGGAACTCGGGATCACGATGCTGACCGTCGGGGTGAACGGCCCCGACTACGACCTCGGCCAGGCCGAGGCGCTGTGCCGCTGGCGCGACCGGCGCCGAGCCGACGGCTGACCCTGCCCGATCGGCCCCTCGCGGGGTCGTCCCCATGAGAGACTGGCGCGGCCATGCCCAAGAAATATGGGGTCAAGGAGAAAGATCTCGTGGTCTCTCACGTGGTCGATATGGTGCTGACCGGTCGGCTCCGGTCGGGAGATCGCCTGGACCGCAACGAGATTGCCCAGCAGCTCGGGGTCAGCCGGGTACCGGTCCAGGAAGCGGTGGTCCAGCTCGAGCACGACGGCATCCTGACCACGCGCTACCACCGCGGCGCCTACGTGGAACGGTTCGACGAGGCCACCGTCCGCGAACACCTCGAGCTGTACGGGATCCTCAACGGCATCGCCTCGGCGCGCGCGGCGACGGCGGCCGACCCCGACGTCGTCGCCGAACTGGACGCCGAGATCGGCCAGATGCGCGCCGACCGGGATCCCCGGCAGTTCCACCAGCACGCCAGACGTTTCCGCGCAGCAATCACCACCGCCTACGCCGGGCCCCGGCTTCACGCCGCGATCGAGGCCTCCCAGACCCTCGTCCCGCAGCCGTTCTGGCAGTCCTACGCGCACCAGCGGGACCGCCTGCTGCCGTCCTACGACGCCGAGTTCTCCGCGATCCGCGCCGGCGATCCGGACGGGGCCCGGGCCGCCTGCGCCGACCGCGCCGACGGCATGGCCACCGTCCTGGTTGCCGAACTGGTGCGGCGCGGAGTGTTCGGCCCCGACGGCTACTGAAGGGACCGAACGCGGCGCACCGGTGGGGGTGCGCGCTACCTTGCTTGGAATGAACTTCTTGCGGGTAGTGCGCGCGGCTGTGAAGAGCGCTGTCCTGATCCTGATCATCGGGATGGTGGCCGCGATGGGTCTGGCGGCCCCGGCCGGCGCGCAGGTCGACCAGTGCACACCCCCTGGTCTTGCGAGCGCCAGCCCGCTGCCGACGAACCTGGCCGCTGCCGCGAGCGGACCGGCCGAGGACAAATACACCACCGCGACGGTGGTGCCGCTGGAGTCCGTCGACCTCAACGCGCTCGGGCTCAGCCGGCCCGGCACGCTGACCGTCGGGACCCTGTCCGACGCCCCGCCCAGCATCTGCATCGACTCGGCCGGACAGTTCACCGGCTTCGACAACGAACTGCTGCGCGCGGTCGCCGAAAAGCTCGGCCTGCAGATCAACTTCGTCGGCACCGAGTTCTCCGGGCTGCTGGCCCAGGTCGCCTCCCGCCGCTTCGACGTCGGGTCGTCGTCGATCACCACCACCGACGCCCGCCGCCGCACCGTCGGCTTCACCAACGGCTACGACTTCGGGTACTTCTCGCTCGTCGTGCCCAGGGGCTCGGCCATCACCGGCTTCGACCAGCTGGCAGCCGGGCAGCGCATCGGCGTCGTGCAGGGCACTGTGCAGGAGGCCTACGTCGTCGACAGCCTGAAGCTGCAGCCGGTGAAGTTCCCGGACTACAACACCGTCTACGCCAGCCTCAAGAGCGGGCAGATCGACGCGTGGGTGGCACCGTCCCAGCAGGCGCAGGGCACCGTGCAGCCCGGCGACCCCACCGAGATCATCGAGAACACCTTCAGCCTGGACAATTTCATCGCCTGGGCGGTCGCCGGGGACAACCAGCCGTTGATCGACGCTCTGAACTCGGGCCTGGACGCCGTCATCGCCGACGGCACCTGGTCCCGGCTCTACACCGATTGGGTACCGCGGGCGCTGCCGCCGGGCTGGAAACCCGGCTCCAAGGCCGCACCCGTCCCCCAGCTGCCCGACTTCAACGCCATCGCCGCGCAGAACCAGAACGCACAGGGCCCGGCCGCGCCCGTGGAACCCAAATCCACGCTGTCCCAACTCGCGGCGTCCTTTCTGGACTGGGATCTCTACAAGCAGGCCATTCCGGACCTGCTCAAGACCGGGTTGCCCAACACACTGATCCTGACCATCTCGGCCAGCATCATCGGGCTGATCCTCGGCATGGCGCTGGCCATCGCCGGCATCTCCAGATCGCGGTGGCTGCGCTGGCCGGCCCGCGTCTACACCGACATCTTCCGCGGCCTGCCCGAAGTCGTGATCATCTTGCTGATCGGGCTCGGCGTCGGCCCCGTGGTCGGGCATCTCACCGGCAACAACCCGTTCCCGCTGGGCATCGCCGCGCTGGGCCTGATGGCGGCGGCCTACATCGGGGAGATCTTCCGGTCCGGCATCCAGAGCGTCGACCCCGGGCAGCTCGAAGCCTCTCGCGCACTGGGTTTCAGCTATTCCACGTCGATGCGGCTGGTGGTCGTGCCGCAAGGGGTGCGGCGGGTGCTGCCCGCGCTGATGAACCAGTTCATCTCGCTGCTCAAGGCGTCCTCGCTGGTGTACTTCCTCGGGCTGATCGCCAACCAGCGGGAACTCTTCCAGGTCGGCCGCGATCTCAATGCGCAGACCGGCAACCTCTCCCCCCTCGTCGCGGCCGGCCTGTTCTATCTCGCGCTGACGATCCCGCTGACGCATCTGGTGAACTACATCGACACCCGGTTGCGCCGCGGCCGCAAACCCGTCGAGGACGATCCGCTGGTGCTGGCCACCTCCCAGGAGATGAACTGATGCCGATCGACGTGCAGCCGGTCTCGTTGACCGCCAAAGACATTCACCTGTCGTTCGGCAAGAGCAAGGTCCTGCGCGGCATCGACCTCGACGTTGCCGCCGGCTCCAGCACCGCGGTGATCGGACCGTCCGGATCCGGCAAATCCACGCTGCTGCGCACGCTGAACCGGCTCTACGAACCCGACCGGGGCGACATCCTGCTCGACGGGCGGTCGGTGCTGCGCGACAACCCCGACCAGTTGCGTCAGCGCATCGGCATGGTGTTCCAGCACTTCCAGCTTTTCCCGCACCGCACGGTGCTCGACAACGTCACGATGGCCCCGCGCAAGCTCAAGAAACTCAGCGCCGACGAAGCCCGCGAACTCGGGATGGCCCAGCTGGACCGGGTCGGGCTGCGCAACAAGGCCGACGCCCGCCCCGCCACGCTGTCCGGCGGGCAGCAGCAGCGCGTCGCGATCGCCCGCGCGCTGGCGATGTCACCCCAGGTGATGTTCTTCGACGAAGCCACCTCCGCACTGGATCCCGAACTCGTCAAAGGGGTCCTGGAGTTGATCGCCGACCTCGCCGCCGACGGGATGACGATGGTCGTGGTCACCCACGAGATGGGCTTCGCCCGGTCCACCGCCGACACCGTCGTGTTCATGGATCACGGCCAGGTGGTCGAGACCGGCCCACCCGAGCAGCTGTTCGAAGCCGCCGAGACCGAACGGCTCCGCCGGTTCCTGTCCCAGGTGCTCTAGAACACCAACAGCGAATCCGGCCGACACCTGCGCCCGGCAGTCCCCAACCGGTTAGACTGCCTGAATTATGGTGCAGACCGACGCACGCGTGAGCGAGCTCGCCAGCGAGCTGCAGCGAGTGCTGTCCAAGGTGCTGTCGGTCATGCGGCACACCGGCCGCACCGCCACCTCCGGCGATCTGACCCTGGCCCAGCTGTCGATTCTGCTCACGCTGTTCGACCAGGGCCCGATGCGCATGACCGAACTCGCCGCCCACGAGAAGGTGCGCACGCCGACCACGACGGTGGCGATCCGGCGGCTGGAGAAGCTCGGTCTGGTCAAGCGCGACCGCGATCCGTCCGACCTGCGCGCCGTGCTCGTCGACATCACCCCGGAGGGCCTGGAACAGCACCGGGATGCGTTGGAATCCCGACGCGCGCACCTGGCGTCACTGCTGAGCAAGCTCAGCGACGAGGAACTCGACGCGCTGGCCAAGGCGCTGGCGCCGCTCGAGCGCATCGCCGAATAGGCCGACGCGGGTCAGCCCAACCAGTCCAGCACCGCCGCGGCGGTCCACGACTGCTGCATGCTGCCCAGCGGCTCCCCGGTGAACGGCTCGTAGTACTCGGCGAAGGTACCGTCGCTGGCCTGCCGCAGACCCTCCCGGCGCAAGCTCGCCGACCGCTCAGCCCAGCCCCTGCGTGCGAAGCACCACGAGAACAACCACGTCATCACCGGCCACACCGGACCGCGCCAGTACTCGCGCGGCCGGAAGTCCCGCGACACCGGCGACGTCGACGGGATCAGCGAGTAGGCCAGGTCCGGGTGACCGCAGAACCTCGGCCCCTCCAACAGTTTCAGCAGCGTCCGCTCCCGCTCGTGCGGCAGGCCGCCGCACAGCAGCGGCGCGAACTGCGCCACCGTCTCGGTCGCGATCCACTTCTCCGCCCGCACGTCGTAATCCCTTGCCGCACCGGTGCGCTGGTCGGTCGTCGCGATCACGCCGGTGCGGAACCGCTCGGCCCACGCATACAGGTCCCGCACGTCGGAGTTGGGTCGCTTGTGGTCCTCCCCGATCTCGGCCAGCACCTGGCAGGCCACTGCCAGGATCGCTGAGACGAACACGTCCTCCACCGCGAAACTCATGGTCTTGGACAGCAATTGGTCGTCGTAGCGGGCGGCTTTCATCTCCTCGAGCAGCCACAAGTAGCGGTCGTACTCCAGATCGGAGGGCCGCTGGGTGGCGTCGGTGTTGATCTTGTTGTCCTCGCGCTGGTACTCGGGCACCTCACCGGGAATCACGTTGGCGTACGGGCCGTCCCAGCGCGGGGAGTTGTCCATGCCCGACTCCCAGCCGTGGTACAGCGTGACCCGTCCGCGCTCGTTCTGGTCGCGGCACTCGGCCAGCCAGCGGTGCCAGCGCACCAGGTGGTTCCAGCGCCGGTCGAGGAACGCCTGCGCGACCGCCCGCGTGGAGCGCCCGCGGGTACGCGCGTGGTCGAGGATGCGCTGCACCGCGATCGCGTGCACCGGGGGCTGGGTGATCCCGGACGTGTGCCGGTTGCGCGGCGCATCGGCGGTCAGCGCCGAGCAGGCCCACCGGGCCGGACCCGGGAAGTATCCGTCCACGCCGTTGGCGAACACGATGTGCGGGATCATGCCGTTGCTCCACTGCGCCGACAGCAGGGTGTCGAGCTCCACCACGGCCCGCTCCACCGACAGCGGCGCCAGGCCGATCGCCACGAACGCCGCGTCCCAACTCCACATGTGCGGGTACAGCAGAGGCGCAGCCGTCGTCATCACGCCGAGGTCGTTTCCCCGGAGGAGGTACGCGGCGCGGGCGGCCAGTTGGGTGGGAGCGAAGCTCGGATCGTGGGGCATCGCCCCCCATGATGCGACGACTTCGTGCAGTCTGCAGATCGGTAAGGTCTCGGGTGTGCCGACCGCCATGATCACCGGGGCCTCCGGCGGCCTCGGAGCCGCCCTCGCCGACGCGCTCGCGCCGACGCACACCCTCTTCCTGGCGGGCCGGCCGTCGGCCCGGCTCGACGCCGTCGCCGACCGTCTCGGCGCCACCACCTGGCCCATCGACCTCGCCGACCCGGACTCCATCGCGCCCGTCGTCGAACCGATCGTCGAACTCGACGTGCTGATCCACAACGCCGGTGTCGCCTACCCGGGCCGGGTCGCCGAATCGCACGTCGACGAATGGCGCGCCACCATGGCCGTCAACGTCGTCGGCGCGGTCGCGCTGACCCTGGAACTGCTGCCCGCACTGCGCAGCGCCGGCGGCCACGTGGTGTTCATCAACTCCGGCGCGGGCATCAACGCCTCCCCTGGGCTGGCGTCCTACTCGGCCAGCAAGTTCGCGTTGCGCGGGTTCGCCGATTCGCTACGCGCCGACGAGCCGGGGCTGCGCGTCACGTCGGTCCACCCCGGCCGCATCGCCACCGCGATGCAGGAGGACCTGGTCGCCTACGAGGGCCGCCCCTACGAGCCCGAGCAGTTCCTGAGCCCGGAAACCGTCGCGAAGGTGACCGCCGACGCGATCAACACCCCACCCGACGCGCACGTCCACGAGGTCATCGTCCGCCCCCGGTGAGCGGGATCAGGAGCGGTCCGGCTCGGTGCGCGGACCGAAGCCCCCGGGCGACTCCAGTGCCGTCGCGTGCTTGCCCACGTGCGCCTCGGCGCGCATCCGCTCGACCATGTGCGGGTAGTGCAGCTCGAAGGCCGGGCGCTCCGACCGGATACGCGGCAGCTCGGTGAAGTTGTGCCGCGGCGGCGGGCAGCTCGTCGCCCACTCCAGCGAGTTGCCGTAACCCCACGGGTCGTCGACCGTGACGACCTCGCCGTAACGCCAGCTCTTGAACACGTTCCAGACGAACGGCAGCATCGAGGCGCCCAGGATGAACGCGCCGATCGTGGACACCACATTGAGCGTGGTGAAACCGTCGGACGGCAGGTAGTCGGCGTAGCGGCGCGGCATGCCCTCGTCACCGAGCCAGTGCTGCACCAGGAACGTGGTGTGGAAGCCGATGAACG
>NZ_BCRS01000135.1 GCF_001552715.1 Mycolicibacterium vaccae NBRC 14118 = CIP 105934 | reverse complement strand
CTCTGCTTCTGACCCGTTAAACCCGAAGCTCACCGAGTTAATTTCAACTGGCAGAAATTGGTCGAGCCGCTGGCAGAAAACCGCCGCCGAGCCTGCAACCACGTCGCCACAATGCGGGAAAACACCTACGGGAATGCAAGTTCGGCGCCCAGGCGAATCAGCCCAGCAGCCAGTCGTCGGGCGAGAACAACTCGCAGTGCAGCCGGTCCCCCGCTATGCCGCGATCAAGAAGCTGCGCGCGTACGGCCTGCACGAAGCCGTTGTTGCCGCACAGATAAACATCGGCGTCCGTGGGCAATTCGATGCCGGCCAGGTCCATCAGACCTGCGTGCGAATCCGGTGTACCCGCCGTCATCCCGTCCTCGTACCAGATGTCCAGGCGCGCGTCGGACAGTGCGGCGGCCAGTTCGTGCTGGCGCTCCCGCAGCGGGTGGGTCTGGTCGCTGCGATCGGCGTGCAGCACCCGCACCGGGGTGTCGGGCGCCGACGCCGCAAGGTATTCCAGGATCCCGACCATCGGCGTGATCCCGATGCCGGCCGAGATCAGCACCACCGGCCTGCTGCCGTCCGGAGCGGGCAGATCACCGAAGGGCACGGTGACGTCCAGGATGTCGCCGACGCACACGTTCGCCGCGATCCACGACGACACTTCGCCCGCGGGAGACTCACCGACTGCGGCCACCGGCTTGACCGCGAAGGTGAGCACATCCCGGCCCGCAGCGTTGACCAGGCTGTACTGACGCAGCTGGCGCGCCCCGTCGGGCATCGTCACACCAATCGAAACATACTGCCCGGGAAGAAAATCGACGTTCTCCCCGCCCAGCGGTCGAACGGTGATCAGCACCGCTCCCGAGGGGTCGTCGACCCGCGACACCACCCGGGCGCGTCGATAAACGTCGCCGTCGGCCACACCTGCGCTGCGGTAGAGATCGCGTTCCATGCCGATCAGGGTGTCGGCCATGATCCAGTACACCCGGTCCCACGCCTCGGCCACGTCCTCGGTGACCGTGTCGGCGCCCAGCACCTCCACGATGGCGGCGAAGAGATGCTCGTGCACCACCGGGTACTGGTCGGCAGTCACCCCGAGCGATGCGTGCTTGTGCCCGATCCGCGAGAGCAACTCCGCCGGATGCGGCAACCCCGGATCGATGAGGTGGGAAGCGAACGTCGCGATGGAGGCCGCCAACGCCCGCTGTTGCGCACCCTGTGCCTGATTGCCGCGGTTGAACAGGTTGCGCAGCAGTTCTGGATGCGCACCGAACATCCGGCGGTAGAACTCCGTGGTGATCTCGTCGATGTGCGCGCCGATCAGCGGCAGCGTGGCCGAGATGATCTGCGCGTGCGCTGGTTCCAGTTCGGCGGGGGCGGTGACGGTCATCGGACGTCCTTTCGTCGTGGTCCGACTCCGACGCTAGGTAAATACGCATTCAGGATGCGACATATCCTGCTGTGCCGTTAAACACGCAGGCATGTGCGGCTTTTTGACCAGCCGCGACGCGGTTCAGCCCGAGATATCGAGCCCGTGGGCCGCCGCGAACGCCATCGCCTGCTCGATGTCGACCTTGGCGCCCCGCAACTTGGCGGTCGTCCAGAACGTGGGGTCCACCCGGGCGCCCCGCAGGTCCGCATCGTCGAAGCGCGCATTCTGCACCCGTGCCCCACTCAGGTCCGCCCCCGCCAGCACCGCCTCCCGTAGGTCCGAGCCGACCAGACTGGTCTCCCGGAGTCGGCAACCCGACAGATCGGTCTTGCGCAGGTCGACCCCGGCCAGCACCGCCAGCGTGAAGTCCACCTCGACGAGTGTCAGCGGCCGCAGCCGGCACTCCGTGAATGTCGACCCGAGGAAGCTGCAGTTGCGGAAAGTGCTGTGCCACAGTGATGTCCGACGGAACGTGCAGTTACGGAAGGCTGACCCGACGTGTTCGGAATCGGACAGTTCGGCACCGGTGAAGTCGCATTCGGTGAACACCACCCGCTCGGTGCGCAGCCGGCTGAGATCCTCGTCGCGGAAGTTCTGCCGCTCGAACTCGCGATCGCTTTCGTGGGCGTCCATCAGCCGGTCGCCGCCAGTCGCGTCAGCGCGTATTCGGTGACCGCGATCAATGCACTCCTGGCCGATTCCCTGCTTCGGGCGTCCACGGTGATCAGCGGCACGTGCTCGGGTAGCGCCAGGGCGTTGCGCACGGCCGACAGCGGGTGGCGCGGGGCGTCGTCGAATTCGTTGACCGCGACCAGGAATGGCAGGTTGCGCGCCTCGAAGAAGTCCACCGCGGCGAAACTGTCGGCCAGCCGGCGGACGTCCACGAGAACGATCGCGCCGATCGCACCGCGGATCAGGTCGTCCCACATGAACCAGAACCGGCGCTGGCCGGGTGTCCCGAACAGATACAGGACCAGACCCTCGTCCAGGCTGATGCGCCCGAAATCCATCGCGACCGTGGTCGTCGACTTGTCCGGCGTGGCTTCGAGTTCGTCCACACCCTGCGACACGTCGGTCACCACCGCCTCGGTGCGCAAGGGCACGATCTCCGACACCGCGCCCACGAACGTGGTCTTGCCGACGCCGAATCCGCCAGAGACCACGATCTTCGTCGATGCCCTAGAGCGCCCTGAGGCCACGCAGTGTCCTTCCGATCAGTTCCCGTCGTTCGTCGGCCGTCTCGGCCTGCCCCAACGTCGGGTGTACCCACAGATAACCCTGCACCACCAGATCCCCCACGAGCACCCGCGCCACGCCCAGCGGGAGTGAGAGATGCGCGGCAATCTCGGCCACGGAGGGACGCTCGGCACACACGTCCAAGATCTGGGCGCGGACGTCGTCAGCCGACCAGCCCGACGGCGGCGCCGCAGCCGCCAGGCCGACCGGCGCCTCCAGCGGAAGTTGCACGGCGGAGTCGGTGCGCCCGGCCGTCAGCGTGTACGGGCGTACCAGACTGGGCGGAGCAGATTCGCGTTCCGGTTTGGCGTGCGCACCCATGCGCCGCTCACGGCTGCTGCGGGGCACGTCGCGACGCCTGCACAACCGCGCCCACGCGCTCGACGAGAATCGCCATCTCGTAACCGATTTGGCCGATGTCACAGTTGCGAGCGGCCAGCGCCGCAAGGTTCGACCCGTCGCCCACCCGCATCAGCAGCAGGTAGCCGTTCTCCATCTCGACGACCGACTGCAGCACCGGGCCGCCGTCGAACAGCTGCGCGGCACCCGTCGACAGGCTCGCCAGCCCCGACGCCACCGCCGCCAGCTGATCAGCCCGCTCCTGCGGGATGTGCTCGCTGGACGCCATCCGCAACCCGTCCGCCGAGACCAGGACCGCGTGCGACACCCCGGGCACCTCGCGGGCGAACCTGGCCACCAGCCAGTCCAACGAGGTCGGCGCAGACGGCACGGTCATCGGGAGTCCGAACCTCCGGTTTCCTGGGCTCGCCGCCGGCCGGCATTGACGCCGCCGAAGTGGCTGCCGATGCTGGCGCGAACGGCTTCCGGGTCGCGCGGGGCCGATGCTACCGGTCCCCGGTCTGCGTGACCGGGCACCAGCCGCGCACCCGGACGCCGCATCGGTAGTCCCTCCGGAGTGTGGTCGAGCACCGGTGCCGCCGCTGCTGCCTCGGCGGCAGACCAGCCGTTGTCCCACACCGACTTCCAGTCCAGGTCCGTGCTGCGCGACAGCTCGTGCGGGTCGACCAGCCACTCGGAGAGCATCGTCTGATAGATCGCGTCGCCGGAATCATCGCCGACCGGAACCGCGACCGGCGTGGGCGCGGGGGCGGGCTCAGCGGCAACGACGACGGGCGCGGGCGGGGCGACCGGGACGCGCTCGGGCGCAGCCCTGCGGACGACAGGGGCGGCCGAGACCAGCAGGCGCGCCGGAAGGTATACCCCGGCAGTGGTGCCCGAGCCGGGCTCCCCCGCCACAGTGCTGCGCAACCGCACCACCAGGCCGTGGGCAGCGGCGAGCCGGCCCGCCACGAACAGCCCCATGTGTCGCGCGGTGTACGCGGTGACCTCGCCGCCCGACTCCAGCCGGGTGTTGGCCACCCGCAGACCCGAGTCGGTCATCCCCAACCCGGTGTCGCTGACCTCGATCACCAGACCGTTGTTGCCGGTCGGCACCGCCGACACCCGGACCCGGGTGCTCGGCGGCGAGTACCGCAGCGCGTTGTCGATCAGTTCGGCCAGCACGTGCACCAGGTCACCGGCGACGGCACCGTCGATCCGGGTGTCGGGGAGTCCACCGGTGACCACGCGGGGGTAGTCCTCCACTTCCGATGCGGCGGCGTTGACGAGCGCGGTCACCGGAACCGGCTCGCTGCGGTCCCTCGAGACCCGCGCACCGGCCAGCACCATCAGGTTGGCGCCGTTACGGCGCATCCGGGCCGCGAGATGGTCGAGGTGGAAAAGACTCTCGAGGCGGGCGGGATCCTGCTCGTCGCGCTCGAGACCGTCGATGAGTGCGAGCTGCCGATCGACCAGGGACCGGTTGCGCCGCGACAACGTCTCGAACATGTCGCTCACCTGCATCTGCAGCCGCGCCTGTTCGCCGGCGAGCACGACCGCCTGCTGGTGCAGTTCGTCGACCGCGTGCGCGACCTGCCCGACCTCCTCGGAGGTGTGCACCGGGATCGGCTCGACGGTGAACTCCCTGCCGTCGCGGCGGACCTGATCGACCTCGCGCGCCAGATCCTCGTGTGCGACCTTCAGCGCGCTGTCGCGCAGCCTCCGTAGCGGCCGCACCATCGAGCGGGCCACCAGCGCGACCAGGGTCGCCGCCAGCAGGATCGCCGCACCGACGAGGGCGGCGTCGCGGATCGCCGTGGCGCGCGCGTCGTCGGCCTGCCGCGCCACCGCCGCCGGGATGCCGGCGGCGGTCTGCGCGATCACGTCGTCGGCGATGTCCTCGGTGATCTCCTGCGACGCACGCAGTTCGGGGTTGCCCACGAGCACGGTCGCCGGATCGGACAGCAGCGACATCCGCTTGACCATCTCCGAACGCAGTGCCGAGGCCTCCTCCGTCGCGCCGCCGAGGTAGCCGCCCAACGCGGTGACGGTCGCCGGCTCGGTGCCGGCGACGGTGACCATCGCCGACCGCAGCAGCGGCTCAGGCAATTCGGCACCACGACTGACGAGCATCCGCTGCATCGCCATCTGGCCACGCGCGCCGACCGCCCGGGACAACGTGTCCGCGTCCGCACGCAGCTGCGCGTCGTCCGTACCGACCAGACCCGTGATCGCGGTCTGCGCGGTGATGAGCAGAGGCCCGTAGGTCATCACCCGGGTGCGCAGATCGATTGCGCCCGCGCCGATCTTGTCGAGCAGGCCCTGCCCGTAGTCGAGGAGGGTGTTGACGGCCAGCCGGACGTTGTCGTCGACGGGCGTGACGTCGAGCAGATGCTGCAGCTCGGACCTGGCCGCCTCGAACGCGGCCATCGCCTGCCCGGGGTCGCGGCCTTCGGTCATGGTCACCATGGCGGTCTCGAGGTCGGCCATGAAACCGGCGACGGCCGGCACGACCTCCGCGCGCTGCGCCGCGCTGCGCAATTCGGTCGCCGAGGTCACCCCGGCGTGGATGCGCAGACCGCCGAACACGCACGCCAGCACCAGCGGTACGAGCACCAGGGCGAGCACTTTCGTCCGGACCGGCCAGTTGGACAGCGCCCACCGCGCCGGACGCGTGCCGTGCGCTGGTCGGGGGTTACTTCTGCTGGCAATTGGACGAGTATGCCAGCCAGTTTCCGCGGTTTCCACCGTTGGCACTGGATATGCCCACTCGCAAACTTCCCGGAGGTTAGCCAAAGGTGATGCTGGCAAACAAATTTCGACGGCCTTCAGATGCCATTGGCCGAAACGGTAGGCGATCGTTACGCATTCGACGCCGCCGGACCGGAACGACACGCGGACAATAGCCGCATCAAGTTAAGTGAGAACCGCGTCACATTAGGTAACCTGGCACTTGTACCCGGAGGTGCGAAATGGTCCGCAACGGCGTGGAGGTGGCCACTCTGGCCGATGCCTCCGAAATCGGTGACTCTCCCCTGATGCGAGCGATGTGCAGCGAAGTGGTCGACGTCGACACACTCGCCGGCCTGATCTCCATCGCCAGCTACGAAACCTGCTTGGACTGACGGCTCGCCCGGGCGAACGACTACCCGGGTCGCAGAACCGCGACGAGGAAGTCGGATCCCTCGTCGAACGGGCGCAGGTCCCAGCTCGCGAGAAGCAGGTCCGGCGTCAACCCGGCACCGGCGGCGTCGGCGAGGAACTCCGAGTACGCATAGTCACGCCCGGCGCCGAACCCGATCACCACGCGGCCGTCGTCGACGAGGTGGGCCCGGAGCCGCTCCAGCACCTGGCCTCGGGTGCTGGGCGCCAGGAACGTCATCACGTTGCCGGCCGACACGATCAGGTCGAACGGTTCGGCGATGCCCCGCGCGGGCAAGTCGAGCTCGGCGAGGTCCCCGACGAGCCACCGTGGTCCGGGATGGTCCTGCTCGGCGGCCTCGATGAGCGCCGGGTCGACGTCGACGCCGACCACCCGGTGCCCGGCCGCAGCCAGATACCCGCCCACCCGGCCCGGGCCGCACCCGGCGTCGAGGATCCGGGCGCCGCGCGGTGCCATCGCGTCCACCATCCGGGCCTCGCCGTCCAGATCGTCGCCGGCCCGCGCCAGTGCCCGGAAACGCTCGATGTACCAACGCGAATGCCCGGGATCCTCGGCAACCTTGCGCATCCAGAGACTCGTTTCGACCATGCTGGCATTATCCCGGTGTGTTCAAGGTGATGTTCTACTCGCCACGGATCGCGCCCAATACGGGCAACGCGATCCGGATGGTGGCAGGGACCGGGTGCGAACTGCACCTGGTCGAGCCGCTCGGTTTCGACCTGTCCGAACCGAAGTTGCGCCGGGCCGGGCTGGACTACCACGATCTCGCGTCGGTGTTCGTGCACGCCGACCTCGACGCCGCGTGGGCTGCGGTGACCCCGGCGCGGGTGTTCGCGTTCACCGCGCACGCCACCACATCGTTCGCCGACATCGCCTACCGGCCCGGCGATGTGCTGATGTTCGGACCGGAACCGACCGGACTCGACGACGCGACGCTCGCCGACCCGCACGTCACGTCCCAGGTGCGCATCCCGATGCTGGCCGGGCGGCGCTCGCTGAACCTGTCCAACGCCGCCGCCGTAGCCGTGTACGAGGCCTGGCGCCAACACGGGTTCAGCGGCGCGGTGTGATCCGGGTCTACCAGGTGTCCCAGTGGGTCAGCTGCTCGGCGGGCAGCCGCTTGGCGCGCCGGAAGTCGGTGCCTTTGGTGTAGGCGATCGGAAACAGACCGGCCTGGCTGTAGTCGTCGAACGGGATGCCGAGGATCTCGGCGGCCTGCCGCTCGCCGTCGCCGAGCAGGTGCAGTGTCGTCCACGCCGACCCCAGCCCACGCGCACGCAGAGCCAGCATGAAGCTCCACACCGCGGGAAGCAGTGAGCCCCAGTATCCGGCGCTGGCCCCCGAGACCGCGTCCTGCGGCTTGCCCTCCAGGCACGGGATCAACATCACCGGCACCTCGTCGAGGTGATCGTTGAGGTACCTCGCGGAATCCTCGACCCGAGGCCGCTGCTCGTCCCGCATGTCGCCCAGCGACGGTTTCGGCGCGTTCAGGTAGGGCGTCGCATTGGCCCGGTAGATGTCGGCGATCGCCTTCTTCTTGGCCGGATCCTCGACGAACACCCATTGCCAGCCCTGGTTGTTGGACCCCGTCGGCGCCTGAAGGGCGATGTCCAGGCATTCCATCAGCACCTCGCGGGGCACCGGCTTGTCGAAATCCAGCCGCTTGCGCACCGATCGGGTGGTGGTCAGAACTTCGTCCGCGGAGAGATTGAGCGTCATTGTGCCGAGCCTACCGTTCCCGTTTCCGCCGAAATTGCATTCCACGCGGTCGTTTCGCGAAAAACGCCGCGTGGAATGCAATTTCGGCAGTGGTCGCCTAACGGAAGTCGCGGGACTTCGAGGCCACCCTCATGTTGATCGGCCCCATCCGGTCGGCCACCACGGTGACCGCTCCGGTGGCGTTCTGCACGATGCCGCGCACCACCAGCGCCGACGCGGTCAGGGCAAGCTTGCGGTGCCGGGCCCAGACCCCTTGGGAACACATCACATTGACCATCCCGGTCTCGTCTTCGAGGTTCATGAACGTGACCCCCTGCGCGGTGGCCGGCCGCTGCCGGTGGGTCACCGCCCCGGCCACCAGCACCCGGGTGCCGTCCGGCACCGACAGCAGCTGATCGGCAGGCACCACCCCCATGGCCGCCAGATCCGCGCGAAGGAACTCCGTCGGGTATCGGTCCGGCGACACCCCGGTGGCCCACACGTCCGCGACGGTCAACTCCAGTTCCGACATGCCCGGCAGCGACGGCACGTGCGAGGCCGACCCGACCCCGGGCAGGCGGTCGGGCCGTTCGGTGGCCGCCGCACCCGCTGCCCACAGCCCCTCGCGCCGGGAGATCCCGAAACAGCCCAGCGCACCTGCGGTGGCCAGCGCCTCGGTCTGCGGCACCGAAAGCTGCACCCGCCTGGTCAGGTCCGTCAGAGAAGTGAAGGGGCCGTGCGCTTTCCGTTCCGCGACGAGCTGTTCGGCCAGCTCGGTCCCGATGTGACGGACGCTGCCCAGGCCCAGCCGCACGTCCAGCCCGTGGTTCTCCAACGTGGCGTGCGCCAGACTGGCGTTGACATCCGGGCCGTGCACGGCGACGCCGTGCCTGCGCGCATCGGCGACCAGAGTCTGCGGCGAGTAGAAACCCATCGGCTGGGCGCGCAGCAGCGCCGCGCAGAACGCCGCGGGGTGGTGCAGCTTGAACCACGACGAGTAGAACACCAGCGACGCGAAGCTCAGCGAATGGCTTTCCGGGAAACCGAAGTTGGCGAACGCCTCCAGCTTCTCGTAGATCCGCTGGGCCACCTCGCCGGTGATGCCGTGCTTGTCTGCCATGCCGTCGAAGAATCGGCCGCGCAGCCGGCGCATCTTCTCCGTCGAACGTTTCGAACCCATTGCGCGCCGCAACTGGTCGGCCTCGGCCGGTGAGAACCCGGCGCAGTCGACGGCCAGCTGCATCAACTGTTCCTGGAACAGCGGCACGCCCAACGTCTTTCGCAGCGCAGGCGCCATCGACGGGTGGTCGTAGGTGACCGCCTCCTGTCCGTTGCGCCGCTTGATGTACGGATGCACCGAGCCGCCCTGGATCGGCCCCGGCCGGATCAGGGCCACCTCGACGACCAGGTCGTAGAACATCCGCGGCTTGAGCCTGGGCAGCGTGGCCATCTGGGCCCGCGACTCCACCTGGAACACTCCGACCGAGTCGGCGCGCTGCAACATCTCGTAGACGGCCGGTTCGGACAGGTCCAGCTTGGCCAGGTCGACCTCGATGCCCTTGTGTTCGGCGACCAGGTCGATGGCGTAGTGCAGCGCCGAGAGCATGCCGAGACCCAGCAGGTCGAACTTCACCAAACCGATTGCCGCGCAGTCGTCTTTGTCCCATTGCAGCACACTGCGATCAGCCATCCGGGCCCATTCGACCGGGCACACGTCGGCGATCGGGCGGTCGCAGATCACCATGCCGCCGGAGTGGATACCCATGTGCCGGGGCAGGTTGGAGATCTGCTTGGCCAGGTCGATCACCGGCTCCGGGATGTCGTCGGTGTGGGTGGCGTCGGACAGATTGCCCCACTGGCTGAACTGCTTGCTCCAGGCGTCCTGCTGCCCCTGCGAGAACCCCAGCGCCCGGGCCATGTCGCGCACCGCGCTTCGCCCCCGGTAGGTGATCACGTTGGCCACCTGGGCGGCGTATTCCCGTCCGTAGCGCTGGTAGACGTACTGGATCGCGTTCTCGCGCAGGTCGGATTCGATGTCGATGTCGATGTCGGGCGGCCCGTCGCGGGCCGGGGACAGGAAGCGTTCGAACAGCAGGCCGTTGGCGACCGGATCGACGTTGGTGACCTTGAGCGCGTAACAGACCGCGGAGTTGGCCGCCGATCCCCTGCCCTGGCACAGGATGTTGCTCTCCCGGCAGAACCGGGTGATGTCGTGCACCACCAGGAAGTAGCCGGGAAAGTTCAGCTGCTCGATGACGGCGAGCTCGCGCTCGATCTGGGCGTATGCGCGGGCCGCCCGCTCCGGAGGGCCGTAGCGCTCGCGTGCGCCCTGCATCACCAGGTGCCGCAACCAGCTGTTCTCGGTGTGCCCGTCGGGCACGTCGAACGGCGGTAGCTGCGGAGCGATCAGCGCCAGCCCGAACGCGCACTGTTCGCCGAGCTCGGCGGCGGCCGTCACCGCCTCCGGGAAGCGGGCGAACAACCGCGCCATCTCCAGCCCGGAACGCAGATGCGAACCGCCCAGGGGTGCCAGGTGACCCGCGGCGTCGTCGACGGAATTACGGGCCCGGATCGCCGCCATCGCCATCGCGAGCCTGCCCCGCGACGGTTCGGCGAAGTGCGCGGCGGTGGTGGCGACGACGCCGACGCCGAACCGGGGCGCCAGCGCGGCCAGCGCGGCGTTGCGTTCGTCGTCGAGCGGATGGCCGTGGTGGGTGAGCTCCACGGTCACCCGGTCGGGACCGAACCGGTCCACCAGATCGGCCAGTGCCGCCTCGGCCGCCTCCGGCCCGCCAGTGGAAAGCGCCTGCCGGACATGACCTTTACGGCACCCGGTGAGGATCTGCCAGTGCCCGCCTGCGGCCTCGGTCAGCGCGTCGAAGTCGTAGCGCAGCACCCCTTTCTCCCCGCCGGCCAGATGTGCCGCGGCCAGCTGCCGCGACAGCCGCCGGTACCCCTCCGGCCCGCGGGCCAGCACCAGCAGGTGCGGTCCGGGCGGATCGGGAACGTCGGTGCGGGCGCCCCCGCCCAGGGACAACTCGGCGCCGAACACCGTGGCCACGTCGAGCTCTCGGGCCGCCTCGGCGAACCGCACCACCCCGTAGAGCCCGTCGTGGTCGGTCAGCGCGATGGCGCGCAGATCGAGCCGGGCCGCCTCCTCCACGAGTTCCTCCGGCGTGCTGGCGCCGTCGAGGAAGCTGTAGGCCGAGTGGGTGTGCAGTTCGGCGAAGGGCACCGAGGCCCCCGGCCGGGACAGGTCGGGCGCTTCGTACCGGCCCCGCTTGCGCGACCAGGCCGGGCTGTCGCCGCCGTCGCCGACCTGCTGGTCGATCGGCCAGCCGGCCCGGCGCGGCTTGCCGTCCAGCACGCGCTGCATCTCGCCCCAACTCGGCGGCCCGGTGTGCCAACCCACCCGGCCAGTGTATCGAACAGGCGTTCGACCGTCAGGCGCTCATCCCGTTGCCGTCCTCGTCGCCGCCTTCGAGGTTGGGGCGCAGGACGTAGCGAACCTGGTTGCCGCCGGCCATCCGGGCCTGTTCGATCGCCTGGGTGGCGATCCCGATCAGCTTGTCGAGGACTTCCTCGGGCGGTTCGGCGGCCAGCGGCGGCAGCGGTGTGCAGACCACGCCGATGCTGGCCGTGAGCCGCTGCGGGGTCGCCGCGATCGCACCGCGAATCCGTTCCACCAGAGGCGACGCGTCGGCGGTGGTGAAGGTGTCGGCGATCAGGAAGTCGTCGTCGGAGACGTGCGCGACGATCGCGTTGTGCCGCACCGTCTCGCGCAGCGCCTGCCCGACCGTCACCCGCGCCCGGTTCCCGCCGCCGGAGCCCGTCAGCCCGAGCAGCAGCGAGAAGCTGTCGATGTTCACCGCGACGACGACCAGATACTTGTCGTCGCTGCGGCTGCGCGAAGCCAGCAGGGTCGCAACGGAGTTGTAGAACGCGTCCCGGTGCAGCAGGCCGGTCAGCTGCTCGATGTCACCGTGGTGGGCGTCGGGCTGCAGCAACTTGATCACCGCGCGGCAGGAGAACGCGACGAAGACGTTGAGCAGCACCACCACCACCAGGGAGCAGATCGCGACCGTCAGATCGACCGAGGCCTGCCGCACGAACAGCACCGCCAGCACCGCCGCGCCGATCGTCCACGGCAACGCCAGCAGTCGCGCGGCGTGGAAACACACGACGAATACGGTGAGCACCACATACGTCGCGGTGCCGAGGAACCCGATCAGAGGACTGGGCGCGATCAGCGCGGCCGTGCCGATCGCGATCGAGCCCAGCGCGACGCATATCAGCGATTGCGCCCTGGTGGGCCACCGGTCGCGCAGCCACACCACCGCCATCGCCAGCGCACCGACCGCGATGACGATCGCGACGATCCGCATGTGCAGGCCCTGGGTCCCCGGCCCGCCGAGCGCCAGGCTGACCGGCAGCAGGCCCAAGGCCACGATGCACAGCGCCACCAGTCGGCAGGACGTGACCTGCAGGCCGCGCGCAGCGAGGATCGCAGTAAACCAGTAGTACTGATCGGAGCGCCACCGCGCAGCGCCGATCTTGGACGCGGATGAATTCCGCAAACGACCAAACATGCGCTCACCCCCGTCGCAAGCGTCCCCGTTCCAGATCAATAGCCCCTCCCCTGCGCGAAGGCTACCAGCCCAGCAAAGTATTTCCCAGTGTTTGTACGTCCCGTTTCCACGCGATCAACCGACGAACTCGGCCTCGCCGTCCTCGAGCACCAGGCGGGAGTCGGATCCGTCCGGTCCGGCGGCCTCGGTACGGAACACCGCACGGCCCTCACCGGTACGCCAGATCGAGGTGGTCAGCGTCTCGCCAGGGAAGACCGGCGAGGTGAACCGCGCCCCGACCGCGGTGACCTTGGCAGCGTCGCCGCCGCCGAGTTCGGCGACCAGCGCCCGACCGGCCACGCCGTAGGTGCACAGCCCGTGCAGGATCGGCTTCGGGAATCCGGCGAGCTGGGCGAACCACGGATCGCTGTGCAGTGGGTTGCGGTCCCCGGAGAGCCGGTAGATCAGTGCCTGGTCCTGCCGGGTGGGCAGAGCCACCCGGGCATCGGGCTCACGCTCCGGGATCGCCTGCGCCTGGGGGCGCTGCCCCGGCCGGCCCCCGAACCCGCCCTCGCCGCGGATGACGAGGGTGGACAGCGATTCGGCGACGGCCTGACCGGTGTCCGGGTCGCTGCCGGTGGCCTTCAACATCACCACCGCGTTCTTGCCCTCCCCCTTGTCCTGGATGTCGGCGACCTCGCTGACCACACTGAGGCGCCCGGACGGCGGGAGCGGGCGGAACACCCGGATGCTCTGCGATCCGTGCAGCAGCCTGCTGAAGTCGAACGACCCGATCCTGGTGGCGGCGGCGAACGGCGAGCACGCGATCACCGCATAGGTCGGCAGCACCTGCTGCTCGACGTCGTGACTGTTCTCGGTGGTGAACGCGAGATCGTCGGTGCCGGCACCGACGCCGAGCGCATAGAGCAGGGTGTCCCGGTCGGTCCAGGTGAACAGCTGCGGTGGGGTGGTCGCGCCGATGGCGCCGGGATCGAGCGGCATGGCCAGAGACTAGTCGTGTTGACGTTGCGCCGGTGGGCGGGTGAGCATGTCGGGGTGCAGGTACGTCAGCCGGTCTTCGTCGACGTCGACACCGGCGTCGACGACGCGATGGCACTGGTGTACCTGTTCGCCAGCCCGGAGGCCGAGCTGGTCGGGATCGCGTCCACCGCGGGCAACGTCGGGGTGGACGATGTGTGCCGGAACAACCTGGCGCTGCTCGAGCTGTGCGGGATCACCGGGGTCCCGGTGTCACGGGGGTCCGAGGTGCCCCTGGTGGAGCCGCTGCGTACCGCCGAGGACACGCACGGGCCCCAGGGCCTCGGGTACGCGCGCTTGCCCGATCCGACAACGGAACTCACCGACCACGACGCCGCGCAGGCGTGGGTGTGCGCCGCCCGGGAACACCCCGGCGAGCTGATCGGCATCGCGACCGGACCACTGACCAACCTGGCGCTGGCGTTGCGCGCCGAACCCGCGTTGCCTCGACTGCTGGCACGGCTGGTGATCATGGGCGGCGCCTTCGACTACCGGGGCAACACCACGCCGGTGGCCGAGTGGAACGTCAGCGTCGACCCGGAGTCGGCGGCCGAGGTGTTCGCCGCGTGGAGCGACTCAGGCGCCGAGCATCTTCCGATCGTGTTGGGGCTCAACCTGACCGAGCACGCGGTGCTGACGCCGCAGCTGTTGAGCCGACTGGCCGATGCCGCCGGCTCGCCGTCCACCCCGATGTCGGTGCGCGACCCGCGCGGCACCGCGTCGACGGCGGCCAATCCGCTGATCCGGACTCTCGAAGACGCGATGCGCTTCTACTTCGAGTTCCATCACGACCAGGGCGAGGGCTATCTGGCCCACCTGCACGACCCGCTGGCCGCCGCGGTCGCGCTGGACACCGCGCTGGTGCGGTACCGGCCCGCCCCGGTGGACGTGGAGCTGACAGGCACGCTGACCCGCGGCATGACCATCGCCGACTGGAGTCACCGCTGGGGGCGAGAACCCAACGCGCTCATCGGAGTAGAGGTCGACCCGGCCGTGTTCTTCGACCGGTTCATCGCGCGGGTCGGTGCGTTCGCCGCACGGTTGGACGAGGTCAGTCGTCGGTGACCACCAGTTTGACGTCGATGTTGCCGCGCGTGGCATTCGAGTACGGGCAGACCTGGTGGGCCTTCTCGGCGACCTGAACGGCGGTGTCATGGTCGACGTTGGGCAGGGTGATCTCCAGCTCGACGGCCAGCCCGAAGCCGCCGCTGTCGGTGGGTCCGATCTGAACACGCGCTCCGACAGCGGAATCGGAGACGTCGACCTTCTCCTGGCGGCCCACCAGGCGCAGCGCCGAATGGAAGCATGCGGCGTAACCGACCGCGAAGAGCTGCTCGGGGTTGGTGCCGTTGCCGGTGCCTCCCATCTCGGTGGGGATGGCCAGGTCGAGGTCGAGCCTGCCGTCGGAGGTCCGGCCGTGGCCGTCGCGCCCCTCTCCGGTGGCGAGGGCTTCTGCGGTGTAGAGAACTTTATCCATGGGGTTTGCCTTTCTGGGCGTCGATGAGAGCTTCGGTGAGGCGGGCCACGCCTGCGCGCAGGTCGATCGCCTGCTCCGGCGTCAATCCGGTGAGCGGGAAGAGCTGCTCGGGAATGCACTGTGCCTTGCGCCGCAACCGCTTTCCGTCAGTTGTCAGCGCCACCTCGACCTGGCGCTCGTCGGTGTCACTTCGCCGGCGGCGGACGATCCCGCCGGCCTCCATGCGTTTGAGCAACGGCGACAGCGTCCCGGAGTCGAGCTGCAGCCGCTCGCCGAGACGGCCGACTGAGATGCTGCCCTCCTCGCCGAGGACGAGCAGCACCAGATACTGCGGGTAGGTGATGCCCAGCTCGGCGAGCAGCGGGCGGTAGGCCGCGGTCATGGCGCGTGATGCCGAGTACAGAGCGAAACACAGGTGGTCGTCCAGACTCAGCGGCGCCATGTCCACAACAGTAGCCCACAATTCAATTGTGCACAATCAAATTGTGCATCACTCGTAGGCTCCTTCGAGATACCACTGCCGTTGCCGGTAACATAGAAGCAGGGCCTGCGCCGGATCGGCGTCGAGCAGCACCTGCGCCCTGGCAGTCCGGCCGGCCTTGGCCGGCCGGGGATCCCACCACCGTTCGTCCACCGGCCACGGCCCTGCCCACCACGACAGCCGACCGGACCGCCCCGGCGCGTGCAGTCGGACCGGATCGGTGGAGAACAGGCCCCGGCCGGTGACCCGCACCGGATCACCCGCGGCGTCGAACAACTCCACGGGGTCATCGAGCAGCACCGTCGGCGAGGGCTCGGGCAACCGGCCCGGCCACGGCTGGTCCGGATTCGACTGCGGCACAAGCTCATCACCGAGCGGAGTGAAGGTGATGCGCTCGGCCGGCCCCCGCCCACCGCTGAGCACCGGCACCTTGACCGCATCCGGACCCAGCAGGCCCTGCACCCGGACCAGCGCCCGGCGGGCCCGCAGCCTGTCCTCCTCGCCCACCCCACCCCACAGCGGCAGCTGCAGGGCCTCAGCGGACACCACCTCCACAGGCCGCAGCCGCAGCACCGTGATCGGCGCGGCGGGCCGGTCCTGGGGGTTGCGGCGATTCAGCCAACCGTCCAACTGCCAGCGCACCCGGTCCGCGGTGGCGTCCTCGGTCAGCGGCTCCGCGCACCGCCAGACCCGTTCCAGCTCCTGACCGGTGGCGGTCACCGCGTGGATGGCCAGCCGGGTGCACCCCACCCCCGCGCCCTCCAGGTTCCGGTGCAGTTCGCCGGCCAGCGACCGTCCGGCGAAAGCCGCTGCGTCGACCCGGTCGATGGGCGGGTCGCAATCCAGCACCGCGTCCAGTTCCGCCTCGGGCTCGCGCCCCGAGGGGCCCCGGGCCGGCTCGCCACGCGCGATCCGGTGCGCCACCACCGCGTCGGCGCCGAACCGGGAGGCCACGTCGCTGCGCGACAACTCGGCGAACTGACCGATGGTTCGGATTCCCAGGCGCCACAACAAATCCGCCAGTTCCTCCCGACGAACGGACGACAGGCTCGGTTCGGCGGCCAGCTGCCGTACCGACAACCCCGACAGGAACGCCGCATCCTCCCCTGCGCCCACGAGCCGGCCCGCACGGGCGGCGAAGACCGCGGTGGGCAGCTGATCGGCCACCCCGACCTGACATTCGGCGCCCGCGGCGGCCACCGCGTCGACCAGCCGCTCGGCGGCGGTCTGCTCGGAGCCGAAATACCGGGCCGCACCGCGCACCGACAGCGCCAGCAGCCCGGGCCGGAGCACCTCCGCCCGGGGGACGAGATCGTCCACGGCGGTGGTGATGTTCTCGAAGTGCCGGGCATCGCGGGCCGGGTCGGCGGTGACCACGTGCAGTTCCGGACACCGGGCCTGCGCCTCCCGGCGCCGCAGACCCCGGCGCACGCCGACCGCGCGGGCT
>NZ_BCRS01000134.1 GCF_001552715.1 Mycolicibacterium vaccae NBRC 14118 = CIP 105934 | reverse complement strand
GGTGCGACAACGGGACCCGGCGGCGCGGCGGCGACGGGCGCGGCTGCATGGACCAGCGGCGCGGCCTCGACAGGGGGCGCCGCCGGACCGGGAGCTGCCAGCGCCGAGACGCCGTGCATCACGTCGGCGACCGGAATCGCCGGTAGCTGCGGCGGTTCCTCGGCCACCATGCCGGACAACGCATCGGTGGCGGTGTCGAGCGTTTCGAGGACATTCGGCGGTTCAGCGGCCAGCTGCTGCACCATCTCCAGACACGGCACGCCGGGACTGGGTTGAGCCGCGGCCGGTGCGCGGTAGGTCACGAGCGGCCACGCCACGCCCACGGCCAGCACGGCGACACCGATTCGGTTGATCCTGGGTGACATCGTCTTGTTTGAAATGTCTTTCCTTGAAATCTCAACGGTGCCCCCTGCCGGGAGAACCTAGCGTGTGGCAGGGTCCGACGACGAGGCGGTTACCGAACCGATACCGGGCAGAAGTCCGGCGGTGACATCTCGTCGATTCGTCCCAGAATCATTGCAAACAGGGCAAATTCGCTCACGGCTGGCGGCCGAGCACGCGATTCGCGACGAAAGTGGCTGCCTCGTCGACCATCCCGTTCCACGGGTAGGACCAGTGGGCAAAATAGTTCTGCCCGCGTGAGCAGTACGGGTCTCCGTCGGCGCAGAGGTCGATGGTCTTGTGTCCGTACAGGGGGCTGATCTTCGTCAGCGGTCCGAGCGACGGCTGGTCGCGCGACGGATTGGCGAACACCGCGACCGCGGCGACGTGGTTGACCATCGCGTCGGGCAGTGGGGCGGGGGTGAAGAACCAGATCCGGCGATTGCCGATGGTGATCAGGTCTATCACGCCTGCGCCCTGGGACATCCCACCCAGCACGATCTTGGTCCTGGGGCACATCCCCGCGATGTACTGCACATGCTTGTTGGCATCCACCGCACCGGCCGAAGTCGACTTCGGGAAGTTCCAGCTCGCCGGGTAGTTGACCGCGTACGCCGAGACCTTCTTGCCGGGGAGCTTCTTCTTGACCGCGTCGACGAACGCTCTGCCGACCGGACCGAACCCCTGCTTGTCACTCGTCCCTCGCGCAAATATCACCTCGACGTCCGGGCACGACACCGCCCCAGCAACGGGAGCAGCCGCGGTGGACAACGACAGAGCCAAGGCCGTCACCACCGCAGCGCAGAGCGAACGGACCACCTGGCGTGCGAGCACGCCATAACGCTGACACAGTTCTAGCAAAGATGAACCATGCTGCGACGCAACGGTGATCGAACAGTTGCCATTCTGTGTCGCGACAAAAAGTGTAATCGGGTCGTCATCCGGATAATCTGCTTCGCCCCGTCAGTGACCGGTACCGACCTCGACCACCATCACACCGACAGCTATCAACGCGATGCCGGCGAGCATCCGGCGTGTCAGCGGCTCGCCGAACAGCCACCGGGATGCCAGGGCCGTCAAGGCGACGCCGGCCGCCGCCCAGATGCCGTACGCGACGCCGAGCGGCATCCCGAACCGCAGCGACCACCACAGCAGCGTGAAGGCCAGGAGGTAACCGACGGCCACGATGCCGTAGAACGCCGGCCTCCCCCTGGCCGCGACCCGCAGCGCGAGCGTGCCCGTGACCTCACATCCGATCGCGACGACCAGCAACAGGTACTGCATCATTCGGCGCCCGCGCGGGAGCCGCTCTCGACGAGCACCACGCCGCCGATGATGCAGAGCAGGCCGACGCCCATCACGGCGGTCAGCGTCTCACCGAAGATCACCGCCGACAGCACCGCGGTCGCCGCCACCCCCGCGGCACCCCAAATCGCATACGCCACTCCCAGCCCCATCCCCCGTTTGAGGACCAGGGCCAGTAGCACGAAGGACACCAGGTAACCGAGCACGACGACGACGTACAGCGCCGGCGTCGTCGCAGATCCCTTGAGGGACAATGTCGCCGACACCTCGCACACGATGGCCAGCATTAGATACACCCACGCCATCAGGCCTGCTCCCCCAGCAGCTCGAGCGCCACCGCGAGCACCTGCGGCCGTTCGTCGTCGGTGAGGGGGAAGGTGGCCGACGAGTCCGCGAGCCACACGCCGTCGGCGAGCAATCGGGCGGCCTGCAGCCGGGCCCGTTCGGCCGGCGGGAGGTCGGCGGGGACCTCGACCCAGGGCTGAAAGCGTTCGGTCCACCGCGCGACCATGCGGTCGGCGGTCCTGGGGTCGCTCAGCATCACCAGATCTGACCGCCGATGACGAGTCTGCAGGGCCCACCGCACGTAAGCGCCGAGTCGCTGCTGCGGTGAGGCCGATTCCAACGGGATGTCGAGTTCGCGGGACATGCCTTGTACCTGCGCGTCCACGATGTGGTCGACCAACGCTTCCATCAGCGCCGACTTAGTCGGAAAGTGGTACAGCAGTCCAGGTTTGGTCAGCCCGCACTGTTGGGCCACCGAGTCGAAGGAGACCGGGATACCCGCGTCGAGCAGGTGCAGGGCGGCGTCGAGGATGCTCGTCATCGACGACGGGCGCCCGCGCACCGGAAAGGTCGAAGTCACCGCGTTACTTTACCGTCCGGTTGGTAAAGTAACGCGGCGGTGCCGCGCGAGCACCTGTGCGAGCGAGTGACGGGATTCGAACCCGTGTAAACGGCTTTGCAGGCCGGTGCCTAGCCACTCGGCCACACCCGCACTGACACCGAGAGTGCCAGCGCACCGCGATCGGGTGAAGGGTTCCGATCAGCGTGATCGTGACCGGCCGCTTCTGGTCGAGGCCACCGTCGCGAGCGCGGCGATCACCGCGAACGACCCGAACAGCCAGCGCGCCGCGATCACGTCCCCGTCGCCGGCGACGTTGACGACGACACCGGCCAGTGCGGCACCGAACGCCGCCGAGATCACCTGCACGGTGTTGATCGCGGCCGCCGCCGCGGGCCCCTCGGCCGGGTCGTCGACCTTGCTCATCGCCCACGCCGACAGGTGCGGCCAGGCCATGCCCACCCCGGCACCGCTGACAACCAGACCCACCGCCCACAGCGCCACCAGGACCGGACCGGCACCGTCGCGCTGCGCCAGCGCACCGACGGTCAGTCCCGTGGCCATCACCAGCGGCGCGATCGCCACCGTCCGTGCGATCACCGACTGCCGAGCAAGAGACGCACTGCTGATCTCGCTGACGGTCCACCCGATCGCGAGTCCCGCCCCGAGGAAACCGGCCGCCACCGGAGTCAGGTGCGCCAGCCGCTGGCCGAACAGCGGTACGTACAGGTCCACCATCGTCGCGGACATCAGGACGCCTAGCGTCAGATAGATCCACTTCAGCGGACCGGGCCCGAACACGCTGGGCGGCAACACCGCAACGCCCACCCTGCGGTCGACGACCAAGAACAGGAACACCAGCCCGAAACCGGCTGCCACCAGTGCGGCGGTGACCCGGCCGTCGCGAGCCACCCCGGCGACACTGACCGATAATGCGGCGGCACCGAGCAGCAGCAGCGACCAGACCGGCACGCGGAACCGCTGCGACCCATCGGGTACGTGACCCTCGGCCCGGCCGGGCAGTGCGATCGGCACCAGCGCCGACATCGCGGCGGCCATCACCACCAGCACCACGAAAGCCCAACGCCACGAACCATATTGGGCAAACAGTCCACCCGCGGCCGGGCCGACCAGGGTGCCGACGCCCCACATCGCCGATACCAGCGCGGACGCTTTGGTCCACAACCGGCTGGGCAGCGCGGTGTTGATCACCGCATAGCCGAGGCCTGCCAGCAGGCCGCCCGCCGCGCCCTGCGCGGTGCGCCCGACAAGCAGCAGCTCCATGTTGGGCGCCGCCGCGCACCCGAGGCTGCCGAGCCCGAACACCGTCAAGCCCGACAGGTAGGCCAACCGCGGGCCCAGGCGCAGCAGCACCGGACGCACGGTGGTGGCGGCCGCCACCGAGCCGACCAGGTACACCGTCGTCACCCACGCGTAGAAGCGGTGACCGCCGATGTCGCCGACGGCGCTGGGCATCAGGCTGATCGTCAGGAATTCGTTGGTGGCGTAGAGCGCGACTCCGCCGGCGAGTACGGTCGCGGCCCCGAGATTGCGCGGGCCGAGGAGTTCACCCCATCCGCCGGCGGCGACGGTCTCACTACCGGTTTCGGTCACGTCCTGAACTTAGGACCTCAACAGCGGTTGAGCTCAAGTCACTTCAGGCCGGCGGCGTCCATGCCGCGCAGTTCCTTCTTCAGGTCGGCGATCTCGTCGCGGATCCGTGCCGCCAGTTCGAACTGCAGGTCGCGCGCCGCCGTCATCATCTGCGCGGTCAGATCCTTGATCAGGTCGGCCAATTCGGCGCGCGGCATGTTGGAGGTGTCTCTGCCCTCGAACACGCCCGCACTGACCGCACGGCCCGGCTCCCCCTGCGCCCGCCGACCGCGTGATGCGTTGCGGCCGGAGCCTCCGACCTCGACCGCTTCGGTGTCGTCGGCCTCCCGGTACACCTGGTCGAGAATGTCGGCGATCTTCTTGCGCAACGGTTGCGGGTCGATGCCGTGCTCTTTGTTGTAGGCGATCTGCTTCGCGCGGCGACGCTCGGTCTCGTCGATGGCCTGCTTCATCGAGTCCGTCATCTTGTCGGCGTACATGTGCACCTCGCCGGACACGTTTCGCGCAGCGCGGCCGATGGTCTGGATCAGGCTGCGCGGCGAACGCAGGAACCCTTCCTTGTCGGCGTCGAGGATCGCCACCAGCGACACCTCGGGAAGGTCCAGACCCTCACGCAACAGGTTGATGCCGATCAGGACGTCATACTCCCCCAGCCGCAGCTGACGGAGCAGCTCGACCCGGCGCAGGGTGTCGACTTCGGAGTGCAGATAGCGGACCCGGATCCCCATCTCCAGCAGATAGTCGGTCAGGTCCTCGGCCATCTTCTTGGTCAGCGTGGTGACCAGCACGCGCTCGTCGCGTTCGGTGCGCTTGCGGATCTCGCCGATCAGGTCGTCGATCTGGCCCTTGGTCGGTTTGACCACCACCTGCGGGTCGACGAGACCGGTCGGGCGGATGACCTGCTCGACGAACTCGCCGCCGGCCTGGCTCAGCTCGTAAGCGCCCGGCGTCGCCGACAGGTACACCGTCTGGCCGATCCGGTCGGCGAACTCCTCCCAGGTCAACGGCCGGTTGTCCACCGCCGAGGGCAACCGGAAACCGAAGTCGACGAGATTGCGCTTACGGGACATGTCACCCTCGTACATGCCGCCGATCTGCGGCACGGTGACGTGCGACTCGTCGATGACGAGCAGGAAGTCCTCCGGGAAATAGTCGATCAACGTCGCCGGCGCGGTGCCGGGGCCACGGCCGTCGATGTGCCGCGAGTAGTTCTCGATGCCCGAACAGAACCCGACCTGGCGCATCATCTCGATGTCGTAGTTGGTGCGCATCCGCAGCCGCTGAGCTTCCAGCAGCTTGCCCTGGCCCTCCAGCTCGGCCAGCCGTTCCTCCAGTTCCCGTTCGATGCTGGTGATCGCCTGCGCCATCCGTTCGGGCCCGGCGACGTAGTGGGTGGCCGGGAAGATCCGCAGCGAGTCGACCTTGCGCACGATGTCGCCGGTCAGCGGGTGCAGGTAGTACAACTCCTCGATCTCGTCACCGAAGAACTCGATGCGCACCGCCAGCTCTTCATAGGACGGGATGATCTCGACGGTGTCGCCGCGGACCCGGAACGAGCCGCGGGTGAACGACATGTCGTTGCGGGTGTACTGGACGTCGACGAGCAGTCGCAGCAGCGCATCGCGGGGCACCTCGTCGCCGACCTGGAGCTCGACGGAGCGGTCCAGGTATGACTGCGGGGTGCCGAGGCCGTAGATGCAGGAGACCGACGCGACCACCACCACATCCCGGCGCGACAGCAGGTTCGACGTCGCCGAGTGGCGAAGCCGCTCCACATCGTCGTTGATCGAGCTGTCCTTCTCGATGTAGGTGTCGGTCTGGGCGATGTACGCCTCGGGTTGGTAGTAGTCGTAATAGGAGACGAAGTACTCGACGGCGTTGTTGGGCAACATCTCCCGCAGCTCATTGGCCAGCTGCGCGGCCAATGTCTTGTTCGGCGCCATCACCAGGGTGGGGCGCTGCAGCCGCTCGATGAGCCAGGCCGTGGTGGCCGACTTGCCGGTGCCGGTCGCACCGAGCAGCACCACGTCCTTCTCCCCCGCGCGGATGCGGCGTTCCAGTTCGTCGATCGCGGCGGGCTGATCGCCGGCGGGCTCGTATTCGCTGACCACCTCGAAACGCCGGCCCGAACGGACGACGTCGTCCACGGGGCGGTACTCCGAGTGCGCGAGCACCGGGTGTTCGGTCGCAAAAGCCATTTCACCAGGGTAGAACCTGACACCGACAGGTTCTGTTCCCGCAGCAAGGCACCGTCACCGGCCTGCACTTATGCTGGTTGCATCCATCCTCCCAAGCACGAGATCTTCGACGTCGGCGCCGGCACCAACACCGATCCCAAGGGCATCGTCCGGGCGGTCGACGTGTACACCGTCCGGCCGTGGGGTTTGTACATGGCCCGGCCGGCGCCCGGACGGGCGCAGTTCCACTACCTCGAATCGTGGGTGCTGCCGGCGCTGAACCTGCGGGCGACGGTGTTCCATTTCAATCCTGGCTACGAACGTGACCAGGACTTCTACCTCGACATCGGCGAGTACCGGGCGGGCACCAGCCGCTGGGAAGGCACCGATTACTACGTCGACCTCGTCCTGCGCACCGGCCGCGACGTGCTGGTGACCGACGTGGACGAGTTGATCGCCGCGCTCGGCGAGCGCCTGCTGACCCCGGACGCGGCCGAACGCGCGATCCGCACCGCGGTCACCACCGTCGAAGAGCTGGCCCGCCACGACTACGACCTCGGCGACTGGCTGTCAGGGCGCGGGATGCCCGTCACCTGGCGCGACATGTAACGGTTTGCTGCGGCGCCGCGATCTTGATTCTGATGGCAACGACTGTGCACGTGTCCGGACAGCGCCGGACGGTAGTCTCTGAACCCATGGTTCCCGCCAAGCGCATGCGGACCGCTGCGACGGCCGTGGCAGCCACGCTTCTGGCCGCCCTGCTGGCCGCGCCGGCCGCCTCGGCTCAGCCGCCCGGTCCCGGTACCGAGGTCCAACCGGCGCCGGCTGAACCCGAGATCCTGCACAACGTGGTCTACCGGGCGCGTGCCGACGGCACCTCGCGGGGAGCGGTGGTCGCCTACCGGATGGACGACGAGAACGTCAACAGCGCGCAGCCCACGCTGCTGCCGGGTCAGACCTTCGAGATCAACGCGGTGCTCACCGACCCGGCGCAGGCGGGCATGGAGCTCTCCATCGAATGGCCGTACGGGTCGAACCTGCACTGCGAGATCCTGGTCGACGACCAGATCGTCGCCAAAGCCGACCAGTTCATCGCGCCCAGGTTGTTCCGGCCCAAGGACGATCCGCTGTACGGCGTGCTGCAGTGCGGCGCCCCGCTGAACCTGCCGGTCGACACCGCGGCACCACCAGCGCCGGAACCGGAACCGGCCGTGTCCTAGGGCCGCCAGCCCGTCGCGTCGGCCCATTCCCAGGCCCTGCGGTAGTTGTCGAGGAACCACGGCTCCTTGGCTTCGGCGTAGGCGCCCGAGGTGGGCGGGTGCTGCGCGGCGACGTGCCGCTTGAGCTCCAGGTACTCGGCTTGCATGCCGGGGTTGGCAGTCAACCAGTCCACAAACACCAGCGCGAACTGCTGATTGGGCCAGCCGTCGACGCGCACGTGCACGTTGGTCGGGCGCCCAGGGTCGGCCGAGCAGTAGAGCCTCTTGTGCCACAGGTCGGCGCTGCCGGTGTGGTCGAACTCGGCCACCGTGCTGCGCCCGTCGGGCTTACCGACATCGGAGGTGACCGCGGTGCGCACGTAGCCGGCCCCGTGCAGCCCGTCGGCGAGTTCGTCGGCGACCTCCAGCGAGGGGACGGTGACCTGAACGTCGATGACGTCCTTGGCGTCCAGGCCCGGCACCGCGGTGGAACCGATGTGGTCCACACGGACCGCACGGTGACCGCAGACTGTCCGCAGCCGGGCCAGGATCCGCTCCGCCTGTGCCGGCCACTGCGGATCCGCCGGGACCAGTTGCGGCACCGCCGGTGCCGGGGTGCCGGACGCGAGGTTGGCGGCGAACGGCTGGATGCGCTCGTGCCACAGCGCGCGGGCCTTCTCCACGAGTTCCGCGGCGCTGCCCGAGTTGTCCAGCCACACGTCGGCCACCGCGCGGCGCTGCTCCTCGCTCGCCTGCGCCGCGATGCGGGCCCTGGCGTCCTCCTCGGAGAAATTGCGGTACTCGATGAGCCGCCGGACACGCACATCCTCGTCGGCGTGCACGATGATCACCAACGGGAACAACGGCGCCATCTGCGATTCGACCAGCAGCGGGATGTCCTCGATGACGACCGGATTCCCCCCGGCTTCCTTGGCGCTCTCGATCAGTTCCGAACGCCGTTGCCCGACAAGGGGATGCACGATGCCGTTGAGCGTGGCCCGTTTCTGCTCGTCACTGAACGCGATCGCGGCCAGCGCGGGCCGGTTCAACGCGCCGTCGGGCAGCAGGATCTCCTCGCCGAAGGCCTCGACGAGGCCGGCCAGGCCCGGCGTGCCCGGTTCGACGACCTCGCGGGCGATCACGTCGCCGTCGACGACGATGCCCCCGAGTTCGCTGAACGTCGACGACACCGTCGACTTGCCTGCCCCGATTCCTCCGGTCAACCCAATGCGCAGCACCGCCCCAGTGTGTCAGCCGCCGGGTCAGCCTTCGACACCAGTCAGCTCGATCGTCGGGCGGGCGAACGTGGTCTCGGCGAGGACGGCGCCGTCTGCGAGGTTGACCGCCACCAGCCGCCGGGCCTGTGGATCGCTGACGTAGGCCACGCCGTCCTGCACGTGCAGATTGGGCATCGGGGACTGCCATTCGGCGGGCTCGGTCCATGCCGGAACGGCGGCGAAGTGGCCGATCCGCTGCGCGCTGAGCGGGTCGAACACGTGCAGCGCCCCGTCGGTGCCCAGGATCACCGCCTCCCCGTCGGCGCCGCGGTCCAGTGAACGGAAGCTGTAACTCGCCTCCAGCGGCACCACCCGAAGTTCTCCGGTCGCGGTATCGGTGAGGGTGAAGCGTTGCGGCCGTTCCACTTCGGCGTCGGCTTCGGTCTTGTAGTCGCCGAGAACCACCGTCGAGGCTGTGCTGCCGGCCTGGTTCCCGATGCGCCCGTAGCGATCCGGGCTGACGACCTTCCGAATGTCGTTGCCGCGCACGAAGAGCAGCCCGTCCTCGCAGCCGAAGGTCAGCACTGCGCCGGCGGCCGCGGCCTCACCGTGCAGTCCGGGGCACCGATCATCGGCCGCGATCACGCTGTCGTCGGCGTCGAGGATCTTGACACCGGTTCGGCCGCGGTCGTCGCCGATGCTCACCACGACTGTGCCGTCGTCACGGGCTACCGCGACGCCGTGGTGCGGCGTTGTCGAGACCCGGGTTTCGGCGACGGCGACGCCGTCGAGCAGCGCGTGCGGGTCGACGACGTCGGCAGCGCCGGTACCGTCGCTGAACAGGGTCACCATGCCGTCGTGGGCGACGACGTGGCCGGGTTCCTCACCACCGAAGCGGAGGTCGGTCATCACCGGTTCCGCGGTGTAGTGGTGGCCGTGGTCGCCGTGCGCGTCGGTCCAGGTTCCCATGTCCAGCACGGCGAATCCGTCGGCCTGCGAGACGAATACGTGCCGTCCGTTGGATGCGGGGTTGAGCCGGACGAAGCCCTCCACCGGGATGTCGGCGACCTGCTCCAGCGTGGCGGCGTCGACCACCAGGACTCCGCCGTCGTAGCTGAGCGCCAGGCGCGGAGTCGCCGCGGCCCGCTCGGTCGGCGCCGACGGCGCGGCCCCGGTCGCGGCGGGGTCAGCGGATGGTGGGCTGACAGGCGTGGCGCAGCCCGCACCGAGCAGTGCCGCGGACAGGAGCGGAAGCAGTCGAATCGTCGTCATGTGGACGATCCAACCCGTTAATGAAAATCATTGTCAAAAAGCGATATGTGCACCTGACACCGGACATGACGAAGGCCCCGACTCCCACAGGGAGCCGGGGCCTTCGATCAGAACTGTCAGGCGTTGCCTGCGAGCTTCTCCCGCAGAGCGGCGAGCTGGGCGTCGCTGGCGAGCGATCCGCCGCCACTCGACTCCTCGGACCGCGAGGATCCGTTGGAGACCGGCTTGGCAGCCTCGGCAGCCTCGGCAGCGGCGAACTTCTCCATCTGCGCAGTGTGCATCTTGTGGCGGCGCTCGGCCTCGGCGTACCGGGCCTCCCACTCGTCACGCTGCTTCTCGAAGCCTTCGAGCCACTCGTTGGTGTCGGCGTCGAAGCCCTCGGGGAAGATGTAGTTGCCCTGGTCGTCGTAGCTGTCGGCCATGCCGTACTTCCAGGCCTCGAACTCCTCGGAGTAGTCCTCGTTGGCCTGCTTGAGGCTCAGCGAGATGCGGCGACGCTCCAGGTCGATGTCGATGACCTTGACCATTGCGTCGTCGCCGACCTGGACCACCTGGTCCGGGACCTCGACGTGGCGCTCGGACAGCTCCGAGATGTGCACCAGGCCCTCGATGCCCTCCTCGACGCGCACGAACGCACCGAACGGAACCAGCTTGGTGACCTTGCCCGGCACGATCTGGCCGATCGCGTGGGTGCGGGCGAAGTGGCGCCACGGATCTTCCTGAGTCGCCTTGAGCGACAACGAAACCCGCTCGCGGTCCATGTCGACGTCGAGCACCTCGACGGTGACCTCGTCGCCCACCTGAACCACCTCGGACGGGTGATCGATGTGCTTCCAGGACAGCTCGGAGACGTGCACCAGGCCGTCGACACCGCCGAGATCGACGAAGGCGCCGAAGTTGACGATCGAGGAGACCACACCCTTGCGGATGGCGCCCTTGGTGAGCTGGTTGAGGAACTCGCTGCGCACCTCGGACTGGGTCTGCTCCAGCCACGCGCGGCGCGAGAGCACCACGTTGTTGCGGTTCTTGTCGAGCTCGATGATCTTGGCCTCGATCTCCTTGCCGATGTACGGCTGCAGATCGCGGACGCGACGCATCTCCACCAGCGATGCAGGCAGGAAGCCGCGCAGTCCGATGTCGAGGATCAGGCCGCCCTTGACGACCTCGATGACGGTGCCCTTGACGGCCTCGTCCTTCTCCTTGAGCTCTTCGATGGTGCCCCAAGCACGCTCATACTGAGCGCGCTTCTTGGACAGGATCAGACGGCCTTCCTTGTCCTCCTTGGTGAGGACGAGAGCCTCGACCTCATCGCCCACGGAAACGACCTCATTCGGGTCGACGTCGTGCTTGATGGAGAGTTCGCGGGAGGGGATGACGCCTTCGGTCTTGTAACCGATGTCGAGCAGAACCTCGTCACGGTCGACCTTGACGATGGTGCCTTCGACGATGTCGCCATCGTTGAAGTACTTGATGGTCTTGTCGATCGCGGCGAGAAAGTCCTCGGCCGAGCCAATGTCGTTGATGGCTACTTGCGGCGAGGTGATGGAGGGACTTGGCATGTGGTGGGTTGCTCCGGACAGGTTTAATCGTAGGGACATTTGATGTTTTGTTGGCGGCACCGGCGAATCGAACACACAGGTACGTGTCGAGGCTACTCGACGGAGTACACGCAGGACAAACCCCCCTTCCCTGACCGGCTACCCTGCTGACGTGTCGTACAGCGGCGCTCCTGGGGGGCCTCACCGATTCCATCACTTCGGGGCGCCCTTCGCGCGGCGCGTCCGGACCGTCGGGGCGCCGTTGGGCCTGCTCATCGCCCTGGGCACGCTGGCCGGGCTGCTGGTGGTCCTGCTGACGCTGGCCAACCCGGTGGGCACCGGGATCGGACTGGTGCTGTCCAGCATGGCCATGGCCGTGGTGGTGCTGGCCTATCTGTGGCTGGACCGGTGGGAGCCCGAGCCACCGCGACTGCTGCTCTTCGCGTTCATCTGGGGCACGTCGGTGGCGGTGATCATCTCCGCGATCCTGCAGATCTTCCTCGACGTGTGGCTCAACCCGTCGGTTGATCCGTCGGCAGCCGGGGTCAACCCGTTCACGCTGGTCATCGGTGCACCGGTGACCGAGGAGGCGGCCAAAGGCCTGTTTCTGCTGGTCATGATGACCGGGGCGCGCCGCAACGAGATGAACTCGCTGACCGACTGCCTGGTCTACGCCGGCCTGGTCGGCGCCGGCTTCGCGTGGCTGGAGGACATCCTCTACATCGCCAACGGTGAATCGCTGGCGGACTCCCTGGTCACCGCGGCCCTTCGCCTGGTGATGGGGCCGTTCGCGCATTCGCTGTTCACCACCATGTTCGCGCTCGGCGTGTGGTTCGCGCTGCAGAAGCGCAGCGCGCTGGCCAAGGCCGGCTGCATCCTGCTGGGATATCTCGCGGCGGTGGTGCTGCACGCGATGTGGAACGGGTCCTCGCTCCTCGGCGCCGGCGCCTACTTCGGTACCTATGTGTTCTGGATGATGCCGGTATTCGGGGCTGCCATCCTGCTGGCGGTCAGCAGCCGGCGCCGGGAGCAGCGCATCGTGGCCGAGAAACTGCCCGGCATGGTGGCCGCGGGGGTCATCACGCCGAACGAGGCGACGTGGCTGGGTTCGATGCGGACCCGCAAGCAGGCGGTGGCGACAGCCACCCGGTTCGGCGGGCCGCAGGCGGGCCGCTCGGTCAAGCGGTTCGCCCATCAGGTCGTGGAGCTGGCGTTCGTCCGGGACCGGATCGACCGCGGGTTCGGCGATCAGCGGACGATGGCGCTGCTCTACGAGGACACCTACGCCGTGCACGCCATGCGGGCGGCCTCCCCGTCGCTGCAACGCATGGCCGCCTACCACGCCCCTCGGGTATGAGCGTGCGGTCCGACCGCGCACTCGGCCATCAAGGCTCAGTCCTTGAAGTAGACCAGCTGATGCGTGGTGGCCAGCAGCTCGCCTGACCGGCTCCAGATCTCGGCCGACTGGTCGAAGTAGCCGCGCGAGAACCGGTTCGCCCGCGCCCGGCACAATGCGAAGTCGCCGCCGGCCGCCGCGAGCTCGTCGCCGTCGGTGTGAAAGTACGTGGTCAGCGAGATGGTTCCGGCCGGTGACATCCCGCCGCGGCGCAGATACACGCGGGGATAGAAGATGTCGCTGAGCGCGGTCAGGGCCGGGAAGTCGAGCGCACGGCCCTGCTTGTCCCGCGCCCACAGGGTGGTGGTCGACGACTCCGCCGGGCCGCTGTCCTGCCCGGGGACGGCGCCCTCGACGTACCGCATGTCGTAGTTGCCTGCCCACACCACGATCTCGGGCAGACCGGTCGGCGCGATGTCCTCGGGGGCGGGCACCGACGGCCACACCTGTTCGGTCTCCGACCAGGTGTCGCGGCGGGTGCCGAACACCGCGGTGGCGTTGGTCCGGACCGAGCCTTCCTGCCACAACTCGACGACCCAGTGCTGATTGGTGCGGTTGGTGCGGACGGCCTTGGCGACGATGTCGAAGGCACCGTCGAGGACGGGCGCGGCGAAGTTCACCGTCAACGAGACCGGCTCACCGATCCGGTCGGGCTGAAGCTGTACGGCCCGCAGCAGGGCGGCCGCGGTCACCCCGCCGAACGGGCCGACCATGTTCGCCCATTCGGGGCTGGTGTGGCCGCGGAGCACGCCCTTGGCTTCGGTGGTGTCGAGAGCGATCGCTTCGTCGAACGTGTGTCCGGGCACGGGCAGTCCTTTCACCGACTATGTATGCAACCCTACATAATCGGGTCGAGGCGTGCTCAGTGGGCGGCGGAATCCCAGCTGCGCCCGTAGCCGACCGAGACCTCCAGCGGCACGTCGAGCGGATAGGCGCTGCCCATGTGCTCCCGCACCAGCGCGTCGAGCTGGTCGTGTTCGCCGTCGGCCACCTCGAACAGCAGCTCGTCGTGGACCTGCAGCAGCATCCGCGACGACAGTCCGGCGTCCTTGATGGCCTGATCGACATTGATCATCGCGACCTTGATGATGTCGGCGGCACTGCCCTGGATCGGCGCGTTCAGCGCGGCCCGCTCGGCGGCCTCCCGGACCTGACGGTTACTGCTGTCAAGCTCGGGCAGGTACCGGCGCCGACCGAACACCGTCGAGGTGTAGCCGTCCTTGCGGGCCTGGTCGACCACGTCGTGCAGGTAGTCGCGCACCCCGCCGAACCGGGCGAAGTACTGCTCCATCTGCTCCTTGGCCTCCTCGGTGGAGATCTTGAGCTGCTGGGAGAGCCCGTAGGCGCTCAACCCGTAGGCCAACCCGTACGACATCGCCTTGACCCGGCGTCGCAGCTCGGCGGTGACCTCGTCGATGGGCACCGAGAAAGCCCGGGAAGCGACGAAAGAGTGCAGGTCCTCCCCGGTGTTGAACGCCTCGATGAGGCCTTCGTCCTTGGACAGGTGAGCCATGATCCGCATCTCGATCTGGCTGTAGTCGGCGGTCATCAGCTCGGCGAAAGCCGTGCCTCCGCCGGAGCCCGGAGGGCGACCTTCCACGACGAACGCGTCCCTGATCCGCCGCCCCGCCTCGGTGCGGATCGGGATGTTCTGCAGGTTCGGTTCGGTCGACGACAACCGGCCCGTCGCCGCGATGGTCTGGTTGAACGTGGTGTGGATACGACCATCTGCGGCAACCGAATTCAGCAGGCCGTCGACCGTGACCTTCAGCCGGGTCGCATCCCGGTGAGCGAGCAGGTGCTGCAGGAACGGATGCCCGGTCTTGTCGAACAACGACTGCAGCGCGTCGGCATCGGTGGTGTAGCCCGTCTTGGTGCGCTTGGTCTTGGGCATCTCCAGCTCGTCGAACAGCACCACCTGCAGCTGCTTGGGCGAGCCGAGGTTGATCTGTTTTCCGATGACCGAGTACGCGGCCTCGGCCGCGTCCCGGATCTGGCCGGCGAACTCACTCTGCAGCTCGGAGAGCATCTGCAGATCGACCGCGATGCCGACGGTCTCCAGCTCGGCGAGCACCCGCTGCACCGGCAGCTCCATGCTGGCCAGCAGCGCCGAGGAGTCGATACGGGCGAGCTCCTCGTCGAGGGCGTCGGCCAGGTCGACGACCGCGCTGGCGCGCAGCAGCAGCGTCTGCACCGCCTGGTCGTCGACGCCCTCACCATCGTCGAGTAACGAAAGCTGTTGCTGCTCAGGGTTGTCGGCGCGCAGCTCCCGCTTGAGATACCTCAGCGACAGATCGTCGAGGGTGAAACTGCGCTGACCGGGCCGCACCAGATAGGCGGCCAGCGCGGTGTCGGAGGTCACCCCGGCGAGGGTCCATCCGCGGCCCGCCAGATCGTGAATCGCGAGCTTGGCCTCGTGCAGCGCCTTCGGCACGTCAGGATCGGCCAGCCAGGACGCCAGCGCCTTCTCGTCCTCGGGATCCAGGCCCGCGAGGTCGAGGTAGCGGCCGTCGCCGTCGGCGGCGACGATGGCCAGTGCGGTGGCGTCGCTGTCGAAGGCGAGGTGGTTGCCGACGACGGCGAGACCGAAGCGTTGCCCCTGGCTGTGCTCGGCGAGCCAGCCGGCCAGGGTGCCCGGTTGCAGCGCCTCGCCGCGGACGTCGAAGCCCTCGTCCACCTCGGGATCGGTCGAGGCCAGCGTGTCGAACAGGCGGTCGCGCAGCACGCGGAACTCGAGGTCGTCGAACAGCCGATGGATCTGGTCGCGATCCCACGGCTGCATGCGCAGCGTGTCCGGCGTCTGCGCCAGCGGCACGTCCTTGACCAGGTCGGTGAGTTCGCGGTTCAACACGACGCTGGACAGGTGGGCCCGCAGCGCGTCACCGACCTTGCCCTTGACCTTGTCGACGTTGTCCACCAGCGCCTGCAGCGAGCCGTACTCCACGATCCACTTGGTCGCGGTCTTCTCCCCCACCCCGGGGATGCCCGGCAGGTTGTCGCTCGGATCGCCACGCAGCGCCGCGAAGTCCGGGTACTGGGCCGGCGTCAGCCCGTACTTCTCCACCACCGCTTCGGGGGTGAACCGGGTCAGCTCGCTGACGCCTTTACGCGGGTACAGCACGGTGACGTCGTCGCTCACCAGTTGCAGCGAGTCGCGGTCCCCGGTGACCACCAGCACGCGGTAACCCTCGTTCTCCGCCTGCGTCGCGAGTGTCGCGATGAGGTCGTCGGCCTCGAAACCGGGCTCGGCCAGCACGGTGATACCCAGCGCACCGAGCACCTCTTTGGTGATGTCGATCTGGCCGCGGAACTCGTCCGGGGTGGCAGAACGACCCTCCTTGTACTCCGGGTACTTCTCTTTGCGGAACGTCTGGCGGGACACGTCGAACGCCGCGGCGATGTGGCTGGGCTGCTCATCGCGCAGCAGGTTGATCAGCATGGCGGTGAAGCCGTAGACCGCATTCGTGGTCAGCCCACCCTGCGTCTTGAAGTTCTCGGCGGGAAGCGCATAGAACGCCCGGAAGGCCAGGGAGTTGCCGTCCAGCAGCATCAGGGTGGGCTTGTCGCCGACCTCCGGTTTACCGGCTTTGGTCTCCGATGCAGTCTTGGCAGGGCTCACGGACATCACTCTAGGCATGCGTGCCGACAGGCGGTGCGCCCGTCGCCGCAATCATCGCGCGGGCCCGCTCGCTGAGCAGACGCGCCGCAGGACCGGCCGTGTCGACCCGCCAGGCCCACACCAGCCGGCCCCGCAGCCGCGGTGTGATCCGCACCTCGTGCAGCCCGCTGCCGCCCGCCATCGACTGCGGGACGAGCGCGACACCCAGACCGTGCCGGGCCAGCTGCACCAGCTCCTGCGGATTGGTCGCTTCGAACGCGATCCGTGGCCGCAGCCCGGCATCGGCGCACGCCTGGTCCAGCCGCGACCGCAGCCCGGTCCCGCGCGGCAGCGAGATCAACTTGAAGTCGCAAAGCTGTTGCAGCGTCACCGTTTTACGACGCCCCAGAGGGTGGGTCGAGGTCACCGCCGCGGCCAGTGGTTCGTCGGTGATCGTCTGGTAGTCCACCCCCGGCGGTTCCTCGTCGACACCGATCGACACGATGGCGGCATCGAGGCTGCCGTCGGCCAACCCGGCCAGCAGCCCGTCGGAGTTGTCGGTGCTCAGCGTGATCTCCACGCCGGGGTGGTCGGCGTGGAAGTCGGCGATCAGCCGTGCCACGTCGACCGGGTGCAGCGTCACCGTGCCGACGGCGACGCTGCCGCGCACCAGGTCGGCGACCTCGTCGACCGCGGCCTGGGCGGCCCGCACCGCGGCCAGCGCCGCACGCGCGTGGGGCAGCAGGGCCGCGCCGGCGTGGGTCAGCCGCACCTCCCGG
>NZ_BCRS01000133.1 GCF_001552715.1 Mycolicibacterium vaccae NBRC 14118 = CIP 105934 | reverse complement strand
CGAACGTTGACCGTGTGATCCTCACAGGTCGAGGCATGACGACACATAGAGACAGGAAGGACCCGACGGTGCGCGAAAGCAGCAACCCGGTGTTCCGCACGTTGCCCAAGGGGCAGCAGGGCGGCTACGCGCAATTCGGTACCGGAGCCGCCGGCTACGGTACGCAGGCGGTACACGCCGATCCGTACACCACGCAGTACCCGGACCAGCAGCAGACGGGTGTCTCGCGGGCGCTGACCATCGATGACGTCGTGATGAAGACCGGCATGACGCTGGGCGTACTGACGGCCGTCGCGGTGGTGTCGTACTTCCTGGTCAGCGGCAACATCGGCCTGGCCATGCCGTTCACCCTGGTGGGTGCGCTCGGCGGTCTCGCCCTCGTGCTCGTCGCGACCTTCGGACGCAAGCAGGACAACCCGGCCATCGTGCTGAGCTACGCGGCGCTGGAGGGCCTGTTCCTCGGTGCGGTGTCGTTCGTCATCGCCAACATCGCCTCCGTCGGCGGCGTCGGCATGATCGCGCAGGCGATCGTCGGCACCCTCGGCGTGTTCTTCGGCATGCTCGTCGTCTACAAGACCGGCGCCATCCGCGTCACCCCGAAGTTCACCCGGATGATGGTCGCCGCGCTGTTCGGCGTCGTGGCGCTGATGCTGATGAACCTGGTGCTGGGCCTCTTCGGCGTCGGTGGCGGCGCGGGCCTGGGCCTGCGTGACGGTGGCGCTCTGGCCATCGGCTTCTCGCTGCTGTGCATCGGCCTGGCCGCATTCAGCTTCCTGATCGACTTCGACGCTGCCGACCAGATGGTCCGCGCCGGCGCGCCGGAGAAGGCAGCGTGGGGCATCGCGCTCGGCCTGACCGTCACCCTGGTTTGGCTGTACCTGGAGATCCTGCGCCTGCTCAGCTACTTCAACAACGACTAGTAGTACGGCCAGAGAAAGGGCGTCCACGAACGTGGGCGCCCTTTTTCGTGCGTCGCTTCTGGCGCTGCTTCTGCGCGAGAGTGCGCTCAGCGCATGAATTCCGGCCGATCGGCGCTCTGAGCGCACTCTCGCGGGGGTTATCCACAGAGCGCAGACATCGAGGCTGCGCGGCACGCCGAGGCCCGCCATTCTCGAACCATGCAGGTGCCGTTCATCGGAAGCGAAGCGGTGTCGGCCGGGCTCGTCCGCAAGCATCTGCTGCGTACCGGATACCTGGCGCTCTACCCCGATGTGTACACCCGCCCCGGCATCGAGTTGAGCACGCACCACCGGGCCACGGCCGCCTGGCTCTGGTCGCGGCGCGGCGGCGTCTTGGCCGGGCTCACCGCGGCGGCGTTGCACGGGGCGAGATACGTCGAGGATTCGCAGCCGATCGAACTGATCTGGTCGAACGGCCGGGCGCCGCACGGCATCAGAACCCACAAGCAGGACCTGCACCCCGACGAGATCACCCACCGTCGCGGGCTACCGGTGACCAGCGTGCAGCGGACCGCATTCGACCTGGGCCGTCGAGGTCCGCTCGACCTCGCGGTCGCCCGGCTCGACGCGCTCGGCAACGCGGCGGGTTTCGACGCCGTCGAGCTGCTCCGGTGGGCGCAGGCCCGCCATTGCGGGAAGCGGGGGATGCGCCAGCTGGTCCGCGCCTTGGACCTCCACGATTCGGGAGCGCAGTCCCCGCGCGAGACCTGGCTGCGTCTGCTGCTGATCCGCGCCGGGTTCCCGCGCCCGGCCACTCAGATCCCGGTCATCAGCGCCGACGGCCGACGGCGCTACTACCTCGACATGGGTTGGGAGGACCTGAAACTGGCAGTGGAGTATGACGGCGACCAGCACCGCGTCGACCCGCTCCAGTTCGCGCACGACATCCAGCGCGCCGAGGACCTCGACGAGATCGAATGGACTCGGATCCGCGTCGTGAAATCGAATACCACCAGCGACATCCTCAGGCGTGTGGGACGCGCCTACGCCGCGAGAGTGCGCCCAGAGCCTGGCATCGGCGAGATTCGCGATCTGAGCGCACTGTCGCGGCAGAACCCGGCAGTCAGACCGCCCGCGGCGTGACCCGGCCGGCCGCTTCGGCGGCATGGCGCCGCGCGGTGTCGACGTCGTCGTCGTAGGCCAGCGCCACCCCCATCCGGCGGGTGGGGAAACTCTGCGGCTTGCCGAACAGCCGAATGTCGGTGTGCGGCACCTGCAGTGCGGCGTCCACCCCGTCGAACACCACGCCCTCGGCGTCCACGCCGCCGTAGATCACCGCGCTGGCGCCCGGCGAGCGCAGCGTGGTGTCCACCGGCAGACCCAGGATCGCCCGGGCGTGCAGCTCGAACTCGTTCTGCCACTGCGTCACCATCGTGACCATGCCGGTGTCGTGCGGACGCGGGCTGACCTCGCTGAACCAGACCTGGTCGCCCTTGACGAACAGTTCCACACCGAAAATGCCCTGCCCGCCGAGATTCTCGGTGACCGCACCGGCGATCTGCTGTGCGCGTTCCAGCGCGGTCGAGGGCATCGGGTGCGGCTGCCAGCTCTCCACGTAGTCGCCGTTGACCTGCCGGTGCCCGATGGGTTCGCAGAACTGCGTCTCCACCTCGCCGGAGGCGCCGCGGGCCCGCACCGTCAGCAGCGTGATCTCGTAGTCGAAATCGATGAATCCCTCGACGATGACCCGGGTCTGGCTGACCCGGCCGCCCGCCATCGCGTACTCCCACGCCGGTGCGACGTCGTCGGGTCCGTCGATCTTCGACTGGCCCTTGCCCGAGCTGCTCATCACCGGCTTGACCACGCACGGATACCCGATGCCGACGATGTCGATGGCCGCCTCCAGTTCGGCCAGCGAATCGCAGAACCGGTACGGGCTGGTGGGCAGGCCGAGGGTCTCCGCGGCGAGGCGACGGATCCCCTCACGGTCCATGGTCAACCGCGCCGCACGGGCGGTCGGGATCACCGTGGTGACGCCCTCGGCCTCCAGCGCCTCGAGCGCGGGCGTGGCGATGGCCTCGATCTCGGGCACCACCAGGTCGGGCCGCTCGGCCTCGATCAGCGCACGCAGCTGATCGGGGTCCGACATGGTGATCGTCCGGGCGTGGTGGGCGACCTGCTGGCCAGGCGCATTGTCGTAGCGGTCGACGGCGATGGTCTCGACGCCGAGGCGCTGCAGCGCAATCAGCACTTCGCGGCCGAGCTCACCGGAGCCGAGCAGCATGACTTTCGTGGCGCGCGGTGACAGCGGCGTTCCGATGGTGGTCATCGGAACAGAAGTCTAGGACCGGACGGCTCAGGAGAGCCGCTCGACCACCATCGCCATGCCCTGGCCGCCGCCGACACACATGGTCTCGATGCCGAAGGTCTTGTCGTAGGTGGCCAGGTTGTTCAGCAGCGTGGCGGTGATCCGGGCGCCGGTCATGCCGAACGGGTGGCCCAGCGCGATCGCGCCGCCGGAGACGTTGAGCTTGTCCTCGTCCATGCCCAGCTCCCGCGCCGAGCCCAGCACCTGCACCGCGAACGCCTCGTTGATCTCGTAGAGGTCGATGTCGGAGATGCTCATCTTCGCGTTGGCCAGCGCCTTCTTGACCGCCTCGATCGGGCCGAGACCCATGATCTCCGGCGACAGCCCGGACACGCCGGTGGACACGATGCGCGCCAGCGGGGTCAGGCCCAGCTCCTTGGCGCGGGTGTCGCTCATGATCACGACCGCGGCGGCACCGTCGTTCAGCGGGCACGCATTGCCGGCGGTAATCGTGCCGTTGGGCCGGAAGACCGGCTTGAGCTGGCTGATCTTCTCGTAGCTGGTGCCCGCGCGGGGGCCGTCGTCCTTGGACACCACGGTGCCGTCGGGCAGCGTCACCGGCACGATCTCGCGCTCGAAGAACCCGCTGTTGATGGCCTCCTCGGCGCGGTTCTGCGACCGCACACCCCAGTGGTCCTGATCCTCGCGGCTGATCCCGGTGAAGGTGGCGACGTTCTCGGCGGTCTGCCCCATGGCGATGTAGACGTCGGGGATGAGGCCGTCCTCGCGCGGGTCGCGCCAGGTGCTTTCCTCTTCGGCCTGCTTGACCGTGCGCGCCTGCGCGTCGGCGAAGACCGGGTTCTTGGAATCCGGGGCGCCGTCGGCAGCGCCCTTGCCGAACCGCGACACCGTCTCCACGCCGGCCGAGATGAACGCCGAGCCCTCGCCGGCCTTGATCGCGTGGAACGCCATCCGGGTGGTCTGCAGCGACGACGAGCAGTACCGGTTGACGGTGGTGCCCGGCAGGAAGTCGTAGCCCAGCTCGACCGCGACCGCGCGGGCGATGTTGTAGCCGGCCTCACCCGCGGGCTGCGCGCAGCCCATCATCAGGTCGTCGATGTCGCGGGGATCCAGCGCGGGCACCTTGTCCAGCACGGCCTTGACCATCTGCGCGGCCAGGTCGTCGGGACGCATCGAGACCAGCGAACCCTTGTTGGCCCGGCCGATGGGGGAGCGGGCGGTGGCGACAATGACGGCTTCAGGCATGGCGGGCTCCTCAGGGTTCAACCGGTAGAACGTGTTCTGAAAAACCTAGCCCGCGGACACCACGATCGGTGCGGGCACCCCGGTCGAGCGCCGCCAAAGCCTGCTCAGCCCGCCGAGCCGGGCGAGCAGAGTCCCGCCCTCGCCGGTCCTGGATTCCAGCGCCGCTTCGGCCGGAGTACCGGTGACGAACTCGCCCAACGCATTACAGAGCGCGGGCAGCAGCTGCATGGCGGCCAGCTCGTAGCCGGCCGCCGAGGGATGGAACATGTCCGGAGAGAACAGCAGTTCCGGCGCCTGGTAGAAGTGCGGCGCGAGCAGGTCGGAGAACGGCACCGGCACCCCGCCCGCGGCGCGCACCGCAGCCGCCTGGGCGTGCGCGAGACGCAGCCCGCGGCTGCGGGCCACGAACCGGAGTGGCTGCGGGATGGCGGTGATTACGCCGAAGTCCGGGCAGGTGCCGACCACGACGACCGTACCGCCGGCCCGCAACCGCTGTACGGCGCGCCCGAGCCGCCGAGCGGACGGGCCGACGCCGTTGGGTGCGGTGATGTCGTTGGCGCCGATCATGATGACGGCGGCGTCGGGCGGGGGGCCCGCGACGTACATCGCGTCGATCTGCCCGGACAGCCCCTTCGATGTGGCGCCGACGATCGCCTTGGTGCTCAACCGGATCCGCTTGCCGGATTCGGCGGCCAGCCCGCGCGCCAGCAGCACCCCCGGCACCTCGTCGGCGACGTCGCAGCCGTACCCGGTGGCCGTGGAGTCGCCGAAGATCATGAGGTGCAGGTCGAACCCGACGCCGCGGTACCAGCGTTCGGGCGGGCCGCCGTCGGGTGAGTAGACGCCGTCGGCGCGGGGCGGGATGTCCCAGGATTTGGGGATCACCTGACGCGCCTGATCGGCCTGGCCGTGGAGCAGATTGCGGGCGCCGACGTAGGCGGTGCCTGTCGACGCCAGCGTTGCTGCGGCCGCCAGAGCGACCGTGGAACGGCGTGGTGTGTGACCGCCGGGAGCACGACCGAGGATGCCCACCCGGCAAGTTTAGGCCGCGTGCGCGCGGATGTCGGCGGCGCGCGCAGGATCGCCCGTCACGGTGCGGTATCGACTGCGGTACCAAAAGCGTTTAGACCATTGTGATAGTGGTTACATGTGTCAAGCTAAGTGACGAGCTTGTCTGAATAACTCGGCTTATCCCGGACTACAACGTCGTAGGAAGTGGTGGCGATGACGGCACCAAGCAAGGTTCCCAGCTCCTCAGCGCTGGGCGTAAGGGCAGCTAGAGCGCAGAAGTCTCGCCGCTTCCCGGTTTCCGACGGTGCGCCCGTCGAGGTGGTCGAGGACGGCCCGAGCGTCGCCGGCCGGCTCATGGGCCTGGCCGCGACGGCCACGATCAAACCGTTCCTGACGGTTGGCAGCTATGCCCCCAAGTTGCCCTGGCCGTGGGGCGTGCTCGACTTCGCCGCACGCGTGCTCAAGCCCGCGCCCGGCACCGTGCGGGCCACCATCGGCCTGCCGCACTGCAACGCCCAGCTGGTCCGCGCGGCCGGTGTGCTGCCCGCCGACGGCAACCGCAGCGTGATTCTCTACCTGCACGGCGGGGCGTTCCTCACCTGCGGGGTGAACACCCACGGCCGGCTGGTGACCGCGCTGTCGAAGTGCGCGGACGCGCCGGTGCTCGTCGTGAACTACCGGATGATCCCCAAGCACTCGGTCGGCACCGCGCTCGAGGACTGCTTCGACGGCTACAAATGGCTGCGGGAGCTGGGCTACGAACCCGACCAGATCGTGTTGGCCGGCGATTCCGCGGGCGGTTACCTGGCGCTGTCGCTGGCCGAACGGCTGCAGGCCGAGGGCATCAACGGATTCGTCGGGGAGACGCCGGCTGCGATCGTGACGATGTCGCCGCTGTTCGAGATCGACAACGAGGCCCGTGCCGAACACCCGAACGCGCGCAGCGATGCGATGTTCCCGCCGAAGGCCTTCCACGCTCTGGTGGAGCTCATCGAGGCGGCCGCCGAGCGCCGGATCGTCGACGGCAGGCCGGAAGAGGTGTACGAGCCGCTCGACCACATCGAACCCGGGCTGCCGCGCACGCTGATCCACGTGTCGGGGTCCGAGGTGCTGCTCAGCGACGCGCGCAAGGCGGCACGACTGCTCGCCGCCTCCGGCGTGCCGGTCGAGGTGCGGATCTGGCCGGGCCAGATGCACGTCTTCCAGCTCGGGGCGCCCGCGGTGTCCGAAGCTGCCCGGTCGATCAAGCAGATCGGTGAGTACATTCGCGAGGCCACCTGGTAGCACCGGAGGCCGCCTGGCCACTCGAGGGCGCGCCTGAGACCATGGACGTATGCGCATCGCCCGGCACGTCAGTGAGCTCATCGGCAACACCCCTCTGGTTCAACTGAACTCCGTCGTGCCGCCTGGCGCAGGCACCGTCGCAGCCAAGATCGAGTACCTCAACCCCGGCGGCAGCTCCAAGGACCGCATCGCGATCAAGATGATCGACGCGGCCGAAGCCAGCGGGGAGCTCAAGCCCGGCGGCACCATCGTCGAACCGACCTCCGGAAACACCGGGGTCGGGCTGGCGTTGGTGGCCCAGCAGCGCGGGTACAAGTGCGTGTTCGTCTGCCCCGACAAGGTCAGCGAGGACAAGCGCAACGTGCTGCGCGCCTACGGCGCCGAGGTCGTGGTGTGCCCGACGGCGGTCGCCCCGGACGATCCGGCCAGCTACTACAGCGTCTCCGACCGGCTGGTGCGGGAGATCGACGGCGCGTGGAAGCCCGACCAGTACTCCAACCCGATGGGCCCGGAGAGCCACTACGAGACCACCGGCCCCGAGATCTGGGCCGACACCGACGGCAAGATCACCCACTTCGTGGCCGGCGTCGGCACCGGCGGCACCATCACCGGGGCCGGCCGCTACCTCAAGGAGGTGTCCGGCGGCCGGGTCAAGGTCGTCGGCGTCGATCCCGAAGGGTCGGTCTACTCCGGCGGCACCGGCCGCCCGTACCTCGTCGAGGGAGTCGGCGAGGACTTCTGGCCGTCGGCCTACGACCCGTCGGTGCCCGACGAGATCATCGCGGTCTCCGACGCCGACTCGTTCGACATGACCAGGCGGCTGGCCCGCGAAGAGGCGCTGCTGGTCGGCGGTTCCTGCGGAATGGCGGCGGTCGCGGCGGTCAAAGTCGCCGAACGGGAAGGCCCCGACTCGCTCGTGGTCGTGCTGCTGCCCGACGGCGGCCGCGGCTACCTCTCCAAGATCTTCGACGACGCATGGATGTCGTCCTACGGGTTCCTGCGCAACAGGCTGGACGGGTCGGTCGAGGAGTCGACCGTCGGGGACGTGCTGCGCGGAAAGTCCGGGGCCCTACCCGATCTGGTCCACACCCACCCGTCCGAGACGGTGCGCGACGCGATCGGGATCCTCCGGGAGTACGGGGTTTCCCAGATGCCTGTGGTCGGCGCCGAACCGCCGGTGATGGCCGGCGAGGTCGCGGGCAGCGTGTCCGAGCGCGAGCTGCTCTCGGCGGTGTTCGAGGGCCGTGCCAAGCTCGCCGACGCCGTCGCCGAGCACATGAGCCCGCCGCTGCCGCTGATCGGCGCCGGGGAACTGGTCAGCACCGCGGCCAAGGCGCTGCGCGACTGCGACGCGGTGATGGTCGTGGAGGAAGGCAAACCCGTCGGGGTGCTCACCCGCCATGACCTGCTCGGTTACCTGTCGGAGAGCAGGGCCCGCCGCTGACGCGCTCTCGGGCTGGAAACCCCTGCTCGGCGGCTTTGCTCAGGTAATGTGAGCACGCTTGTCCAGCCATGCGCGAGCGGAGGGGGTCCATGATCGATCGACCGCCGCTGGCCTGCGGGAACATTGTTGCTCCCGGTGACGCTGGTATCGCGTTTCGAACTTCCACAGTCATGCCACGCACACCGATGAAGGGGAACGGTTCGCGCGCGGTGACGTTCGCGACCGAGATCAGGAGATAGCCATGACAGACAATCCGCCGCCCGGTGGGAACTTCCCGCCTCCGCCGCCCGGTGGCTACCCGCCGCCTCCGCCGCCCGGTGGCAACTTTCCGCCTCCGCCGCCCGGCGGTTACCCGCCGCCTCCGCCCGGCAGCGGCTTCGGCCCGCCCCCCGGCGGTAATTTCCCGCCGCCGCAGGATCCCAGCGGCTACCCGCCGCCCCCGCCCCCGGGGATGCCGACCGGCGGCTTCGGCCCACAGGGCGGCTTTCCGCCGCCCGCGCCGGGCTACCCGCCGATGGGCGGCCCCTCGGTGTCCGTCGGCGACACGTTCGGCTGGGCGTGGAACAAATTCACCAAGAACGCTGTCCCGCTGATCGTCGCGACGCTGGTGTTCGGGGTGGTGCTGATTGCGCTGCAGGGCATCATCAACGTCGTCCAGATGCTGGTCTCGCCAGGGGACACGAGCTACGTCGCCGACGACAGCGGTCTGTCGTTCTCCTACGTCGGCACCGGTTTCGCCGGCATCCTGGTGGCCATCGTGGGCTGGTTCCTGTCGCTGATCGTCAGCGCCGCGATCCAATCGGCGTTCCTCGGCGGCATCTTCGACATCGCCAACGGGCAGCAGGTCACGGTCGGGTCGTTCTTCCGGCCGCGCAATATCGGCAACGTCGTCATCGCCGGGCTGATCGTCGGCGTGATCACCACCATCGGGTTCTTCCTGTGCATCGTGCCGGGCGTGATCGCCAGCTTCCTGCTGATGTTCACCACCATCGCGGTCCTGGACCGCAACCTGGCGCCGATGGACGCGATCAGGTCGAGCTTCGAGACCGCCAAGGCCAACGTCGGTCCCGTGCTGCTGATCTGGCTCACCACCATCGCGCTGGTGCTGGTGGGTGCGCTGCTGTGCGGCGTGGGTCTGCTCGTCGCGGGCCCGGTGGCCACCTTGATGCTGGTGTACACCTACCGGACTCTCAACGGCGGATTCGTCGCCCCCGCAGTCCCGTAACCCCACGTTTGACCGATGTCGGCGTGCCCGCCTGATGCGGGCACGCCGACATTGCGTTGTGCCGCAGTGCGGTCCGGGGATGATGGGGTGGTGAACGGGACTGCGCCGAGACTGCCGCGACGGGCCTACACCCCGTGGTGGGCGAGGGTGGCCGCGTGGGCGGTCGACGCCGTCCCGCTCCTCCTCGGCTGGGCGATCTGGGAGACCGTGGCGGTCACCGGCGCCGCGATGGACTGCGTCACCTACGACAACGGCGGCGTCTCGTGCAGGTCGGTCACCACGCCGGCGATCGATCTGCTGACCGTGTCGATGCTGGTGTTCACGCTCGGCTACCTGGTGTGGAATCACGGCTACCGCCAGGGCGTCACCGGCGCCAGTCTCGGCAAGTCGGTACTGCGCTTCCGGGTGCTCGACGAAAAGACCTGGCAGCCGGTCGGTTTCGGGGCCTCGCTGCTGCGGCTGCTGGTGCACCTGGTCGACGCTGCGATCTGCTTCGTCGGCTTCCTGTTCCCGCTGTGGGACCCCAGGCGTCAGACGCTGGCCGACAAGCTCGTCGGCACGGTGTGCGTCAGCGGAACGCGCTGACCCCGGTGAGCGCCTCGCCGATCACCAGTTGGTGTACCTCCGAGGTGCCTTCGTAGGTCAGCACCGACTCCAGGTTGTTGGCGTGCCGCAGCACCGGATACTCCAGCGTGATCCCGTTGGCCCCCAACAAGGTTCTGCACTGGCGGGCTATCTCGATCGCCTCGCGGACGTTGTTGAGCTTGCCGACGCTGACCTGTTCGGGCCGGATCCGGCCCGAATCCTTGAGGCGGCCCAGGTGCAGGGCGAGCAGCTGCGCCTTGCCGAGCTCCACCGCCATGTCGGCGATCTTGGCCTGCGTGAGTTGATAACTGGACAGCGGCCGGTCGAACACCGCGCGGGTGCCGACGTAGTCCAGGGTCGCCTCCAGGCAGTCCCTGGCCGCCCCGACCGCGCCGAACACGATCCCGAACCGCGCCTCCGACAGACAGCTCAGCGGCGCCTTGAGGCCCGCAGCCTCGGGCAGTCTGGCGTCCTCGGGCACGCGGACGTCGTCGAGGTGGATCTCGGAGGTGACCGACGCCCGCAGCGACAGCTTGCGCGTCATCTCGGTGGCGTGCAGCCCCGGCGTCGAGGTCGGCACCGCGAACCCGACCACCCCCTCCTTGGACCGCGCCCAGATCACCGCGACGTCGGCGACCGAGGCGTTGGTGATCCACATCTTCGAGCCGTTGAGGATCCAGTCCGACCCGTCCCGACGGGCGGTGGTGCGCATGCCGCCGGGATTGGAGCCGTAGTCCGGTTCGGTCAGGCCGAAGCAGCCGATCAGCTCGCCGGCCGCCATCCCGGGCAGCCACTGCGCGCGCTGCTCCTCGCTGCCCCAGCGGTGGATGGCATACATCGCCAACGAGCCCTGCACCGACACCAGGCTGCGCAGCCCGCTGTCGACCGCCTCGAGCTCCTGGCACACCAGCCCGTAGGCGGTCGCCGACGACCCGCCGCAGCCGTATCCGGTCAGATGCATGCCGAGCAGGCCGAGCTTGCCGATCTCGAGCGCGAGCTCACGCACCGGGACCCGGCCGCTGTCGAACCACTCCGCGACGTGCGGTCGCAGCCGTTGTTCGCCGAACTCGCGCACCATCGTGCGCAGGTCCCGGTCCTCGGCGCTGAGAAGTGAGTCGAGATCGAGGAGGCCTTCGAGCGTGGTCGTCGTCGACGGTGACTGGTGAACGGACATGCCCAAGTTGTACACCGCTAGCCTTGGCGGCATGAGTGAGCAGCGCAGCGCCGCGGACCATTACCGGGCTTACGGACCGGCCACCAAGGCCATCCACGCCGGATACCGGCCCGATCCGGCAACCGGGGTGGTCAACCCGCCGATCTACGCGAGCTCGACGTTCGCCCAGGACGGAGTCGGCGGCCTGCGCGGCGGCTTCGAGTACGCCCGCACCGGCAACCCGACCCGCTCGGTGCTGGAAGGCGCGCTGGCGGCGATGGAGGGCGCCGCCTACGGGCGGGCGTTCAGCTCGGGGATGGCGGCCACCGACTGCGTGCTGCGCGCGGTGCTGCGTCCCGGCGACCACATCGTCATCCCCGACGACGCGTACGGCGGCACCTTCCGGCTCATCGACAAGGTGTTCAGCCTGTGGGGCATCAGCTACACCGCAGTGACGCTGTCCGACCTCGACCACGTGCGCGCGGCTGTCAGCGACCGCACCAAGCTGATCTGGATCGAGACGCCGACCAACCCGCTGCTGTCGATCGCCGACATCGCCGGCATCGCCGAGATCGGCGCGGCCAGGGGCGCAAAGGTGTTGGTGGACAACACGTTCGCCTCACCGGCTTTGCAGCAGCCGCTGTCTCTGGGTGCCGACATCGTGCTGCACTCGACGACGAAGTACATCGGTGGGCACTCCGACGTCGTCGGCGGGGCTCTGCTGACCGACGACGAATCCCTGGACGCGGCGTTCGCGTTCCTGCAGAACGGCGCGGGCGCGGTGCCGGGACCGTTCGACGCGTACCTGACCATCCGCGGGCTGAAGACGCTTCCGTTGCGGATGCAGCGGCACAGCGAGAACGCGCTGGCGATCGCCGAGTTCCTCGCCGAGCATCCTGCGGTCACGACGGTGCTGTACCCGGGTCTGCCCAGCCATCTCAACCACGACGTCGCGGCCCGCCAGATGAGCGGATTCGGTGGCATGGTGTCGGCGCGGCTGCGCGGCGGTCCGCAGGCCGCCCGCGACTTCTGCGCCCGCACCGAGATCTTCATCCTCGCCGAGTCGCTGGGCGGGGTGGAATCGCTGATCGAGTATCCAGGCGCGATGACGCACGCCTCGACCGCCGGTTCCCAGCTGGAGGTGCCCGACGACCTGGTGCGGCTGTCCGTCGGCATCGAGGACGTCGCCGACCTGCTCGGCGACGTCGAGCAGGCGCTCGGCTCCCTCGGCTAAGCCAGCGGAGTCAGCGCCTGCCGGACCGCGGACGAGGTGACCGCGAGGTTGATCTCCGGCAGCCCGGACACGGACTCGTCGACCCAGCTGCCGCCGGCGATCTCACCTGCGCGGGCGTGCACCCAGCGCCAGCCGCGGTCGTTGAGGCTCAGCAGTGCGCCGAGGCCGTCGACCGCGTGCAGCACGGTGATCACCCCGGCCGTCGCCGGTGCGGGCGGTCGCCGGTCGAACAGCGCGGCCATCAACGCGACGCGCGCCGCGGTGGCCCGGTCGCGGTGGATGAGCGGGTACGCGTACGAACGTCGGAACAGCTTGCCCGACCGAGGGATACGCCGAATCTGGCCGGTCCGCTCCAATTGTGCGACGACGAGCTTCTCGCTGCGTTTCGCCAGCGATTTGATCGCCGCGCCGGGGATGAGCGGCCGGGCGCGCAGCAACTCGAACGCCGGATCCGCCACCGGATCCATCGGACCGGCGGCGTCGAGCGCGACCAGCCGGCCCGCCGGGATCGGCTCGCCGTCCACGGCAGGCCGAATGCGGCAGGCGTAGGCCAGGTCGAGCAGCACCGCGGCCGCGAGCGCCCGCTCGCGGCGTGGGCCGTCCAGGGCGGGTTGGGCGGACGCGTTGTCGATGAGCAGCAGGAACAGGTCCTCTGCGATCTGCGCCATCGTCGGAGACTAACGCGGCCTCAACGGGCCGCGCCCGTCACCGGGACCCGGCCCGCTGTGGCCTCAGCCGTGATACGGCTCGGCGCTGACCAGGGTGACCTTGACGGTGTTGCCGCTGGGCACGGTGTAGGAGCGCGATTCGCCGACCTTCGCGTCGAGCAGCGCGCCGCCCAGCGGCGAATTCGGCGAGTACACCTCGAGCTTGCCGTCGCTGACGCCCTGCTCGCGGGTGCCGATCAGGAAGGTCTCGGTGTCGTTCTCGTCGTCGTCGTAATAGACCTTCACCACCGAGCCGGGCAGGGCGACGCCGGACTGCTTCGGGGCCTCGCCGACCTTGGCGTTGTTGAGCAGCTCCTGCAGCTGACGGATGCGGGCCTCTTCCTGGCCCTGCTGCTCGCGGGCGGCGTGGTAGCCGCCGTTCTCACGCAGGTCGCCCTCTTCGCGGCGGTCGTTGATCTCGGCGGCGATGACGGGACGGTTGGCGATCAGCTGATCGAGCTCGCCCTTGAGGCGGTCGTGGGACTCTTGGGTCAGCCAGGTGACCTGGGTGTCGGTCATGTCCTGCTCCTGTCGTTTTGTTGCTTCTACGCGGTAGGGCCGAAGAAGGTTGAAAAAACTCCACACGGCGCCGGGAAGCTCCTGCGTGTACTGCTGTCATCGCGAGCGTCGGTTCTGAGCTCCAGAATGCAGCAATACACGGCCCCAGCAGGAACCGTGTATCGGGCCAGCATAGCACCGCCGGGTGGGCCGAACCTCAGATTTTTACCGCCGCCGTTGGGCCGCCCGGTCGGTTCTCAGCCGCCGACCAGGTAGCCCGGAACGTCGGTACCGCACCCGTACACGTCGCCCACGACCGCCGGCCGGCTTGTCTGGACAGTCGCTGTGACCTGCACCGTCTTGTCCGATGCGGGCGGCACCAGCACCTCGCGCCGCCCCGTCTCGTCACCGTCGTAGGACCGGGCGCGCACGATGCAGACCACCGGGCGTGACGGGTCGTCGCGGGTCACGCTCACGGTGACCTCGACGGTGTGGGGATCGACCACCCGGTAGCCGGCGAGTTCGCCCTTGACGTCGCCGGAGCCGAACCGGGTGAACGCGACGGCGGCGATGGCGATGCCGGTGACCACCACCAGCGCCGTCAATCCGATGACGATCCAGCGGCGGGTGCGCCTGCTGAGCCGCTGTCGTCCGTAGCGTTCGGTGGGACGGTCGATCATCTCGTTTTGCATGCCCGTCGGTCGGATGGGTCTACTAGACCTGGAACTATAAGGCCACTCGCGCGGTTGAACCGAAGCGTGAGTGGGCAAGCAGGTGACCAGCTGAGAAGGACCAGGTTGAGCGAACTGCGGTTGATGGCCGTCCATGCGCACCCGGACGACGAGTCCAGCAAGGGTGCGGCGACGATGGCGCGCTACGTCGACGAAGGCGTGCGCGTCATGGTTGTGACGCTGACCGGTGGGGAACGTGGCGACATCCTCAATCCGGCGATGGACCTGCCGGAGGTGCACGGCCGGATGCCGGAGATCCGCCGCGACGAGATGGCCAAGGCGGCCCAGATCCTCGGCGTCGAGCACCACTGGCTGGGCTTCGTCGACTCCGGACTGCCCGAGGGTGATCCGCCGCCGCCGCTGCCCGAGGGGTGCTTCGCGCAGGAGCCGCTGGACGTCCCCACCGCGGCGCTGGTCAAGGTGATCCGGGACTTCAAGCCGCACGTGATGACCACCTACGACGAGAACGGCGGCTACCCGCACCCGGACCACATCAAGTGCCACCAGGTGTCCGTCGCCGCCTACGAGGCCGCCGGCGACCACCTGCTCTACCCGGACGCCGGCCGGCCGTGGAACGTCTCGAAGCTGTACTACAACCACGGGTTCCTGCGGCAGCGCATGCAGGTCCTGCAGGACGAGTTCGCCAAGCACGGCAAAGAAGGTCCGTTCAGCAAATGGCTGGAGAGTTGGGACCCGGAGGAGGACCTCCTGGCCAAACGGGTGACCACCCGGATCGAGTGCAGCAAGTACTTCGCTCAGCGGGACGAGGCGTTGCTGGCACACGCCACGCAGATCGACCCGAAGAGCTTTTTCTTCACCACACCGATGGAGTGGCAGCAGCGGTTGTGGCCGACCGAAGAGTTCGAGTTGGCCAGGTCACGGGTGCCGGTGAAACTGCCCGAGACCGACCTGTTCGCCGGGATTGAGGAACGCGATGACTGACCTGCTCATGATGGGCATGGACCTGATGACGGTGGCCCAGGACGGGCCGCGTCAGACCGGGCCGGATTTCGGCAAGGCAAGCCCGTTCGGGCTGATCATCGTGGTGCTGCTGCTGATCGCGGTGTTCCTGTTGGTGTGGTCGATGAACCGGCACCTGCGCAAGCTGCCGAAGTCCTTCGGCGCGGCCGAACCCGAGGGTGACGAGTCGGCCGGCCCTCCGGCCGACAGCGGGGCCGGCGAAGGTGAGGCGGGCGAGAAGAAGGCCGGCGCCGACCCGGACCTGGCGACCGAGAATCCGGCCGACGGGACGGAACGTGGCTCGAGCTGACGGCTCGACGAATTCCCTGGCGCGGGCGACCAGCCCGTATCTGAGGCAGCACGCCGACAACCCGGTGCACTGGCAGCAGTGGACACCGGAGGCCTTGGCGCTGGCCGCCGAACGCGACGTGCCCATCCTGCTGTCGGTGGGCTATTCGGCCTGCCACTGGTGCCATGTGATGGCCCATGAGTCCTTCGCCGACGACGACGTCGCCGCGGCGATGAACGCCGGCTTCGTCTGCATCAAGGTCGACCGCGAGGAGCGGCCCGATCTGGATGCGGTGTACATGAACGCGACGGTGGCGCTGACCGGTCAGGGCGGCTGGCCGATGACATGCTTCCTGACCCCCGACGGCCGGCCGTTCTTCTGCGGCACCTACTACCCGAAGGACACCTTCCTGCAGCTGCTGGCCGCGGTCACCGAGACGTGGCGCACCCGCCGCGCCGAGGTGGAGGAGACGTCGGACAAGATCGCGGGGGAGTTGCGGTCGATGGCCGCGGGCCTGCCCGGTGGTGGGCCGCCCGTCACCGCCGTGATGTGCGACGAGGCGGTGGCGGCCGTGCTCCGCGACTTCGACACCGTCAACGGCGGTTTCGGTGGCGCGCCCAAGTTCCCGCCCTCGTCGCTGCTCGAGGCGCTGCTGCGTCACCACGAACGCACCGGCGCGTCGCCGGCGCCGGTGTCGCAGACCTGCGAGGCGATGGCCCGCGGCGGCATCTACGACCAGCTCGGCGGCGGATTCGCCCGCTACAGTGTCGATGCCAAGTGGGTGGTGCCGCACTTCGAGAAGATGCTCTACGACAACGCCCAGCTGCTGCGCGTCTATGCGCACTGGGCCCGTGTCACCGGAAACCCGTTGGCGTACAAGGTGGCCGAAGAGACCGCGGAGTTCTTGATCGACGAGTTGCGCGCCGACGCGATGTTCTGCTCGGCGCTGGACGCCGACACCGCCGGGGTGGAGGGCCTGACCTACGTGTGGACGCCCGGCCAGCTCGTCGACGTGCTCGGCGAGAGCGAAGGACGTTGGGCTGCCCACGTTTTCGGGGTCACCGAGGCTGGAACCTTCGAAGCGGGCGCGTCGGTGCTGCAGTTGCGGGCCGATCCGGAGGACCCCGACCGCTTCGAGCGCGTGCGCACGGCCCTGCGCACGGCCAGGCGTGCCAGGCCGCAGCCCGCCCGCGACGACAAGGTGGTGACCGCGTGGAACGGGTTGGCGATCACCGCGTTGAGCGAGGCGTCGTTCGCGTGTGACCGGCCCGAGTATCTGTCCGCCGCAATCGAATGCGCCCGCCGTGTGCTCGCGGTGCATGTGGTCGACGGCCGACTCCGGCGCTCCAGCCTCGGCGGTGTGGTCGGCGACAGCGTGGCGGTGCTGGAGGATCACGCCGCGCTGGCCACCGGCCTGCTGACGCTGCACCAGGCGACTGCGCAGCCGGAATGGCTCGACCATGCGTGCCGACTGTTGGACCTCGCGCTCGAGCACTTCGCCGATCCCGGTGTCCCCGGCCGGTGGTTCGACGCCGCCGACGACGCCGAGCAACTGGTGCTGCGCCCGTCGGATCCGCTCGACGGTGCCACGCCCTCGGGTGCGTCGCTGGCCGCCGAGGCGCTGCAGCTGGCCGCGCATCTGACCGCCGGTCCTGCCGCGCAGCGGTATTCGGCGGCCGCCGAAGCCTCGCTGTCGGCGGCCACCGTGCTGCTGACGCGCGCTGCGCGCTCGGCCGGACACTGGCTGGCCG
>NZ_BCRS01000132.1 GCF_001552715.1 Mycolicibacterium vaccae NBRC 14118 = CIP 105934 | reverse complement strand
GGCCAGTTCCCACAGCATGTTGCTGGCGCGGAAGAACGTGTATCGGGCGAAGTCCCCTTCGCTCAGCGCTTCGGTGTCGACGCCGGTGAGCACTTCTTCGGCTGTGTCGCCGTGGCCCAGCCAGGACAGCGCGTGCGCGCGGACGAACTGCGCCGACGGGCCCGCCCCGGCCCGGCCCGCGGCCTCGGCCAGTCGTTCGGCCAGCGGCAGGTCGGCCAGGCAGACCGCACCGCGGGCCGCACGCAGCAACAGGTCCGCATCGGGTTCGAGGTCGGAGTCGAGGATCAGCGCCGCCCGGCGCACCAGGATCCGCACCTCGTCGTGATCGGGGGCGGCAGCGAGTTCGGTGGCGACCAGTCCGCGTAACCGACGCAGCCGGGTCGGTGCGGTGCGGTTGCGCCGCACCTCCCCGTAGAGCGGGTGCGCCACCCGGACCTCGGGACGCGGACCGTCCCGGTCCACGCTGACCAGGCCGTGCACGTCGGCTTCCTCCACCGCTGCGGGGTCGGTGATGCGTTGCAGCACAGCCAGTTCCAGAGGTTCGCCGACCGCGAGCACATCCAGGACGGCGGCCACTTCGGGGCGCAGCGCCCCCATCCGCGATTCGATGAGCTCGACCAGCGTCTGCGGCACCGAGGGTTCTCCGCTCCAGCGCCAGTGGTCGTGTCGCCGGGTCAGTCGGCCGTCGGCCAGTTCCTGTTCCACGATGTGCCGCAGATAGAGCACGTTGCCGCCGGTCAGTCGGTGCAGTCGGCTGACCGACTCCGGGTCCACCGGCCCGTCGAGGCTGCGGGTCAGCAGGGTCGCGGTGTCGTCCCTGGGCAACGGCGCCAGCGTGAGCCATTCGAAATCGGCGAGCCGCCAGAGTTCGGAGAGCCCGCCGGGGACGGTCTCGCCCTCCCGCAGCGTCACGATGAGCTTGGCGGTGCGCCGGTGCACGATCTGGTGGAGCACGAACAGCGACATGTCGTCGAGTTGGTGCGCGTCGTCCACCCCGATCAGCACCGGTCGAGGCGCCGCCGTGAGCCGTTCGATCACGCCGCACACCGACTGCAGGGCGTGCGTGTCGGCCGGATCGGCCCAGGAGGCCATGGCGCCCAGCGGAATGTCGCGCGCCGCCGAGGAGCCCGCGATCCAGCGCACCTCGTGGCCGCGCGCGGCTGCGGCGTCCAGGGCGGCCGACGCCACCCGACTCTTGCCCACGCCGGCGTGCCCGGAGATCACCACACCCGCGGTGTCGGCGTCCGACAGCGCCGCCTCGATGAGACGGGTCTCGTGTCCGCGGCCCACCAACGGCCACGCCAACCGCATCCGCTCAGCGTAAAGCAGCAGGTGGCGTCACGCCCGGCTTTATCCGACCACCACGGGCGGCGCAGGGTGGGTGTCTTCCCGGCGGTGACGCCGCACCGCCACGAACGCGGTTGCGCCGGCCACCAGTCCGCCACCGATGAGTACCGGCCAGAACAGCATCTGGGCGAGCGCGACCCGGCGCTGCGCCTTCACGCCGCGACGGACCAGGGAACGACTACGACGGACGACGCTCACGGCACCGGCCTCCTTCTCTGCATGGGTGAACCGGCCCTCTACCCGGCGACCCGGGACGGCAAACGCAGCTACCCCTGCCGACCACGGGAGCGGCGGAGTTTCCGTCCCCGCAACCGGTTCTCGCGGTCCTTGGCCCGGTTCTTGTCGATGACGGTGGTGTCGCGCAGCGGCAGTTTGAGGGAGTCCTCGGCACTGATCCCGGCCTGGAGTTGACGACCCCGCTCCAGTTCCGCGTCGATCTCGGCGCCGAACAGCAGTGCCAGGTTGGTCAGCCACACCCACAGCAGGAACACGATCACCCCGGCGAGGGTGCCGAAGGTCTTGTCGTAGTTGCTGAAGTTGGCCACGTAGAAGCCGAAGCCCAGGGAGGCCACCACCCACGTCAGGATCGCGACCGCCGCGCCGACGCTGATCCAGCGGAACTTCGGCTGCTGGACGTTGGGGCTGAGGTAGTACAGCGCGGCCACCCCGACGACCACGAGCGCGAGCAGCGCCGGCCAGCGCGCGACGTTCCAGATCGTCAGGCCGGTCTCGCCGACACCGAGGTATCCGCCGACCGCCTCGGCGACCGGTCCGCTGAGCGCCAGCAGCAGCGCGACGGCCGCCGCGACGAGCAGCCCGACCAGGGTGAGGAGGAGCTGTTGCGCGCGCAGTTTCCACATCGGCCGCCCCTCCTCGACCTCGTAGATCCTGTTCATCGCGCGCCCGAACGCGCCGACGAAACCGGACGCCGACCAGAGTGCGCCGAGGATGCCGGCGACCAGGGTGAGCCCGGCCGACGGTGCGTTGACGAGGTTCTCGATGGGTCCGCGGAGCACGTCGACGGCCGCGCCGGGGCTGACGTCGTCGACGATCTGCAGGATCGAGTCGGCAGTGCGCTCCCCCTGGCCCAGCACACCCAGCAGCGACATCACCACCACCAGCGCGGGGAACAACGACAGCACGGCGTAGTAGGTCAGCGCCGCAGCCAGGTCGGTGCACTGGTCGCGGCTGAACTGACTCGCCGTCTGCCGGAGCACGTATCTGACCGAGGGCCGGGTCAGGTCGGACGGCGAGTCGGGTTTGGTCGGGTGGTCGGCGGGCGGGGCGTCGGTGTCAGGGTGCTCAGCGCGTTCGGGTTGCTCGGGGTCGGCCTCGGGCCGTTCGGGGTCGTCGGCGGGCCCGGTCCCGGCCGGAGCGCGGACGGGCCGCGACGCAGGCTGGGACCGTCGGGAGCGGGTCAGCGCGCCGGTGGCCACCCCGACGACGAACGCCCCCACCACGGCGCCCGGGCGGCGCTTGTGGACGGTTATGCCGGCAGGCTGGAACTGGTGCTGACGCTGGAGACCACGGACCTGTTGCGGCATGGCCGGGTGATGCCCGCGCCCGGGATACGCCAAACCCCGCGACACCGCCCGTGCGACGTCGTGCTCGGCGGCCACCACCTGCCGACACCGGCCCCGGCGTCGCGTCCGCGCCGCGGCGTGAGCGGTTTTGAACCGGATGTTTAATCCCGGCAACTCCGGACATACCTGTCAGATCCCAGCCACCTCGAATCGGAGCAAATAATGATCATCCTCGGCGTCATCCTTTTGTTGATCGGATACTTCACCGGCCTGTCGATCCTGTACACCATCGGTGGGATTCTCGTGGTGGTCGGCATCGTGCTGTGGATCCTCGGCGCCGTCGGACGGCCGGTCGGGGGCCGAAAAGTCTGGTTCTAGACGCGCTGTGCGAGCCGCCGCACCCGGGTGACGTTGAACCCCGGGTGGGCGGCACTCAACATCACCGAGGGGATGAGAGAACCCTGATAACTCGGCGCCGGGGTTGCTATTGCCTGTCCGACCCGTATTGTCGGTAGAAGGTGATAAATATTGAGTCACTGTCTCGCAGCAGAAAATGCTTGAGCTTCCAGGCTTTTTGCTTATCGAGGTGACCTATCTACCGCTACAAGCGCATGTCGAGCACCCGGCGTGATCTGTTGGTCCCGAATGCCAATCGCTAGTGAGCGGTCCACAGCGTGACGAGAATGCTCACCCTCAAACAATTCTGCCGCCGGAGTTTGATCACCACCCCGTTAGAGGCTCTACCGAGCCGACCGGCATTGAGCGATCCCGCCGTCATGTGCACGACTTTGAAAGCGTGACCCGTGCAGACGATCGACCAGCCCAAGACCATTGCCCCCACGATCACTCCGACCGAGACGATCGAGCGCAGGCACACCCACAAGACCCGTCCCCGCACCAACGGCGCCTACGACGACGTCGTTGACATGTTCCGGGAGCTGTCGGCGCTGGACCCCGAATCCGTGGCGTATCAGCGCCTGCGGGAAGCCATCGTCGAACGCTGCCTCCCGCTGGCCGACCACATCGCGCGCCGTTTCCGCGGACGCGGCGAAGCGCACGAGGACCTGGTCCAGGTCGCGCGAGTCGGCCTGCTCAACGCCGTCAACAGGTTCGACGTCGACGCCGCCAACGATTTCCTGGCGTTCGCGGTCCCGACGATGATGGGCGAGGTCCGGCGCTACTTCCGCGACCACGGCTGGTCGTTGAAGGTTCCCCGCCGACTCAAAGAACTCAACGTGCGGATGAACAGCGCAAAGTCTGAACTCACCCATCAGCTCAACCGGGCGCCCACGCCGAGCGAACTCGCGGAGTACCTCGGGATGGACCGGGCCGAGATCGTGGAAGGCCTCGTTGCGGCGAACGCCTACTCCACCCGCTCAACCGAGCAGGAGACGATGCTCAACGGTGACGGCGACGGGCTCACCCTGCTGGACACCATCGGCGGCCCCGACGAGAACATCCAGCGCGTCATCGACATTCAGACCGTGCAACCGCTGTTGGCCACCCTGCCCGCCCGTGACCGGCTGGTGCTGCAACTGCGATTCTTCGACAACCGCACGCAGAGCCAGATCGCCGAACAGATCGGCGTGTCGCAGATGCACGTGTCGCGGCTGCTGAGCCGCGCGCTGGCCACGCTGCGCGCCCAGGTCGGTTGACGTGTCCACCGACACCGACGACGGATTCCGTAGCCGCGCACCCCGGGATTGACGCCTTCGTCAACCTTCTCGGAGGTGGCGGACGGGAATGCGCCCAGGCGGGGCGGGAACTCGCGATCCACGCGAGCGTGCCCCGAACCTACGGAATCCGTACTACTCTGATTGCGGTTGAGTACCCAGCCCCGGATGTGCCCAGAGCTTCGCTGCAGTCACGCTTGTGGAAATGAGGATGGTCTCCGTCGGTACTGAACCCGCCTACCGCACCGCTGCTCCTACCGACGAGGAGCAGTGCGGCAACGCGAAATTCGCCGTACGCCAGTGTTCGCCCTACCGGGTCGCGGTCGCGGTCATCGGCGAGATCGACGCCGTCAACGGCCGTGCACTCGCCCGCTACGTCGAACGGCACACCCGCGTGTCCCGGCAACTGGTGCTCGACCTGCGCGCGGTCGACTTCTTCGGCAGCCAGGGCTTCACCGCGCTGTACTACATCAGCGTGCACAGCGTGCGCAGCGACGTGGACTGGGTCATCGTCGCCAGCCCCGCCGTGCGGCGACTGCTCGAGATCTGCGACCCCGTCAAGGAACTGCCCGTGGCCGGCGACCTGAGTTCGGCGCTGGCCCGGCTCGACCGGTTCGCGCACAGCAGGCACCAGTTGGTCTGGAGCGGCCGATCGGGTTGGCGTGTGCAGGCCCGTAACCAGCGCCGCTCGTACTCGTCGATCCCCGGCGGATAGACCACCAACCGCCGCTGGGCCGACCCATAGCGGGCGGGCGCGACGACGATTGCGCCCCAAGGGAAGTCACCGTCGAGCAGCGTGGTGGGCAACCGGCGCCAGTCGTTACGCAGGCGAAAACCGGTGCGCGCGTTCACCGTGCACCGCCCAGCGCCGGCGCCACCGTCAGCGCGGCCAGGGTGACGGCAGGACGCGGCAACCTCCTGGCGTCGCATTCGGTGCGGACCGCATGGTCGACGGCCACCACGATCCCGGCCACCTGAGGGGCGTGCGCCCAGAAGCACAGGGAGCCTCCGCTGAGCGCCAGTCGCCTGACCGTCGAACCGCAGGCCTGCAGAACCGTCGCGCGCCGCACCAGTCCGCGGGCCGCAACCGCCCATTCGGCGGCGTCGTCCGCCCGGTCGACCTCGGTGTGCAGACCGACCACCGTCAACCGCCTGTCCCCCAACATCAACGGCGCCTGATCGGTCAGGTAGAGGTACTTCGTGCTGTGGGCGTCCTCAGCCACCCGCGCCATCTGTTGCGCGGTGTCGACGATGAACCGCGACACGTCCATTGCGACGGCGCGCCGGATCGGGGCCGCCGCCGCGCCACACCGGAACACCACCTGGATCGGCCGGATCTGTCGGTACCGCACGAGGTCGAGGTCGTGGTCGTCGCGCGCGGCCACCGAAACCCCGTGGGAGCGAGCCCAGTCCGCCAGCGTCCGGTCGGCCAGGGCTGCGGCGGGAACGCAGTGCCCCGCGTTGACGCGCATCTCCGGCGCGCGAGGGGGCGTGGCAGATAGCGGAGGGTCATCGGTGGTGTCCAGAACCAGTGTCATGACTCAGGTCTACGGCCGGCGCACGCCGGTCGCCACCGTCCATACGCACTTCTGACGCCCGCCGAACCGTTCTTAGCGCGATGTTGACGTGACGCCGACCGCTCACTGTTCGAAGCGGTAGCCCATCCCGGCCTCGGTGAGAAGGTGTTTGGGTTTGGCCGGGTCGACTTCGAGTTTGCGCCGCAGCTGCGCGAGATACACCCGCAGATAGTGTGTTTCCTTGGCGTATGCCGGTCCCCAGACTTCGCGTAGCAGTTCCTCGCGTCCGACGAGTTTGCCGCGATGCCGGACCAGCATCTCCAGCATCCCCCACTCGGTGGGCGTCAGGTGCACTTCGGCGCCGTTGCGCGTCACCTTCTTCGCCGCGAGATCCACTGTGAACGACGATGTTTCGATCACCGGCTCGTCCATGTCGGAAGCCGCCGCGCTGCGCCGCGCGGCGGCACGCAACCGCGCGAGGAACTCGTCCATGCCGAACGGCTTGGTCACGTAGTCGTCGGCGCCGGCGTCGAGAGCACGCACCTTGTCCGAGGAGTCGGTGCGCGCCGACAGCACGATGATCGGCACCGAAAGCCAGCCGCGCAGACCGGTGATCACGTCGATACCGGTCAGGTCGGGCAGGCCGAGATCGAGGATCACCACGTCGGGTCTGCACTCGGCGGCCAGCTTCAGCCCCTCCGCGCCGGTCGCTGCGGTGAACACCTCGTAGCCGCGCACCGACAGGTTGATCCGCAGCGCGCGCAGGATCTGCGGTTCGTCGTCGATGACAAGCACCCGGATCTTGCTCATCGTGAGCCTCCTGAAGAGTCGGCAGGGAGGTCGACGACGACGGTGAGCCCGCCACCGGGGGTGTCACCGGTCGAGATCGAACCTCCCATCGCCTCGGTGAAGCCGCGGGCGACCGACAGGCCCAGCCCGACTCCGCTGGTGTTGTCGGTGTCGCCGAGCCGCTGAAAAGGTTCGAACAGCTGCTCCTCGGCGCCCCTGGCCACCCCGGGACCCTCGTCGATGACGTTGATCAGCACCCGCTCCCCGACCCGGCCGGCGTTGACCCGGACCACGCTGCCCATGGAGTAGCGCAGCGCGTTGTCGATCAGGTTGACCAGCACGCGCTCCAGAAGGCCGGGATCGGCGATCACCACCGCGTCACCGACTTCGACCTTCACCCGCTCCAGCGCGCTGAGCCCGGACGCGGTCGTACCGCGCCTGATCCCGAGCAGCGCGCGCTGAACCGCCTCCTCCACGTAGACCCGGTCAGCGTCCGGTGTGACCACCCCGGCGGCCAGCCGGGAGGAATCCAGCAGGTTGCCGACCAGCGCGGTGAGCCCGTCGATCGACTCCTCCACCGTGGCGAGCAGTTCGGCGGTGTCCTCCGGCGAGAACTCGACGTCCTCGGTGCGCAGACTCGACACCGCCGCCTTGGCCGCGGCCAGCGGGGTGCGCAGATCGTGGCTGACCGCCGAGAGCAGCGAGCGGCGCAACTCGTCGGCCTTGGTGATCGCCTCCGCGCGACTGGCCTCCTCGGTGAGTTCGCGCTGACGCACCAGCCCCGCGGCCTGTGTCGCGACCGCGCCGAGCACGCGGCGCTCCCGCGCCGCCAGCTTGCGGCCCGCCATCAACAGCCAGAATTCGTCATCGCCGACCTCGATCGCCGTGTCGGCCGAGCCGATGTCGGTACAGGGATGGTCGCCGACGCACGCGACGATCACCGAGCCGCCCTCGGGGGTGTCGCGCAGCAGCGAAACCGACTGCTGCAGATAGGTTTCGCGTACCCGTTCCAGCAATGCGGTCAGATCCGCACCCCGCAGCACCGAGCCCGCGAACAGCGCGAGCAGTTCGGCTTCCTGTGCGGCGCGGCCGGCCTCGCGCGCCCGCTTGGCCGCGCTGTCGACCAGCGCCGCCACCGCCACCGCGACGGCCAGCAGCACGAACACGGTGACCGCGCTGTCCGGCGCGGCGATCGTCAGCGTGTAGCGCGGTTCGACGAGGAAATAGTTGAGCAGAAATCCCGACAGCACCGCCGAGAGCGCCGCCGGCGCCACCCCGCCCAGCAGTGCGACGACGAGCACGCCGATGAAGAACAGGGCGCTCTCGCCGCCGATCCCGAGGAGCGGGTCGAGGAACAGCACGGTGACCGCGCACAGCAGCGCCGGCACCACGAGCGCGGCCAGCCACGACGTCAGGTGGCGGCTGCGCGGTGACAGCGAGGCCATCGACCAGCCCGCCTTGGCCTCCTGGTGGGTCACCATGTGGACGTCGATCCGGCCGGACTCCTGGACGGTTCTCGCGCTGATGCCCTCGTCGAGGATCCGCGCCCAGCGTGACCGCCGCGACGTGCCGATCACCAGCTGGGTGGCGTTGCGTTCCCGGGCGAAATCCATCAGCGCCGTGGTGACGTCGTCGCCGACCACCGTGTGCACGGTGGCGCCGAGACTGGACGCGAGTTCGCGGATCTTGCCCAGCTCCGGGGCGGACGCGCCGGCGAGCCCGTCGCCGCGGACGACATGGACCACCATGAGCTCGGCGCTGGACTTCGAGGCGATGCGGAACGCCCGGCGCACCAACGTCTCTGACTCGGGCCCGCCGGTAACCGCCACCACGACCCGCTCCCGGGCCTCCCAGGTGTCGCTGATCTTGTGGTCGGCGCGGTACTTGGCCAGCGCCGCGTCCACCTGGTCGGCGAGCCACAGCAGCGCCAGTTCGCGCAGCGCGGTCAGATTGCCCTGCCGGAAGTAGTTGCTCAGCGCCGCGTCGATGCGGTCGGGCTGATAGACGTTTCCGTGGGAGAGCCGGCGCCGCAAGGCTTCCGGGGTGATGTCGACCAATTCGATCTGATCGGCGCTGCGGACCACCGCGTCCGGGATCGTCTCCTGCTGGGCGATACCGGTGATCTGCGCGACCACGTCGTTGAGACTCTCCAGGTGCTGGACGTTGACCGTCGAGATCACGGTGATCCCGGCGTCGAGGAGCTCCTCGACGTCCTGCCAGCGCTTGGGATTGGCACTGCCCGGGGTGTTGGTGTGCGCCAGCTCGTCGACCAGGACCACCTCGGGATTGCGGGCGATCACGGCGGGGACGTCCAGTTCGGCGAACGTGCCGCCCCGGTAGTCGACGTACCGGGGCGGGACGATCTCGATGCCCTCGAGCAGCTCGGCGGTCTTCGTGCGGCCGTGCGTCTCCACCACCGCCGCCACCAGATCGGTGCCCCGCTCCAACCGGCGGTGCGCTTCACCGAGCATCGCGAACGTCTTGCCCACCCCCGGGGCCGCGCCCAGGTAGATGCGCAGCTCGCCCCGCTTCGCGCGGTATCGGCCGGTGCTCACGTGTTCACCTTGTCAGCCGCGGCGCGCACCCGGCAATCGCCGGGCGCGCGCCTGACCGTCACGCCGGCCGACCCGAGCGCCCGTCCAGGGCCAGGTTGACCGCCAGCACGTTCACCCGGGGCTGGCCCATGAACCCCAGATCGCGTCCGCGGGTGTGATCGGCGACGATCGCGCGCACCTCCTCGGCGCTGATCCCGCGGGCCTGCGCGACACGCTCGACCTGCAGATCGGCGTATGCCGGGGAGATGTCGGGGTCCAGGCCGCTGCCGCTGGCGGTGACGGCGTCGGCGGGCACCTGCGGTTCCCCGGCAGCGCCCTCGACCGCGACGATCTGGCCGAGCGAAAAGTCCTGGCCGTCATTGCATTCCACGCGCACCCCCTCGTAGGTGGCGACGAACGGGGTGGTGGTGTCGGCGCAGGGCTGGTTGACGCTGATCACCCGCGTGGGGTTGACCACGGTGCCACGTGCGTCCCGGGGCCCGATCACCGACAGCACCGCGCCGACACCGTCGTTGGTGCAGAACGGGCGGGCGCCGCTGACCCCGTCGGCCTCCCCCACGGCGAGGCTGCGGGCACAGACCAGGGTCAACAGACTGGTGCGGTCCCCGGTGTCGACGATGTCCTCGGGGCCCAGGTTGCTGGCGCTGGTCGCCATCGGGTCGTAGCCGTCGCCGGCCGCGGACGGCCTGGACTGGAAGTACTGCGGCAGTGGGTTGCCGTCGGCGTCGGTGAACAGCTGGCCGAGCCGGCTGGACCCGACGGTCCGGCCGTCGGCCTCGACCAGGGAGCCCTCGGCGTTGTGCTTGAGAACGGGCGCCTGGGCCAGCACCCACACCAGGGCCGGATAGACCAGCCCGAGCAGGACGGTGAGCAGCAACAGCGCGCGCAGCGCTGCCCAGTGGTGACGGAGGAGAGTGGACAGATTCATCTAAGACATCCCAGGAAGGAGGTGGACAACCAGATCGATGAGTTTGATGCCGACGAACGGTGCGACGATGCCGCCGAGGCCGTAGATCAGCATGTTGCGGCTCAACAACTTCGACGCGCCGGCCGGGGTGTAGCGCACGCCGCGCAGCGCCAGCGGGATCAGGAACACGATGACGATCGCGTTGAAGATCACCGCGGACAGGATCGCCGACTGCGGGCTGTGCAGCCGCATGATGTTCAGCAGGTCCAGGCCGGGGAACAATGTCATGAACAGCGCCGGGATGATCGCGAAGTACTTCGCGATGTCGTTGGCGATCGAGAACGTCGTCAACGCGCCACGGGTGATCAGCAACTGCTTGCCGATCTCGACGATCTCGATCAGCTTGGTCGGGTCCGAATCGAGGTCGATCATGTTGCCGGCCTCTTTGGCGGCCGACGTCCCGGTGTTCATCGCCACGCCGACGTCGGCCTGCGCCAGGGCGGGTGCGTCGTTGGTGCCGTCGCCGGTCATCGCGACCAGCCGTCCCCCGGCCTGCTCCTTCTTGATCAGTGCCAGTTTGTCTTCCGGGGTGGCTTCGGCGAGGAAGTCGTCCACACCGGCTTCCTCGGCGATCGCCCTGGCGGTCATGGGATTGTCGCCGGTGATCATGATGGTGCGGATTCCCATGCGGCGCATCTCGTCGAAGCGTTCTCGCATGCCCTGCTTGACCACGTCCTTGAGGTGGATGACCCCCAGCACCTCGGCCCTGCCGTGGTGCGAGCGACCGACCACCAGCGGTGTGCCACCGGAGTTGGAGACGTCGTTGACGATGTCGGTCAGCTGGGTCGGCACCGTCGCGCCCTGGCTGCGCACCCACTCGGCCACCGAGCTGGCCGCACCTTTGCGCAGCGATTGGCCGTCGTCCAGGTCGACCCCGGACATCCTTGTGGCCGCGGTGAATTCGACCCACCGCGCGCCGGCCAACTCGCCGGGTTGACGGGCCCGCAGTCCGTGGGCTTCCTTGGCGTACACCACGATCGAGCGCCCTTCCGGGGTCTCGTCGGCCAGGCTCGACAACTGTGCGGCGTCGGCGAGGGTCTCCGGGCCGACCCCGCGCAGCGGGATGAACTCGCCGGCCTGCCGGTTACCGAGGGTGATGGTGCCGGTCTTGTCCAGCAGCAGGGTGTTGACGTCGCCGGCGGCTTCGACGGCGCGGCCGGACATGGCCAGGACGTTGCGCTGCACCAGGCGGTCCATGCCGGCGATGCCGATGGCCGACAGCAGGGCGCCGATGGTGGTCGGGATCAGGCAGACCAACAGCGCCACCATGACGATGCCGGTCACCCCGTTGCCGTCGAGCGCCAGGTTGTCGGGCACGCCGGGGTTGTTGGCCTTGGCGAACACCGCCAGCGGCTGCAGCGTCGCGACGGCGAACACGAAGATGATCGTCAACGCGCTGAGCAGGATGTTCAGTGCGATCTCATTGGGCGTCTTCTGCCGGTTGGCACCTTCGACGAGGGCGATCATCCGGTCGACGAAGCTGTCCCCCGGCTTCTGGGTGATCTTGACGACGATGCGGTCGGACAGCACGGTGGTACCGCCGGTCACCGCCGAACGGTCACCGCCGGACTCCCGGATGACCGGCGCCGATTCACCGGTGATCGCCGACTCATCCACCGAGGCAATGCCTTCCACGACATCACCGTCGCCGGGGATGACCTGGCCGGCTTCGACCACGACGTGGTCGCCCTGCTTGAGCATCGGGGCCGCGACGCTCTCCTCGGTCCCCGGCTGGCCGGGTGCCCAGCCGTTCAGTCTGCGGGCGACGGTGTCGGACTTGGCTTTCCGCAGCGAGTCGGCCTGCGCCTTGCCCCGGCCTTCGGCGACCGCCTCGGCCAGGTTGGCGAAGATCACCGTCAGCCACAACCACCCGACGATCAGCCACGAGAACCAGGACGGCTCGATCAGCGCCAGGACGGTGGACCAGACGGCGCCGATCTCGACGATGAACATGACCGGGTTGCGCCACAGCGTGCGCGGGTCGAGCTTGCGCAGCGCATCCGGCAGTGAGCGCACCAGCATCGCGGGGTCGAGCAACCCACCGCCGACGCGCGCCGCGGGTTTCGAGTCGACTTCGGCGGATTCGACCGCCGAAGTCACCATGGTGACAGTCATTTTCAGTGGATTCCTTCAGCGAGGGGCCCAAGTGCGAGCATGGGCAGGAAGGTCAGGGCGACCAGGATCAGCGTGACGCCGGAGACGAGTCCGACGAACTGCGGACGGTGCGTCGGCAGGGTGCCGGCCGAGGCGGGCGTGCTGCCCTGCCGGGCCAGGGAGCCCGCCAGCGCGAGCACGAGGATCAGCGGCAGGAAGCGTCCCAGCAGCATGGCCAACCCGAGCGCGGTGTTGTACCAGGGTGTGTTCACGCTGATGCCGGCGAAGGCCGAGCCGTTGTTGTTGGCCGCCGAGGTGAACGCGTAGAGCACTTCCGACAGACCGTGGGGCCCGGTGTTGAGCATGCTGTCGCGCTGCTGGGGTCCTGACATCGCGATCGCCGTGCCCGTCAGCACCAGCAGCGGGGTGACCAGGAAATAGCCTGCGGCGAGCTTGATCTCCCGCGGGGTGATCTTCTTGCCCAGGTACTCCGGGGTGCGGCCGACCATCAAACCGGCGACGAAGACCGTGATGATCGCCAGGATCAGCATGCCGTAGAGGCCCGATCCCACACCGCCGGGCGCGATCTCACCGAGCTGCATGTTGAACATCGTCACCATGCCGCCCAGGCTCGTGTAGGAATCGTGGTACGAGTTGACCGCACCGGTGGAGGTCAGTGTGGTGGCCGCGGCGAACACCGCCGAATTCGCCACGCCGAAGCGCTGTTCGACGCCCTCGGTCGCCGCGCCGACCGCCGTCGGCACCGTGCCGTGGGCCTGCAACTGGAACACCATCAGCAGCGTCACGCTCAGCGCGGCGATGACGCCCATCACCGAGACGATCGCCAGCCCCTGCCGGGTGTTGCCGACCATCTTGCCGAAGGTGCGCGGCAGCGAGAACGCGATCATCGCGATCAGGAAGATCTGCACGAAGTTCGTCCACGCAGTGGGGTTTTCGAAGGGATGGGCGGAGTTGGCGTTGAAGAAGCCGCCCCCGTTGGTGCCGAGGAGCTTGATCGCCTCCTGGCTGGCCACCGGGCCGCCCGGGATGGTCTGGGTGCCGCCGGCGATGGTGTTGACCACCTGCGAGTGCAGGGCGAAGTTCTGGATCGCACCACCGGCGATGAGGATGACCGCGGCGACCGCGGCGATCGGCAGCAGGATCCGCAGGGTGCCGCGCACCAGGTCGACCCAGAAGTTGCCCAGCTCACCGGTTCTGGTGCGCGCGAAGCCGCGGACCAGTGCGATGGCGACGGCCATGCCGACCGCCGCGGACACGAAGTTCTGGACCGTCAGGCCCGCCATCTGCACCAGGTGTCCCTGGGTGGACTCCCCCGAATACGCCTGCCAGTTCGTGTTGGTGACGAAGCTGACCGCGGTGTTCCATGCCAGCGCCGGCGTCATCTCGGTGCCGGGCTCGGTCAGGTGCAGCGGCAGCCTGCCCTGCACCAGTTGCAGGAAGAACAGGAACAGCAGGCTGACCGCGGAGAAGGCCAGCACGCTTCTGGCGTAAGCACCCCAGGTCTGCTCGGATCTCGGGTCGGCGCCGATGACCTTGTAGATGCCACGTTCGACGCGGGAGTCCCTGGCGGTGTTGTACACGCGGTACATGTAGTCGCCCAGCGGCACGTGCACGGCCGCGAGCGCGATGACGAGAGCGAGGACGAACAGGATCCCCGCGGTGGTGGCCGACACTAGAACCTCTCCGGGAAGAGCAGGGTGGCAATCAGGAACAGGGCGATCGCGACGGCCAGGACCAGGCCGACACCGTTGGCGAGGCTCATCGCTCGAGCAACCTCACGGCCCCGGTGAACATCGCGAAAAGCGCGACGGTCAGCCCGACGTAGGCAAGAACAGACATCACTTCAACTCCGTTTCGCGGCCCACGTCCGGTGGGCTCGCTTGGAGTCAACATCCGCGCGAACCGGCTACGGCGGTTCCTGACGGTTTCTTGACACCCCTGCGGCGTTCCTTTACGGAGTCCTTGCGGCAGTGGCTCCTACCTGCAGGTGGGTCCGTTTACGGCCGCGGTTGAAGGTGATGGTCAGCCGAGCCGATGGCATCACTTAGCCACCTAGGTGATGCCATCGTCGGCTCGTGGCATCAGTTGGCCCGAGGACCGCCGTCACGCACGAGAGCGTGACGTGGACGACTCCGACCGAGGCGGGTTACAGGCTGAGGCGACCTCAGAGCGGCACGGCGCGAGGCCGGACGATACGAAGCAGCGATCGCGGGTCTCGACGGGAGCCTGCCGGCCCAGGTCCTCGCGGACGCGGAAGAGGCCGGCAACGAGATCACCCGTTTCGATGCCGAACTCAGCGATGAGATCGCGCCGTTCTCCGCGGTGCTGCTGCGCTCCGAGTCTGCGGCGAGTTCCAACATCGAGAACTTGACCGCCTCCGCTCGGGCCATCGCCGAAGCCGAAGCACTCGGAGATACCAGCCGGCGAAATGCCGCGTTGATCGTCTCGAACACCGAAGCGATGAAAGCCGCTGTCGCCCTCGCTGACCGACTCGACAGCAATGCGATTCTCGCCATGCACTCCGCGCTCATGCAGGATGTCGCCCCCGACTCTGCCGGACGCTGGCGCACCGAGCAGATGTGGGTGGGGGGCGGAAATTTCGGTCCTCGCGGCGCCGATTTCGTTGCCCCACAGCACTCCCGCGTCGCCGGAGCCATCGACGACCTCCTCGCCTTCACGAGTCGCACAGATGTGCCCGCGCTCCCTCAGATCGCCATCGCCCATGCCCAGTTCGAGACAATCCACCCGTTCACTGACGGCAACGGCCGCACCGGACGAGCTTTGATCCAAGCGATGTTGCGACACAAGCGCCTCACCCGTCAGATCACCGTGCCCGTCTCCGCTGGACTCCTCACCGATATCGATGCCTACTTCGACGCCCTGGGGTCCTTCCGCCAAGGAGATCCCGCTCCGATCGTCGCGCGCCTCTCAGAAGCGTCACTGCTGGCCGTCGCCAACGGCCGCCGGCTCGTCGCAGACCTCAGATCGATTCGCGGCGAATGGAATTCGACGATCGTCGCCCGCCGAGACTCCGCAGTCCATCGCGTCGCCGATCTCCTCATCAAGCACCCCGTATTCAACGCGCGACTGCTTGAACGTGAACTCGGGATCACCACCGGAAATGCACGCCGGTACATCGACCCGCTCACCGAAGCCGACATCATCGTCGAGTTCACCGATCGTGCGCGAAACAGAGCTTGGCGCGCACCCGAAGTTCTGAGCGCACTGGACGAATTCGCCGCGCGGGCAGGGCGCCGCAACCGCCCCGACTGATCTGCCTCCGTGGGCACCGCGCCGCAGGCCGTGACCTGGGCTGAGACGTGATTGGTGGTGGTCCCGGCTGGTTTCGAACCAGCGACCTTCCGCGTGTGAGGCGGACGCTCTCCCACTGAGCTACGAGACCGGATATCCGACGAGTCGAACGAGGCAGAAGACTAGCACGCAGTCCCGATCGTCCGAGAAACGCCCTGGTGAAAGCTGCGCCGAAACGCGCGTCCCGGCGCCGTCCGCGCCGGCCGAAGCACCGCGCTACGTCGGCAACCGCGGGCGTGCCGATGCCCCCGATTCCGACGGGTTTGACGCCATGATCCCCATGATGGCCCGACCTGCGGTTTTGCGCGTCGGCACGCCGCGCGAGCAAGGGATTTGTGTATGCCGGACTGCCTGGACTAATGTTCTGCATCGCGACGGGCGACGATCTCGCCCGTGGCGTGCGGATGTAGCGCAGTTGGTAGCGCATCACCTTGCCAAGGTGAGGGTCGCGGGTTCGAATCCCGTCATCCGCTCGAGGATGCAGTGGCATCAACCCCAGCGGTGGAGTGGCCGAGTGGTGAGGCAACGGCCTGCAAAGCCGTGCACACGGGTTCGATTCCCGTCTCCACCTCCAAAGTTGTTACCGGCGCGATTAGCTCAGCGGGAGAGCGCTTCCCTGACACGGAAGAGGTCACTGGTTCAATCCCAGTATCGCGCACCAAGTTCTACCTGCGTTGTCGCCGATTTTGGCGGACCGCCTGAACTGCATGTGAACTGAGGTTCATCGGGGGGCTAGCTACACGAAAGGTAGCTGGACCCATTTGCCCACCACATGCCCCACGAGGGCCACCAAAGCATCCCCGCGTCGCGTTCCCATACGTCGAGCGCGGGGATTTTGCATTTGACCAGTATCGGTCGCCCGCGAACTCCCCTGACCAGCGCAAACCGTTGAGCGCGACGCGCGCGTTTCTGCGCTTCTGATCGCTCAGAAAAGACTGAAGGCGGCTCCCGGACCAGGGGAACCGCCTCAGTGAAAACCTTTGCCCCGTTACCAGCGGGGATTCATCTTGACACCCAGGAGAGTACTCCCATGCGCGAAAACAGCGCAACATCAGAAATCCATCCAGCCTTGAACCACCGCTGCCCGTTCTGCCACGCCGGTCCAGCAGAGCCCTGCCGCACACGCAACAGCGGGCGGCAGCAAGACTGGCCACACTCGCGGCGCATTGCGCTTACGACGCCCCAGGACGAGCGTCGGCCGGCCAAACGGGTGTCCGCCCTCTGCTGCGTATGCGGCAATCAGCGGACCGTCAGCTCGGACTACAGCCGATATCAAGATCCCAACCACAGCTCTAGCGTCGAAGGCAAGGCGAAAGGGTGGCGGAAAACGGAGACCCTGAAATGCGACGCCTGCGGGGCGCGCACTCGACATGCCTTGCTCAACAATGGCCACTACCGCGACTGGGACGAACGGATTCAATCCATAGCCCTTGGCGGCAATCACCCGGCCGCGGGCTGGAGCGAAGAATCCGTGCAATGTATCCGCAGGGAGTACAGGGAGTTGTATCCTCGCAACCCTTACCTTCACCACCGCCGGTACACCGCCGACGCCCAGAAGGCCTGGGATGACGGAACCAAGAGGGTCATCGCGCGGTGTGGCGAACCGATCGAGGTGAAAGTCGACCCACGACAAGCGGCTAAGTACAGCGAACCGAACCGGAAAGTGGGG
>NZ_BCRS01000131.1 GCF_001552715.1 Mycolicibacterium vaccae NBRC 14118 = CIP 105934 | reverse complement strand
GTGGGTCAGCCGCACCTCCCGGCTCGTGCGGATCAGCAGCGGCTGACCGACCAGGCTCTCCAACCGGCGGATCTGCGCACTGACGGCAGGCTGTGCCACGTGTTCGCGCTGGGCGGCCCCGGTAAAGCTGCCTTCTTCGACCACCGCGACCAGGTACTCCAGCTGACGAAGCTCCATAAGTATTGATTATAGATTTGTGAACAAAGATCTATTGGACTTATAGGTCAGCACCGGGCACCGTGGACGGCATGGGCACGTACGTGTTGATTCCGGGGATGTGCCACGGCGCATGGTGTTTCGACGGCCTCGCGGCATCGTTGCGGGCGCAGGGCCACCACGTGCTGGCGCTCACGCTGACGGGTGTGGCCGAGCGGTCCCACCTGCTGCCGGGTGCGGTCAACCTGGAGACCCACCTCACCGACGTACTCGCCGCGATCAGGGACGACACGGCCGCGGGCGCGGATCTCGTCCTCGTCGGGCACAGCTACGGCGGCATGGTGATCACCGGTGTCGCCGACCGGATTCCCGACCGCGTGCACTCACTGGTGTTCGTCGACGCGGTGGTGCCGCGCGACGGCGAAAGCTGCTGGGATCTCGTCAACGAGGAGGAACGCGACTGGTACGTGCGGGTCGACGACAGTGGGTTCGGCGTGCCGCCACTGCCGTTCTTCGACCCACGGGCGACGTCGCATCCGCTGGCGACTCTCCTGCAACCACTGCGCCTGCACGGCGGCCTGGGCCGGTTCCGCCACCGGGTGTTCGTCTACGCGCGGGACTGGCCCGGACAGTCACCGTTGCAGCCGTCCTATGACCGGGTCCGCGACGACCCCACCTGGATCTGCCACGAACTCGACGGCAAGCACAACCTGATGCGCGACTGCACCGACGCGCTTCTCACAATCCTGCTCGAGACCGTCCGGCACTGACCGCTCACCGGAACAAAACTGGAACACGTTTCAACTTTGCGCCCCGAACTCGGTACGCTGACCGCGTGTCAGCTTCCACGCAGCCAGCGATCGACGGGTGGTTCGCCACGGACGGGTCGGGCGATCCGTATCTGATCGGCGGTAAGTGTCACCAGTGCGGAACCTTCGTGTTCCCGCCCCGAGCCAACAACTGCCCCAACCCGGGCTGTGACGGCGACGACCTGGCCCAGGTGCCGCTGTCGCGGCGCGGCCGGCTGTGGAGCTACACCGAAAACCGGTACGCCCCACCACCTCCCTACCCCTCACCAGATCCGTTCGAGCCGTTCGCCGTGGCCGCGGTCGAACTCGCCGACGAAGGCCTGATCGTGCTCGGCAAGGTCGTCGAAGGCACCCTGGCCGCCGACCTCAAGGTCGGCATGGAGATGGAACTGACCACCATGCCGCTGTATGTCGACGACGACGGCATCGAACGCATCGTCCACGCCTGGAGGATCGCGGATGCAAAGAGCAAGAAGGGTTCCGCCCAATGAGTCCTGACCCGGTCTACATCCTCGGCGCCGGCATGCACCCCTGGGGCAAATGGGGACGTGACTTCACGGAATACGGCGTCGTCGCCGCCCGTGCCGCCCTGGCCGAAGCCGGCCTGGACTGGCGCCAGATCCAGTTGGTCGCCGGCGCCGACACCATCCGCAACGGGTACCCCGGCTTCGTCGCCGGCGCCACCTTCGCCCAGAAGCTGGGCTGGAACGGCATCCCGATCACCTCCAGCTACGCCGCCTGCGCCTCCGGCTCCCAGGCCCTGCAGAGCGCCCGCGCCCACATCCTGGCCGGCTTGTGCGACGTCGCCCTGGTCATCGGCGCCGACACCACCCCCAAAGGCTTCTTCGCCCCCGTCGGCGGCGAACGCCGCAACGACCCCGACTGGCAACGTTTCCACCTCATCGGCGCGACCAACACCGTCTACTTCGCGATGCTGGCCCGCCGGCGGATGGACCTCTACGGGGCCACCCTCGAAGACTTCGCGAACGTGAAGGTCAAGAACGCCCGCCACGGCTTGGACAACCCCAACGCCCGCTACCGCAAGGCCGCCACTGTCGAGGATGTGCTGGCCTCCCCCGTGGTGTCGGATCCGTTGCGGCTCCTCGACATCTGCGCCACCAGCGACGGCGCCGCCGCACTGATCGTCGCGAGCAAAGCCTTCGCCGAGAAGCACCTGGGTTCGGTCGAGGGAGTCCCCTCGGTGCGCGCGATCAGCCTGCAGTCCCCGCAATACCCGCAGCACCTGCCCGAGCTGCCCGACATCGCCACCGACTCCACCGCCGTGGTCCCCGGGCCCGAGCGGGTTTTCAAAGACCAGATCCTCGATGCCGCCTACGCCGAAGCCGGCATCGGGCCTGAGGACCTCTCGCTGGCCGAGGTCTACGACCTGTCCACCGCCCTGGAACTCGACTGGTACGAACACCTCGGCCTGTGCGCCAAGGGCGAGGCCGAACATCTGCTCCGCAGCGGAGCGACCACCGTCGGCGGCCGCATCCCGGTCAACGCCTCCGGTGGGTTGGCCTGCTTCGGCGAAGCCATCCCGGCCCAGGCCATCGCCCAGGTCTGCGAACTCACCTGGCAACTCAAAGGCCAAGCCACCGGCCGCCAGGTCGAAGGCGCCACCGTCGGCGTCACCGCCAACCAAGGCCTCTTCGGCCACGGCTCCTCGGTCATCGTCGCCAAATAACCCCCCCACCCCCTCCCGCGAGCGTGCGCGTCTGCGGCCAACACGCCGCGGAAATCCCCGAGAACACGCACGCTCACGGCTCAATGGAGCCATGACTGAGGTGATCTCGGTGCGGGTCAAACCGGGCAGCAGCAAGGGCCCGCTGGTGGAAGCCGGACCCGACGGCGTGCTGACCGTCTACGTCCGAGAGCGCGCAGTCGAGGGCAAGGCCAACGCCGCAGTGATCCGGGTGCTCGCCGACCACTTCGGCGTACCACGCAGCCACGTCGAGTTGACCGGCGGCGCGACCGCACGACTCAAGCGGTTCCGCATCGGCTGACACCGCCACGAGCGTGCGGAAAATAGGGAGTTTCCGCGGTGTGTCGCCCGCAGACACGCACGCTCGCGGAGGTGAGGGGGATGTCAGGCGACGCCGAGGTAGGCGGCGCGGATGCTCTTGTCGGACAACAGCTCCCGGGCATTTCCGGTACGGGTGACCTCTCCGGTCTCCAGGATGTAGGCCCGGTCCGAACGACTCAGGGCCTGCTGCGCGTTCTGCTCCACCAGCAGCACCGTGGTGCCCGTGGCGTTGATCTCGGCGATGATCCGGAAGATCTGCGAGATCACCATCGGCGCCAACCCCATGGACGGCTCGTCGAGCAGCAGCACTTTCGGCCGTGCCATCAACGCGCGCCCGATGGCCAGCATCTGCTGCTCGCCGCCGGACAGCGTGCCGCCCAGCTGACTCCTTCGTTCAGCCAGGCGGGGGAAGGTCTCCAGCACCCAGTCGAGCCGCTCGTCGTGTTCGGCCTTGGATGCGAACTTCCTGCCGTAACAACCCATCTCGAGGTTGTCGATGATCGTCATACCGGGGAACACGCCGCGTCCCTCGGGGGCCTGGATCAGACCGTCGGCCACGCGCTTGTGCGCCTTGACGCGGCTGATGTCGGCGCCGTCGAACCACACCGAACCCGAGGTGAGCGGAAGCAGCCCGGAGATTGCGCGCATCATCGTGGTCTTGCCTGCACCGTTGGAACCCAGCAGGGTCACCAGCTCGCCGTCGTGCACGGTCAGCGACACCGAGTGCAGGGCCTTGATCCGTCCGTAGTGCACGACGATGTCGCGCACCTCCAGCAGCACCGGACGCGGATCGGGTTGCTGCTCAGTGGTCTCAGGTGAGCTCATCGTCGGGCACTCCCAGGTAGGCGGCGATGACCTTGGGGTCCTCGCGGATCTCGGCCGGCAGTCCGTCGGCGATCTTACGGCCGAACTCCAGCACCACGATCCGGTCGGTCACCCCCATCACCAGCCGCATGTCGTGTTCGATCAGCAACACGGTGTAGCCGTCGTCGCGGATCTTGCGGATCAGGTCGATCAGCGCGGACTTCTCGCTGGGGTTGAACCCGGCGGCGGGCTCGTCGAGGCAGAGCAGCTTGGGTTCGGTGGCCAGCGCCCTGGCGATCTCCAGCCGCCGTTGGTCGCCGTAGGACAGGTTCTTGGCCTTCTCCTCGCCGCGGTGCGCGATCCCTACAAAGTGCAGTAATGCAGCCGACCTTTCGATCGCCGACCGTTCTTCACGCCGGTGCCGCGGGGAGCGGATCAGCGCCCCGGGAACCGAGGTGCGGTGCCGGGCGTCGGTGCCGACCATGACGTTCTCCAGCGCGGTCATCTCACCGAACAGGCGGATGTTCTGGAACGTGCGGGCAATCCCGAGCCGGGTGATCTGATGCCGTTTGATCCGCCCGATCGGGGAGCCGTCGAACGTGACCGTGCCCGACGTGGGCCGGTAGACACCGGTGATCGCGTTGAAGCACGTCGTCTTGCCGGCGCCGTTGGGCCCGATCAGGCCCAGAATCTCGCCGCGGCGGATGTCGAACGTCACCGCGTCCAGCGCCGTCAGACCGCCGAACTTCACGGTCAGATCCGTGGTCTGCAAAAGCGTTTCGCCTTCACCGGCCTGGATCTCGCGGTGCACGCCGGCAAGTTCGGCGACATTCTCTTTGAAGATCTCCGGCGTGGCCTCGTCCTGCGGCGACGTCATTTGACCGGCTCCGTGTCCGTGGGCTGGGTCCGCAGCAGCTTGCGTGCGGCTCTGGCGTAGGTGAGCAGGTGCTGCCGGGCCGGGAACAGACCCTGCGGACGGAAGATCATCAACACCACCAGCGCCAAACCGAAGAACAGGTACTTCAGGTTGCCCATGTCGATACCCAGGAAGTGCACACCGAGCAGCCGGTTCGGCAGGTACACGATGATGAACGCGCCCAGGATCACGCCGAGCTTGTTGCCCTGCCCGCCCAGCACCACCGCACACAGGAACAGCATCGAGTTGATGATGTTGAACGTCGGCGGTGCGACGTACTGCACCTGGCCGGCGTACAGCGCACCCGAGAGCCCGCCGATCGCCGCGCCGATGGTGAACGCCCACAGCTTGAACTTGAACGCGTTGACGCCCATCACCTCTGCGGCGTCCTCGTCCTCGCGCACGGCGATCCAGGCGCGGCCCACCCGGCTGCGTTCCAGGTTGCCGACCAGCAGCAGGATGCCCACGATCAGGATCAGCCCGAGCCAGAACCACCAGGTGCCGTAGTTCGCGTCGCCGCTCGAATTGGCCACCGAGAACACCCCTTCAGGGTGTTGGGCGTCCTCCCGGAAGTGCGGGAACGCGACCTCGTTGAGCCCGCGCGGCCCGTTGGTGACGTCGGCGAGGTTGTCGGCCAGCAGTCGAATGATCTCGCCAAAACCGAGCGTGACGATCGCCAGGTAGTCGCCGCGCAGGCGCAGTGTCGGGGTGCCGAGGATCAGCCCGCTCAACGCGGTCACCGCCATCGCCAGCGGCACGCAGGCCAACCACGCCCATGGAGTGGTCAGGATGCCCTGCGGGCTCATCTGGTTCCACGGACTCTCCGGGCTGGTCAGCAGCGCGACCGTGTAGGCGCCGACGGCGTAGAACCCGACGTAGCCCAGGTCGAGCAGACCTGCCTGCCCGACCACGACGTTGAGGCCGATCGCGATGATCGCCACCATCGCGAACTGGGCCATCGTGCCGCCGAAGCTGATGCCGGGGGTGTCGATGAAGCCCGGTTTGAACAACGGGGAGAGCGCGATCCCGGCGAACAGGACGATGCCGAACACCCATTTCTGGGCCCGGGTCAGGCCGTCCCACCAGTCGATGATTCGCGTCATACCCGTGCCTTCCCGAGGCTCTCACCGAGTATCCCGGTCGGACGGATCAGCAGCACCAACACCAGCAGCGCGAACGCGACGACATCGCGCCACTGGGTGCCGAAGACAGCCTGCCCGTAGTTCTCCATCACCCCGAGCAGCAGGCCGCCGAGCAGCGCGCCGCGCAGGTTGCCGATACCGCCGAGCACCGCGGCCGAGAACGCCTTGATGCCCAACAGGAACCCGCCGGAGTAGATGATGCCCTGCGGCACCTTGAGGGTGTACAGCAGCGCCGCCGCGCCGGCCAGCAACCCGCCGATCAGGAACGTGGTCATGATGATGCGCTCGCGCGACACCCCCATCAGGGTGGCCGTCGTCGGGTCCTGCGCGACGGCCCTGATGCCGCGGCCGAACTTGGTGCGGTTGATCGCGGTGTCGGTGAGCACGGCGAGCACCAGCGCCGAGACCACGATGACCAGGGTGACGTTCGAGACCGCGACGCCGAACACCTCGAACTGGGTCCTGGGCTGCACCAGCACGATGGGCTGCTGGGCGTTCGGGCCGCCGTAGCCGGGGATCAGTTTGGGCAGGATGAACAGCACGAACTGCTGCAGCACGAACGACATCCCGATGGCGGTGATCAGGAACGTCAACGGCCGGGCGTTGCGCTTACGCAGCGGACGATAGGCGACGAACTCCAACCCGACCGCCGCACTACCCGACACCATCATCGCGAACAGCATCGCGAATCCCAGGTACAGGATCGTCAGTGCCACACCCTTGCTGTAGGCGTTACCGCTCGGCGTGAACCCCAGGATGATGTCGAGCGCGAAGTACGCGCCGAACATGCCCAGCATGAAGATCTCGGAGTGCGCGAAGTTGATCAGGCGGAGCACCCCGAACACGAGGGTGTAGCCGACAGCGACCAGGGCGTAGATCGCTCCCCACGACAGGCCGTCGATCGTCAACTGCCAGAAGCTGTCCACCAGCGCTCCGACGTTGAAATTGATGTTTGCAGCCAGGTCCATCCGGCGGAAAACTCCTCACGGCGCTTCGTGTTGGGCGACAGAGTTACTTGGGCGACAACACTTTTAGGCGACAACGACGAAGCGCGTCCGAGTCAGGTGCTCGAACGCGCTTCGCCTCAGTCGTTACTGGACGTCGTAGATCCAGATCAGGGTGGTGGTGAGCTCACCCTCCGGAGTCCACTGGTACTCGCGGGCCACACCCTGGCCCTGGTAGTTGCGCACGAAGTCGAGCAGCGCCGGGCGTGTGATCGCGCCCGAGTCGATGCCCTTGAGCAGGATCGTGCCCAGGTCGTAGCCCTCGGCGCTGTAGGTGCCGGGCTCCTGGTTGAACTTCGCCGTGTACTCGTCGGCGAACGAACCGGTGGCCGGTCCGCACGGGCAGGCCAGCACCGCGCCCTTGGACGATTCGCCGGCCTGCTTGACGAACTCGGGATCCTTGGTGCCGTCGGCGCTGGCGAACACGCCCTCGAATCCGCCGTCCCTGAGCTGCTGGACGAGCGGGGCCGCTTCGGCGTAGTAGCCGCCGAAGAAGACCGAATCCGGCGCGGCGCCCTTGATCTGGGTGACGGCGGCCGAGAAGTCCTTGTCGCCCTTCTTCACCGAGATGTTGCACGCCGAGTCGGCAACCGGGCCGAGGGTTTCGCGGACCGCCTGGGACAGGCCCAGGCCGTAGTCGGTGCTGTCGTCGACGACGCAGACCTTCTGGTGGCCCAGGGAGTTCTTCAGGTAGTTGGCGACCGACGGGCCCTGCACGCCGTCGTTGGCCAACCCGCGGAAGAAGGTCCGCCAACCGTTCTTGGACAGGTCGACATTCGTCGCCGACGCGGTGACCGAGACGAGCCCAGCCTGGTCGAAGACGCCGCCGGTGGCCTTGGTCTCGCCGGAGAAGGCGGGACCGACCAGCCCGATCGTGTACTGGTCGTTGACGATCTGCGGGGCGATGCCGGTGGCCTTCTGCGGGTCACCTTCGGTGTCGAACGGGATGAGCTGCACCTGGCAGCCGGGATTCGCCTCGTTGTGCTTGTCGACCGCCAGCTGCACACCGTTCTTGATGTTGATGCCCAGGGCGGCGTCGGGGCCGTTGAGGGCACCGGCCATGGCGATCGACACCGGCGGGCAGGTGGCGTTACCGTCACCGGCCGGATCGGCGGGTTCGGCACCTTCGGAGGCAGCGACCTCGGCACCGCTCTGGTCGATCTGCACCTTCTCCACGATCTTGAGGTTCGTCTGCGACGCCTCTTCCTCGGGCGTGCTCTGGCTGCAGCCGGCCATGGCCAGCACAATCAGACCCGCACTACCGACAGCAAATGCATTGCGTGCCACGCGACCGCGCACGTATCACCTCCGGTTCGATGTTCTGCTCGACGCCGTGGGCCGGACCGTGCACAAACCGGAACGACACTGCGGCGATGCTCCGCGACGACCATAACCAACCCATCGCCGCCGTGCGTGCTGTTGGAAAACGCGCCGCGCCGGTAACCGGGGTGAAAGGGCGAAAGGACGACTGTGGAAACGCAGACTTAACCGGTGGCGCCGCCCCGGAGGACGGTTCCCGGCGCTAGGCCGTGGGTTCGGCGGGCGGATCCAGGGTCTCCAGGACCACCTCGGCGACCCGCTTCATGGTGGTGCGCCGATCCATCGCCGCACGCTGAATCCACTTGAACGCCTCGGGTTCCGTCATCCCCTGCTTCGATTGCAGCAAACCCTTGGCCCGCTCGACGAGTTTGCGGGTCTCCAGCCGGTCGGAAAGGTTGGCGACTTCCTTCTCCAGCTCGGCCATCTCACTGAACCGGCTCACTGCCAGCTCGATGGCCGGGATCAGGTCGGTGATGCTGAACGGCTTGACCAGGTAGGCCATCGCCCCGGCGTCCCGGGCCCGCTCCACCAGCTCACGCTGGCTGAACGCGGTCAGGATGACGATCGGGGCGATGCGCTTGCTGGCGATCTCCGAGGCGGCGTCGATACCGTCGCGCCGCGGCATCTTGACGTCCATGATGACCAGGTCAGGGCGCAGCGACTCGGCCAGCTCGACGGCTTCCTGACCGTCGCCGGCCTCACCGACGACCTCGTAGCCCTCCTCGCGGAGCATTTCTGCCAGGTCGAGCCGGATGAGGGCCTCGTCCTCGGCGACCAGGACGCGGCGCGGCGTGACGACGGCGTCTGACGGCGACGCGGAAGCAGATGACATCCCAACATTGTGAACGGCACGGGCCGGATGAGCGAGCGCGGGGCCATCATCTAGGGTGGTAGGCCGCGCCCTCGTATCCCAACTGGCAGAGGAAACGGATTCAAAACCCGTACAGTGTGAGTTCGAATCTCACCGAGGGCACCACGCAAGATCCGGCGTCACCAGATGCCGAGCACCTTCATCCACAGCCCGCCGATCGACGTCCAGATCGCGATGTTAAGCACGCTCATCAGGAAGCCGATGCGGAACAACTCCGCGGTCTTGACATAGCCCGATCCGTAGATCACGCCGGCCGGCCCGGACGAGTAGTGCGCCAGCCCGCCGAACAGGCTGCCGATGAAGCCGAACACCAGCGCGGCGAACAGCGGCGGCGCCCCGGTGGCGATCGCGGCGCCGACGAACACGCCGTACATCGCCACGATGTGCGCGGTGTTGGACGCGAACAGGTAGTGCGAGTAGAAGTAGACCGTCGTCAGGATCGCGAACGCCGCCAGCCACGGCAGCGCGTCCACCGATCCGGCCACCGACTCTCCGATCCAGTCGATGACCCCGAGCTGGTTGAGTTCGGCGGCCATGCCGACCAGGACACCGAAGAACACCAGCGTGCTCCACGCAGAAGTGTTGTCGGCCAGGTTCTTCCAGGACAGCACGCCGGTGATCAGCAGGACCGCGATCCCGGTGAATGCGGCGGTGGTGGCGTCGATATCGAGAAAGTCGCCGAGGCACCACAACAGCAACAGCAGCACGAACGTGGCGGCCATGATCCATTCGTGCCGCGACATGGGTCCGGCCTCGCGCAGCTGGGCTCGCGCTTCGTCAGGCGCTTCAGGCGTCTTGTCGACCGTCGGCGGGTAGATCTTCGACATCACCCACGGCACGGCGATCAGGCTGACCGCTCCCGGCACCATCGCCGCCAATGCCCATCGGCCCCAGGAGATCTCGATACCGAAATCCCGGGCTGCCGCTTGTGCGACGGGATTGCCGGCCATCGCGGTCAGGAACATCGCCGACGTGACGACGTTGACCTGTAATGCGGTCAGGGTCAGGAACGCACCGAGCCTCTTGCGCGATTCCTCGGGTTCGGGATGGGAGTCCTCCAGCCGGCTCAGTGAGGCCACCACCGGGAACACCACTCCCCCGCACCGTGCCGTGTTCGACGGGGTGGCGGGCGCCAGGATCAGATCGGTCAACGCCATGCCGTAGGACAACCCCAGCGTCGAACGCCCCAGGCGGGTGACGAACAACAACGCGACGCGCCGCCCGAGGCCGGTGATCAGGAACCCCTCGGCGATGAAGAACGCGGCGACGATCAACCACACCGTCGTGTTGGCGAAACCGGCCAGCGCCCTGGCTGCCGACTCGGTCTTGGTCAGCATCGCCGCCGCCATCCCGATCAGCGCCACCGCACCCGTGGGCAGCGGCTGCAGGATCAGCCCCAGGATGGTGCCCAGGAAGATGCCCAGCATGCGCATCCCCGTCGGCTCCACGCCTTCGGGCACCGGCAGGAAGTACACCACCGCAGCGACCAGCACTGGGATCCCGGCCTTCCACAGATACGGCACCCAGGGTCTGCTCACCGGCGTCCTCCGCCCTCAGTCGGGTCTGCCCCGCAAGCGGGACCGCACCACTTCCCGGTTCACCGCGGCGACGGCGGTCAGCGGGATGCTCTCCGGACACACCACCGAGCACTCCCCGTAACTCGAGCAGGGCCCGAAGTCCTCTTCCATCTGGGCCACCATCGTCTTGGCCCGTCCGCCGCGCTCCTCGCGGCCGCGGGTCATCACCGCCAGATGCAGCAGTTTGGCCCCCGCGTAGAGATGAGCCGCGCCGTTGGGGCAGGCCGCCACACAGGCCCCGCAGCCGATACACGCGGCGAAATCCAGCGCGTACTCGGCGTCGTCGTGCGGAAGGGGTTCGGCGTCGGCGTCGGCCGCGGTGCCTGCGTCCACGGCGACGTTGCCTCCGGCGATCATCATCCGGTCGAGCGCGAAGCGGTCCACCACCAGATCCCGCACCACCGGGAACGCCGCCGAGCGGAACGGCTCCAACCGCACCCGCGCGCCATCGGTGAACGACCGCACGTGCTGACGGCACGACGGGGTGTTGGCCAGCGGACCGTGCGGGCGGCCGTCGACGGTGATCCCGCACGACCCGCACACTCCCTCCCGGCAGTCGGAGTCGAACGCCACCGGGTCGCGGCCCTCGGCGACCAGAGCGTCGTTGAGCCGGTCCAGCAGTTCGAGCAGCGACATCTCCGGCACCGCATCCTCGACGACATAGGACTGGTACCCGCCGGGCGACGCGGCGTCGGCCTGCCGCCAGATGTCCAATATGAGCTTCACACAGACCCTTTCACGCGTAGTTCCGGGTCTGCAGCGGCACCGCGGAGAAGGTGAGAGGTTCGTCGCGGCGCACCGCGGGGCCGTCGCCGTGGTGTTGCCAGGCCGACACGAAGCACCAGTGCTGGTCGTCGCGCTGGGCTTCCCCGCCGCTGGTCTGATGTTCCACCCGGAAATGTGCCCCGCAGGATTCGTCGCGGTCCAGCGCGTCGATGCACATCAGCCGCGCCAGCCCGAGAAAGTCGGCCACCCGGCCGGCCTTCTCCAACTCCTGGTTGAACTGCGCGCCGGATCCGGCCACGCGCAGATCCGACCAGAAGTCCGCGGTCAGCGCGTCGATGTCGACGATCGCGGCCTTGAGCCCGGCCTCCGAGCGTGACACCCCGCACCCGCGGTAGAGGATCTCGCCGAGTCGGCGGTGGAAGCGGTCGGGCCCCTGCGTGCCGTCGATGGACAGCAGCGCGTCCACCCGCCGTTCGACGTCGGCCAACGTCGCTCTCACCGCGGGCTGGTCGAGTCCCGGCGGGGTGGTGCCGAGCAGCCCCGCGAGATAGTTCGGAATCGCATAGGGCAGGGTGAACCATCCGTCCACGCACGCCGACAGCAACGAGTTGGCGCCGAGCCGGTTCGCGCCGTGATAGGTCCACCCCGCCTCGCCGGCCACGAAAAGCCCTGGTATCGAGGTCATCTCGTCGAAATCACTCCACAGGCCACCCATCGCGAAATGCGCCCCCGGGGCGATCCGCATCGGCACCCGGTAGGGGTCCTCGCCGGTGGCGTCCCGGTACATCGAGAACAGGTTGCCGTACCGCTCGGCGATCTTGTCCCGTCCCAGCTTCGCCAGCGCGTCGCGGAAGTCCAGATAGACACTGTTTTTCAGCGGACCCACGCCGTGGCCGGCCTCGATCTGGGCCCGCGCAGCCCTGGAGGACACGTCGCGCGGCGCCAGGTTGCCGTAGGCCGGGTACATCCGCTCCAGGTAGTAGTCGCGCTCGGTTTCGGGAATGTCGTTGGCGGGGCGCTCATCTCCGGCCCTCTTCGGCACCCAGATCCGGCCGTCGTTGCGCAGCGATTCGCTCATCAGAATGGTCTTGGACTGCCACTGCGAGTTCACCGGCAGCGCAGTGGGATGGAACTGGATGAACGACGGTGAGGCGAACAACGCGCCGCGCAGGTAGGCACGCCAGGTCGCGCTGGCATTGGAGTTCCTGGCCAGCGTGGAGCGGAAGAACACGTTGCCGTAGCCACCGGTGGCCAGCACGACCGCGTGGGCGGTGAACGCCCGCACCTCGCCGGTGATCAGGTTGCGCGTGACGATCCCGCGGGCCACCCCGTCCTCGACGATCAGGTCCAGCATCTCGCTGCGGGTGTGCAGGTTCACCGTCCCGGCGTCGACCTGACGCAACAGTGCCTGGGTGGCGGCGATCTGCAACTGCTGACCGGTCTGCCCCCGGGTGTAGTACGTCCGGGAGACCTGCACTCCGCCGAACGACCGGGTGGCCAGGCTGCCGCCGTACTCCCGGGCGAACGGCGCGCCGATGGCGTTCATGTGGTCGATCACGCGGGCGGACTCCTGGGCCAACCGGAAGCAGTCGGCCTCCCGGGCCCGGAAGTCGCCGCCTTTGACGGTGTCCTTGACGAAGCGGCCGACGCTGTCGTTGTCGACCTTTCGTCCGCGCGCGGCGTTGATCCCGCCCTGGGCGGCGACGCTGTGTGCGCGTCGCGGCGCGTCGTGGAAGGTGAAGGACTCGACGTGGTAACCGAGTTCGGCCAGCGCCGCCGCGCAACCGGCGCCCGCGAGTCCGGTGCCGACCACGATCACGCTGAACTTGCCGCGGTTCAGCGGGCTGACCAGTCGGTAGTCCAGGAGGCGCCGTTCCCAGGCGGTGGCGGGATCACCCGGAGGCACCCCGCCGTCGACGGCGCCGCCGACGATTCGCAACGAGCCGGGGGCGGTCACAGCACGCCCAGTTGGACGGCGACGGGGATGGACATGTTGCCGACGGTCACCGACAGCGCCAGCAGTCCGCCGAGGGCGACGAGCACCTGACGTGCGCGGTGGCCGGTCACCCCGAGATCGTTGACCACCGTCCACAGTCCGTGGACCAGATGCGAGCCGAGCACCGCCATCGTCAGGAAGTAGAACAGCGCGACCGCGGGTCGCTCGAAGCTGGCGATCAGATTGTCGTATGCCTGGCCCGGCTGGAACGCCTCACTGGCGGCCGGCCGGGTACCGGTCGTGAGATCGAGGATGTGAAAGATGATGAACAGCAACAACACAACGCCACCGACCAACATCGTTTGCGCGGTGAAGGTGCGTAGCGACCGCATGCCGGCACGCCGGAAACGGCCACGCGCCCGGTACCCGCGCACGGCGAGCATGACCGCTGCGCCGACATGGCCGACAAGGCACGCGACGAGCACCACCCGGAAGATCCACAGCGCGCCCTCGTAGGGCAGCAGCGGCTCGCCGAGCGTGCGCAGCCAATGCGCGTAGTCGTCGAAATGCGCGGCGCCCGTGTACACCTTCAGGTTGCCGATCATGTGCACCAGGACGTACAACGCGAACACCACACCGGTGAACGCCATGATCAGCTTGAGCGTCACCGACGAAGGCTGGGTGCGCCACCGCCATTCACCACGCTGGCGGACCGGGCCGCGGGCGACCTCGTGACCGGCATCGGCGTTGTCGGTGGGTGCCGCGTCGTCAACGGTGGATGCCACGATCACCCCCAACCTGCCCCTGGCACGAAGCTACTCCCCGTCATCCCAATGCGCAGTCGATCAGGAGCCCGGAGCGCTACTCTTTGGCCGTGGTCAACGTTCGGCCGGTCTGCGTCCCCGGGGGCGTGCAGGACAGCCCTGGGTGGTCACCGGAACGGCATCGCGCCGAACGCATCAGCCGACGGATCCGGGTGCTGATGATCGCGAGCTGGATCGCGTCGGTGGCGTCGACGGCGTTCGGGGTGTTCCAACTGGCACTCGGCGGTTCCATGTGGTGGCTGGGCGTGGTGAACATCGTCTGCGGCGTGGTGTTTCTGACGATTCCCCGGATGTGCCGGTTCGGCGAGTTGATCGCACCGCTGACGTTCGTGACATTCGCCTACGTATCAGTGGGTTTCATCTGCTACCACATCGGCACCGGCTCCGGATTGCAGTTCTACTTCCTGGTCGCGGCGTCGCTGCTGGTGCTCGTGCTGGGCATCGAGCGGATTGTCCTGGCGTCGGTGATCGCCGCCGTCGGGGCGCTGATCACGATCGGCCTGGAAGTGGCTGTACCGCACGACCGTGGTCTGGGGCCACCCTGGGCGCTGACCGCCGGTTTCGTCACCGCGGTGGTGACCTCGGGGCTGATGATCGTGGCGACCATCTGGTACACGATGCGGGAGATCTACCGCGCCGAAGAGGCGATGGACGCCGAGTACGAACGCTCGGAACGGCTGCTCACCAACATCCTGCCCGAGCCGATCGCCGAGCGGCTCAAGGCGCCGACGCGCTCGGTGATCGCCGATGCATACGACGACGCGTCGATCCTGTTCGCCGACATCGCCGGTTACACGAAACGGGCCAGCGACACCGGGCCCGCCGAACTGGTGTGGTTTCTGGATCAGTTGTTCACCGATCTGGACGCGCTGGTCGACCGCCACGGCCTGGAGAAGGTCAAGACCAGCGGTGACTCCTACATGGTCGTCAGCGGCGTACCGGTCCCCCGCGACGACCACATCGAGGCACTGGCTCACTTCGCGCTCGACATGGCCGCCGCGGTCGCCGATCTGAAAGATTCACGGGGGCGCGATGTCCCGTTACGCATCGGGATGGCGACCGGGCCGGTCGTAGCCGGAGTGGTGGGAGCCAAGAAGTTCTTCTACGACGTGTGGGGCGACGCGGTCAACGTGGCCTCGCGGATGGAGACCACCGATGTCGAGGGCCGTATTCAGGTGCCCGACGACGTCTATGAGCGCCTGCGGCACCGGTTCGTCCTCGTCGAGCGGGGTCTCGTCGAGGTGAAAGGCAAAGGCCCGATGCACACCTGGTATCTGGTGGGCCATCGGGCCGCCTCCGGCCTGATTGTCGGCTCCGCCGACGGCATTACACCTTCCGGTTCTCCGACTTGAGCAACCAGGCCAGCTTCTCCAGCCCGTCGGTCAGCTGATGCAGGATGTCGGCCGTGCTGGGATCCTCGGCGTCGACGCTGTCATGGACGGTCCGCAGGGTGTCCACCGCGGCGTAGATGCGCGCGGTGACCAGGTCGACGACCTCGCCGCTGCTGCGCTCGAAGGCGGGGAACTCCGGCAGCGACGTCGTCGCTGCCACCGTGTCGGACCTGCCGTCGGGTACCGCGTCGAGCGAGCGCATCCGCTCGGCGACGATGTCGCTGGATGCCCGGGCGAAATCGACGACTTCGTCCAGTTGCAGATGAAGGTCGCGGAAGTTGCTGCCGACCACGTTCCAGTGCGCATGCTTGCCCTGCAGGTGCAGCTCGATCAGATCGACGAGTACCTGTTGAAGAGCAGCGCTCAATTCCGGCGAGGCCTGGAAGTGGGCGACTTCGGCTTCGGTCTTACGTGCGTTCTTCAGTGTGCTCATGCTCATCACAACGCCTCCTTTTCTGGACTCAGTCCAGATTAGCACGTGGTTTTCGTCACCGCCTGCTCGTCCTGCCGGTCCAGCAGACGCGCGTAGCCGGCACCCATCCCCAGCAGGATCAGACCGACGACGATGAACACCGCGACGCGGAACATCCCGCCCAGGGTGCCGAGGTCGAACAGGAACAGCTTGGCCATCGCCGCCGCCACCAGACCGAGCCCGCCACTGATCGGGACCGAACGGTCCTCACGCGGCAACCGGGCCGCATAGCCGAACACCGCGGCGGCGATCGCGATCCAGCAGATGGTGGCCACCATGTGCCCGGCGAAGAAGCCCCCGTCGTCGCCGGAGATCAACATCCCCGCGGTCACCGTGAACGATGTGACCGCATAGCCGATCACGGCCACGGCCCCCACCCAGAGCACGCTCTCGTCACGGTTCCACGCCCAGACCACCGCCACCGCAGCCGCAGCGAGCAGGACGCTGGACACCAGAGTGGACACGCCGCCGGCAGCGCCGATACGCACGGGCTCCAACAGCGCCTCCGGCGGCGAGACGGCCAGGTGCGCACAACCGCCGACGATCGCGAAACCGATTGCCGCCCAACGTGCGACCGTGTCATGCCGCCCCACCAGTGCGACGGTCACCGCCATCGCCAGCAGCACCGGCCCGGCGATCCTGCCGTCGAACGCGACGGTCACGGCGATCAGCGCGGCCACCGCCGAGGTCGCCGAGAACACGTGCCGCGCCACCCCCGGCACCCCGGGCAGACGGTCACCGGCCAGCACGATGGCCAGCAGGGCCGCGGCCAGCGCGGCGGCCATCAGGGCCGCGACCACCCGGTCGACCGCCAGTGATGCGCACAGCACCGGAAGCACCCCTGCCGCGGTCAACAGCGCCATCCCACCGCGGTTTCTGCTCCCGGGCAGCAGAAGCAACGCGCCGAGTAGGGCCACCGCGGCCGCGATACCGCAGGCACCGGCCAGCCAGAGGTCCTGGCGGGAGTCGACGTATCGGGCGGGCAGCGCGATCAGCAGGGGCAGAACCGCAGCTGCGGTGCGTGCGGCGTGCAGCCCGATCCAGTCCCTGCCGAGCTGCACGGGCAGGGACACCGCGGCCAGCGTGAGCATGAACCCGACCAGCAGCAGCGAGATGCCGTCGGTGAGGACCGGCGCCAGGACCAGCAGAGGAACCAGCACCAGCAGCCCGAGCTGCTGGGAATCCCAGCGCCGGGCCAGTGTCAGCCCGCCGCCGGCGATCACCGAGGCGAGGACGAGTCCCGCCGGCGCCGGCATCCAGTCGTAGATCACCGTGACCGCGATGACGTCCATGTACGCGGCGGCCACGCCGGTGGCCGCCAGCGCGATCGCGCCGACCCGTCCGCCGGGCCGGCGCTGGAGCCAGCAGCCCGCCACGACCAGCCCCGCGGCCAGTGCGCCGCCCGCGGCGACCCGGAACTCAGGTCGCAGGATCCCGGCCTGGGCGGCCAGCACGAGCAGCAGCACCACGCCGATCAGCGTGACCGCGACACCGGCGACGGCGAGCAGCTTGCCGATCCAGCCCTGTGAACGTTCGCGACGCACC
>NZ_BCRS01000130.1 GCF_001552715.1 Mycolicibacterium vaccae NBRC 14118 = CIP 105934 | reverse complement strand
ACCCGGCCGCGCCGCAGCGGCGCGTCGGGCACCACCGCGACGAGCACCGACGCCGGTCGTGCCGCCGAGGCTCCTGCGGTCGCGGAAGCGACTCAGGGCACCGAGGCCGCTGCGGGCGCAGCAGCCGAGACAACTGAGAATTCTGGGAGCTAGTCATGCTGATTCCCCGCAAGGTCAAGCACCGCAAGCAGCACCACCCGAGGCAGCGTGGCATCGCCAGCGGCGGCACCGAGGTCAGCTTCGGTGACTACGGCATCCAGGCCCTGGGCCATGCCTACATCACCAACCGGCAGATCGAGTCGGCCCGTATCGCCATCAACCGGCACATCAAGCGTGGCGGCAAGGTGTGGATCAACATCTTCCCGGACCGCCCGCTGACCAAGAAGCCCGCCGAGACCCGCATGGGTTCCGGTAAGGGTTCGCCGGAGTGGTGGGTCGCCAACGTCAAGCCCGGCCGCGTGCTGTTCGAGCTCAGCTACCCCGACGAGAAGATCGCCAGGGAAGCGCTGACCCGCGCGATCCACAAGTTGCCGATCAAGGCACGCATCGTCACAAGAGAGGAGCAGTTCTGATGGCTGTCGGAACCACGACCGGCGAACTGCGCGAGCTCACCGACGAAGAACTGACCGACAAGCTCCGCGAGTCGAAGGAAGAGCTGTTCAACCTGCGCTTCCAGATGGCGACCGGCCAGCTTGCCAACAACCGCCGGCTGCGCACAGTCCGGCAGGAGATCGCACGCCTGTACACGGTGCTGCGTGAACGTGAGTTGGGTCTGGCCGCCGGACCCGGAGGTGAGGATTCGTAATGGCAGATACCAAGGGTGCGAAATACACCCCGCCCACCGAGAAGCCGCGCGGTCGCCGCAAGACCGCCATCGGCTACGTGGTGTCGGACAAGATGCAGAAGACCATCGTGGTCGAGCTGGAGTCGCGTAAGAGCCACCCGCTCTACGGCAAGATCATCCGGACGACCACCAAGGTCAAGGCCCACGACGAGAACGAGGACGCCGGTGTCGGCGACCGCGTGTCGCTGATGGAGACCCGTCCGACGTCGGCCACCAAGCGCTGGCGTCTGGTCGAGGTCCTCGAGAAGGCCAAGTAGCACCGCATCATCGTCGAAACCCCCGTCCGCTCCGGCGACGGGGGTTTCGTCGTGTCAGGGCCCTCAACCTGGCCGGGTGGTCGGCCGCAGGGCGTGGATCGCGGGTCGGTTCATCCGCATGATCCGTTGCGGGACAGCGCGTTTGGCGGTAACCGGCAGGGTTCCGCTGCGCGCCGTGTTCTTGTGGTGGCAAGGGCCCCGCAAGCGGTCGTCGGCGGTTCCCGGGCTGACGGGCGGCCCAGCGGTGTAACCTCCGGGCGTGGCAACGGACTTCAACGGCAAGATCGAGGTGGACATCCGGGACTCCGAGCCGGACTGGGGCCCGTTCGCGGCCCCGACCGCTCAACCGGATGCACCCAACGTGCTGTATCTGGTCTGGGACGACATCGGAATCGCCACCTGGGACTGCTTCGGCGGGCTGGTCGACATGCCCGCGATGCGGCGCATCGCCGAACGCGGAGTGCGTCTTTCACAGTTCCACACCACAGCGCTGTGTTCACCGACGCGCGCCTCGTTGCTGACCGGACGCAATCCGACCACCGTCGGGATGGCGACCATCGAGGAGTTCACCGACGGTTTCCCGAACTGTAACGGCCGCATCCCGTTCGACACCGCGCTGCTGTCGGAGGTATTGGTCGAGAACGGTTACAACACCTACTGCGTCGGCAAATGGCATCTGACGCCGCTGGAGGAGTCCAATCTCGCCGCGACGAAACGGCACTGGCCGCTGGCGCGCGGTTTCGAGAGGTTCTACGGCTTCATGGGCGGGGAGACCGACCAGTGGTATCCCGACCTTGTCTACGACAACCATCCGGTGCCGCCGCCGGCTACGCCCGAGCAGGGCTACCACCTGTCCCGCGACCTCGCCGACAAGACCATCGAGTTCATCCGCGACTCCAAAGTCATTGCGCCGGACAAGCCGTGGTTCTCCTACGTGTGCCCCGGCGCCGGACACGCCCCCCACCACGTCGCCAAGGAGTGGGCCGACCGCTACGCGGGCGTCTTCGACATGGGCTACGAACGCTATCGCGACATCGTGCTGGAGAACCAGAAGCGGCTCGGTCTCGTCCCCGCCGACACCGAGCTGTCGCCGATGAACCCGTACTCAGATGTCAAGGGGCCGAACGGCGAAGACTGGCCGGCGCAGGACACGGTGCGACCGTGGGAGTCGCTCAGCGATGACGAGAAGCGGCTGTTCGCGCGGATGGCGGAGGTCTTCGCCGGGTTCCTGTCCTACACCGACGCCCAGATCGGCCGTGTTCTGGACTATCTGGAGGAGTCCGGGCAGCTCGACAACACCATCATCGTGGTGATCTCCGACAATGGCGCCAGCGGTGAGGGTGGGCCCAACGGGTCGGTCAACGAGGTCAAGTTCTTCAACGGCTACCTCGACTCGGTCGAGGAGGCGCTGAAGGCGTACGACGAACTCGGCGGTACCCAGACCTACAACCATTACCCGATCGGCTGGGCGATGGCGTTCAACACCCCCTACAAGCTGTACAAGCGGTATGCCTCGCACGAAGGGGGTATCGCCGACCCCGCGATCATCTCGTGGCCCGCCGGCATCGCCGCCCACGGTGAGATCCGGGACAACTACGTCAACGTCTGCGACATCACCCCCACGGTGTACGACCTTCTGGACATCACGGCGCCCGCAACCGTGCGTGGTGTCGCGCAGAAGCCCCTGGACGGGGTGAGTTTCAAAGTGGTGCTGGACAATCCGACTGCGCCGACCGGCAAGGAGACGCAGTTCTACACGATGCTGGGCACCCGCGGGATCTGGCACAGGGGCTGGTTCGCCGGCGCCGTGCACGCCGCGTCGCCGGCCGGCTGGTCGAATTTCGAGCGGGACCGCTGGGAGCTTTTCCACATCGAGGCCGACCGCAGCCAGTGCCGTGACCTGGCGGCCGAACACCCGGACAAGCTGGACGAGCTGAAGTCGTTGTGGTTCAGCGAAGCCGAGAAGTACAACGGTCTGCCGCTGGGTGACCTGAACCTGTTGGAGACCATGTCGCGCTGGCGACCGTACCTGGCCGGTGAACGGGACGCCTACGTGTACTACCCGCGCACCGCCGACGTCGGGATGGGCGCGGTGGTCGAGCTGCGCGGCCGCTCGTTCGCAGTGCTGGCCGAGGTCGTGGTGGGACCCGACGGTGCGGACGGCGTGGTGGTGAAACACGGCGCGGCGCACGGTGGTTACGTGATGTACCTGCAGGGCGGCCGACTCCACTTCTGCTACAACTTCCTGGGCGAGTACGAACAGACGGTCGCCTCCGCCGACGTGGTGGCCCCAGGTGCCCACACGCTCGGGTTCACGTTCACCCGTACGGGCACCGCGGAGGGCAGTCACACCCCGGTCGGGGACGCGGAGCTGTTCGTGGACACCACCGCGGTGGCCTCACTGGCGGAGATGCGGGTCCATCCCGGAACCTTCGGGCTCGCCGGGGCCGGTTTGAGCGTCGGGCGCAACAGCGGGTCGCCGGTGTCGCGGGCGTACCGCGCCCCGTTCCCGTTCACCGGCGGCGCGATCAAACGGGTGAACGTGGACGTGTCCGGCGCTCCGTATGTCGACCTTGAACGGGACTTCGCGCGCGCGTTCGCCAGGGACTGAGACTGTCAACGGTACGCAAAGAAATCACACAACGTGCAATATATCGCGGGTGCGCGTCGTTTACCACTGTGTGAACGTCACCGAAGCGAAGTCGACGGCCCTGGGCAGTTTCCTGCGCTGGCATCGCCACCGACTGACCCCACGTGAGGTCGGGCTCCCCGAGTACGGGCGCCGCCGGGTCCCCGGACTGCGGCGGGAGGAGGTCGCCAATCTGGCCGGCATCAGCACGGAGTACTACATCCGGCTGGAGCAGGGCAGGGAGCGGACGCCGTCACCCAACGTCGTCGACGCGCTCGCCGATGCGCTGCGCCTGGATGCCGACCAGACGGCGCACCTGCGCAATATTGCCCGGCCGGTATCGCGGCGTAGCGCGGGCGGGCGGCGCACCGACATCCCCGAGGGGGCGACCCGGCTGCTCGAGCATCTGACCCTGCCCGCGGTGATCCTGAACCGGTACATGGACGTCATGGCGTCGAATCCTCCTGCGCAGGCGCTGTTCCCGAATATGGAGCCGGGAGACAACCGGATCCGGGCGGTGTTCCTGGATCCGCGGGAACGGGAGTTCTGGCGGGACTGGGAGCAGGCCGTGTCCGACAGCGTCGCCCAGTTGCGCGCGGACATCGGCAATGAGCTCGAGTCTTCGCCGGCGCACGCCTTGATCGGCGAGCTGCGAAACCGGTGCAGGCACTTCGACCGGCTGTGGTCCGGCCAGGACGTGCAACAGCGCGCGTGCAGCCCGGTCCGGGTGCGCCACGACCTGCTCGGCGAAATCGAGCTCCACCGCGAGAAGTTACTCGTCACGGGCACCGATGCGTTGTTTATGTACATTTATTTCACCGAGCCCGGGTCGGCGTCGGCCGGGAAGCTGGACCGTCTGCGCTACGTCCAGACGGGTAGTGGCAGTACCAGGATGAACGTGGCCTGGTAACCACCTCATCGGTGACCGCACGCTGACCGGCGTGCACGACTACGACCCACGCCTCCAAGGCATTCCAAGCGCTCAAGGCATTCAGCACTTCCAGGGCGTCCAAGACTCCGCTCGAGAATGGCAGAAGCTCCAACTCGGCGTCATGGGTTTCGTCGGATTGTGCGGCGTCCTCAGCGACGGCGGATCCGGCCGGACCCGTCCGCTCTGGTTGCAGCAACTCGGGGCGATCTCCGCGCTCTCCGGCTTCCTGCTGGCGGTGCTCGGGATGCTGCTCGTCGCCACCGTCGCTCATCCGCTGACCGGCCGCCCGCCCACGAAACCGATTGCCGGCCAACGACTCCTGGTCGGCATCGTGATCACCTTCATCGCGGCAGCACTGACGGCCCTCGCCGCGCTGACGTGGTGGTGGCCACAGGCAGGTGCGCAGTGAAAGCCCCGGTGCACGCGTTCGGGGACTTCGTCCTCGATGCCAAGCGCTACGAGTTGCGCCGCAACGCCGAGGTGATCCCGGTCGAACCGCAGGTGTTCGACGTGCTCGCGGTGCTGGTCGCCAACCACCACCGCTGTGTCACCAAGCAGGAGCTGTTCGACACCGTGTGGGGCGGGCGGTTCGTGGGTGAGGCCGCGCTGTCCAGCCGGATCATGGCAGCCCGGCGCGCACTGGGCGACGACGGCGAGTCCCAGCATTTCATCCGGACGGTGCGCGGCCGCGGCTACCGGTTCGTCGGCACACTCGCCGAGCATGGGGAGCCGGCCGAGGACAGCGGGCAGATGGAGCCCGCCGTGGATCAACGCGTGGCGTTCTGCCGTGCCGGCGACGGGCTGCGCCTGGCGTACGCGGTGTCGGGCACGGGGCCACCGCTGGTGCGCGCGGCGAACTGGATGACTCATCTGAGCTACGACATCGAGTCGCCCGTGTGGCGGCACTGGGTGCACGCGCTGTCCCAGCGCTACCGCTTCATCCGGTACGACGAACGCGGATCAGGTCTTTCCGATTGGAACGCACCGGATTTCACGTTCGACGACTGGGTCGGCGACCTTGCCGCGGTGGTCGACGAGCTGGGGTTGACGCGCTTCCCGCTGCTCGGGGTGTCCCAAGGCGGGGCGGTGGCGGTGGCCTATGCCGCCCGGTATCCCGAGCGGGTCTCCAAACTGGTGCTCTGCGGCGCGTATGCGCGAGGGCGGGCGGTCCGGGCCGTCACTGAGGACGACCGACGGGCCGCCGCCCTGGACCTCGATCTGGCACGGGTCGGCTGGGGGCACGACGATCCGGCCTTCCGCCAGGTGTTCGCGGCGCAGTTCCTGCCCGACGGGTCGCGCCGGGACTGGCAGGCATTCGACGACCTGCAGCGCCGGACCACGTCCGTGGAGAACGCGGTGCGATTCCTGGAGCAGTTCGCCCACATCGACGTGGGGGAGCTGGCCGGGCAGGTCCGCTGTCCGACGCTGGTGATGCATTCGCGCGCCGACCGGCGGGTGCCGTTGCGTTTCGGTGAGGAACTCGCGACGCTGATCCCGCAATCGCGGCTGGTCGTGCTGGAGAGCAACAACCACCTGCTCACCGCGACCGAGCCGGCCTGGCGGGCGTTCGGTGCGGAGATGGACGCGTTCCTGGCTGAGTGAGACTGCGGCGCAGCCGGTCCCGGCCGCGGTGCAGCCTCGACATCACCGTTCCCACCGGCACGGACATGATCTCGGCGACCTCACGGCAGGACATACCCTCGACCGCGGTGTAGTACATGGCCAGTCGCATCGGCTCGGGCAGCGAGGCCAGCGCGTCGACCAGATTGGAATCCGAGATGCCCTGAAGGACAACGTGTTCAGCAGACGCGGTGACGGCGTCGCTGTCGCCGAAGTCGCCGACCAGTTGCTCGCTCACCCGGCACCGGGTCGCCCGGTGCCGGGCAATCCAGGTGTTGCGCATGATGCACAACAGCCATGCGTTCACGTGCGGATCCGGGCCCAGCGTGTGAAATCCCCGGTATGCCTTGAGCAGTGTCTCCTGGACCAGGTCCTCGGCGTCGGCGGCGTTGCGGGTGAACGAGTACGCGCGGCGGTACAGCCCCGGTGTGAGCGGCATCACCTGACGCTCGAAGTCGTTGTCCGCGTTGATCGGTGCGATTGTCACACTGACCATGTTCGCCGGGATCGGGTGCTGTTCCTTGGAGACAGTATGGAGATCGCGTACAGAGACCGTGGCCTATACCGGGGTCGCCGGCACCGTTTGGCCCGCGCGGCGCGGTGACAGTCGCAGATGCCCGATGAGAGCCACTCCCGCGGTGAGCGCGGCGGCCAGGCCGAAGGGCACGGCGAGGTGGATCCGAAGCAGCACCGCGCCCACGACCGCGCCGGCGAAGATCACCGCGATCGCGGCCAGGCGCCGGTTGAACAGCGCGCCCCGGCCGCCGCGGGTCCAGGTCTCCCCGGCCAGTGACGCCAGCGTCGAGGTGACCACGACGGTGGTCATGTCGGCGACCGCGACCGCACGCGCGGCCATCGCCTGGGAGCCCATCACCGCCGCGGTCGCCGCGGCCATCACGATCTGCAGTCCGGGCCCGGGACGGCCGCCCACCACGGCAGCGACCACGGTCAGCGCTGTGAGCGTCGCCGCGCCGACGGTGAGCAGCGCCGTCACCCGGTGCTGCCATCCGGGTCGGCCGGCCCCGCCCCGCAACACCAGTCCCGCGGCGTAGGCCGCCGCCGTGAACGCCGTCAGCGCGATCGCCGGGCCCAGCACGGGCAGGTCGTCGGCGCCGGCCACACCCATGCCGAGGATCACGATGTTGCCCGTCATGTTCCCGGTGAACACGCGGTCCAGGGCCAGGAAGCCGACCGCGTCGACGATGCCGGTGACGAACGTGAGCGCGACGGTGGCAGCCAGCGCGGTCGCCTGCGCGCGGCCGGCCGGATCGACCGCCATCAGAAGGCGATGATGGCGAACAGGGTGGACAGCACCAGTCCGGTCATGACAGGCAGGAAACACTTGCGCGCCAGCGTGAGTACCGGGACCCGGGCGAAACCGGCCACCGCGACCAACGAGGACCACGCCACCAGCGTGCCGCCGCCCGACCAGATGTTGCCCATCTGGCCGATCGCGGCCAGCGTCGAGGGATCCATCCCGGCCGCGCTGCCCAACGCCCCGGACAGCGACCCGGTCAGCGGCAGTCCGCTGAACCCCGACCCCTCCAGTCCGGCGATGACGCCGACGAACATCACGGTGAAAGCGACCACGAACGCGTTCGGCGCGACGTGCGACAGCGCGGCGTTGATGAGATCGAACAGCAGCGCCGGCCCGGTGGCGTCTTCGGGCATGCCCAGGATGCGCGCCGAGAAGTCGCCGTTGCCGATGAAGAAGAAGCCCGCGATCGGCAGCACGATGCCCATCGCCTTGAACGCGAACACCAGCCCGTCGACGACGTGCTGGGACGAGGTCTCCAGGCAGGCCCGCCGGTCGTTGGTCAGACACGCGGCGAACAGGATCATCGCGGCGATGCCGCCGACGATGCCCGCGGCGTCACCGCCTTTCAACGGCGGCACCACGGTGGTGAACTTGCCCAGCAGCAGGTACACGATGAACACCAGATAGGCGGTGGGAACGAGCACAGCGAACGCCTTGGCGGACAGGCTCTTCGGCGGATCGGCGGGGTCGCCGGGGTCGACGGTGGACTGGTCGCGGACGATGGTGGCCGTCGGTGCGGCGACCGCCGCCGTGCCGGTGCCGCCGAGCGGAGGGGAGACGCCGTCGGCGCCGGGGCCGGTGCCGGCGGTGGTGGCGCCGTCACCGCGCGCGTCGGGCTGGTCGTCCTCGCCGGCGGCGAACTTGTCGGCCTTGTTCTCCCACTCGACGAGCAGTTCGGGCGAAGGCTTGCGCCACGTCCTGCGCTGGGTGAAGTAGGTGATGACCAGTGCGGTGAAGCCCACGATCAGCGACAGCACCAGCGCCTTGTCAGCCACGCTGTCGGTGTCGACGCCGGCGGCGGTCGCCGAGATACCGGGAGCCACCTTGATGATGTAGTCCGACGACAGCGCCATGCCCTGCCCGGCGATCGCGATGACCATACCCACTGACAGCGGACTCAGGCCCGCACGGATCGCGACCGGGATGAGCACCGCGCCGACCAGTGGCACCGCCGGGGTGGGCCAGAAGAAGAGCGAGATCACATAGGTGATGATCGCGAGCATCACGAAACTGCTTGTGCCGGCGCGCATCACACGCCGGAACGGGGTTACCATCAGGCGGTCCGCGCCCATCTCCCGCAGTGCGCCGAGCATCGCGGTGACCAGCGCGATGATCAGGAAGATGTTGAACAGTTCGTCGGCGGCGACCAGGCTGGCGTTGAAGATCGACGACAGCCCGGTGATGACGCTGCCGGAGAACACCCATGCCGTCAGCAAGGTGGCGACGACCGCGGGGACGACGATGTTCTTGCGCAGCGCCATCGTGACGAGAATGACGATGATGCCGGCCAGATAAATCCAATGTGCCGCGCTCAGATGATATTCCATCGACGCTCTTTCGCTCACAACTGCCCATGGGCTGTGCAGTCTGATGGGGGAATGCTCTGCGCGTTACGGGCGTGGGTCAACGCACAGAGTGCACATTGCTGTGACCGTCCTCCTGTGCAATGTGCTCCGCGCTTGTCGGCCACATGTCCGGCCGTTTCGGCCACGTAAAACATCTGCCTGGACTTCGGCTGATGTGCGGGTTGGCCGCGGAGACGACCCCGGACTGTGCACATTGACCCAGGGGGACGGTCACTTTCGCAGTCCCCGGGTGAGAAAGTGGCTGGGGCGGTGTGCACCGCCTTCCGTAGGCCGCTACAGATCGTGATGACACCGCCGAGATGACCGACACCCACAGCCGCAGTCCGGCAGGCCCCGACGGCCCGGCAGCGCCCGAGGACGGCACACCGTTGGCGCTGGCCGCCTTGCTGTCCGGCACGCTCGTCGGCACGATCAGCAACAACGTGGTGAACGTGCCGATGCCGGCGATCATGGCGGACTTCGACGCCCCGCTGCACAGCGGCGTGTTCATCGTGGTCGGCTTCCTGCTCACCTTCACCGCGACCATGCCGGTCGTCGGCTGGATCGGGGACCGGTTCGGCCGTCGCCGCGTCTACTGCGCGTCGATGGTCGGCACCATGGTGTGCGCGGTGGGCGCCGCCACCGCGCCCACGCTGGAACTGCTCATCATGTGGCGCTGCCTCGGCGGCATGGCGGCGTCGGCCCTCGGGCCGGCGGTGATGGGGCTGTTGACGTGGTTGTTCGCCGGGGACCGGCGGGGCGGCGCCGTCGGCCTGTGGGCGTCGGTGAACGGCATCGGGCAGGCGATCGGGCCCACGATGGGTGGGTTCGTCGCCGACGCGTGGGGCTGGCGGTGGGTCTTCGTGCCGCTGGTGCCGGTCGCGCTGGCGGGCCTGATCGGGACGCTTCTGCACATCCCGCGTTACCCGGGCACCCGGATGAGCTTCGACGCGGTGGGCGCCACCGCGCTCACCGTCGGTTCCGGACTGCTCATTCTCGGGGTGGGGCTGGTGCCGCGGTCCGGAGCGTCGCCGGGGGTCTTCGCCACGATCGTGTCGGCCGTCGTGGTTCTGGTGTTCTTCGTGTGGCACTGCCTGCGCACCCCGGACCCGTTCGTCGATGTGCGCCTGGTCGCCGAATCCCGGTTCGCCCGGAGCACGCTGGGCGCCTTCGCGTTCATGTTCGGGCTCGGCGCCACCCTGCTGGCGGTGCCGCTCTACCTGGTCGGGCACGGACAGTCCGGGTCGGTGGCGGGCGTGGTGCTGCTGGCCGTTCCGGCGGCGATGACGGTGCTGGGCCCGCTGGTCGGCAGGTATCTCGACCGGATCGGCCCGCGCCTGCTGTTGCGCACGGGACTGCTTCTGCTGATCGCGGGCCAGCTCGGCCTGGCCGCCGCGGCGGCCGCCCGGATCGCCGAGCGCACCCACGGGCTGGCCGGTCTGGTCGCGATCCTGGTGATCGTCGGTATCGGCATCGCATTCGTCCAGACGCCGGCGGCCACCGGTGCCACCCGGTCGCCCGCGGGCGCCCAGGGCACCGGGCTGGGGTTGTACAACCTCGTCCGGTTCAGCGGTTCGGCGATGGGCGCGGCGTGGGTGGCGATCGCGCTGGGCGTCGACAGCGGCCCGGCAGGCTTCGTGCTGGCGTTCCTGGTGGTGGCGGGTGTGGCGCTGCTCGGGCTGTTCGGGTCGTTCGTCGGTCCCGACCCGGCGCCGGCGCGGTAGCGGTCCGCGGCGGTCAGCGGAATCGCGCTTCCCGGTCCACCGCGGCGTGGATCTCGGTCAGCATGTCCAGCCGGATCGCCAGCCAGACGGTGAACTGGTTGTCGGGCACCCGGATGTCGAGCCCGATCGCCCGTGACACCCGGTCGAGCTTGGTCAGCATCGTGTTGCGGTGCACGTTGAGGGCGCGCGCGGTGGCGTTGACGTTGCCTCCGTGCGCGAGGTAGCCGGTCAGGAAGTCCAGCAGTTCGGGCGCCGGGCGCAGCGGGCCCAGGATGTCGGTGACCAGCGCCCGGCTCTGTTCGGTGTCGGCGACGTCGGCGAGCACGGTGAAGCTGCGCAGATCCTGGTAGGAGACCGCGCCGGTGAGACTGAGCCGCCGGGCGATGCCGAGGGCGATGCGGGCCTCGCGGTAGCTGCCCGCCACCTCCTGGGCGCCCCGCGCCGGCCGGCTGTAGGCGACCGCCACGGCGGCGCCGCGCCGGCTCTCCAGTTCGGCGGCCATCGCCTCGGCGTAGTGCGTCATCTCCTTGCCCATCGCGGCGTCGTCGAAGCCGCGCAGCGAGCGCACCACCACCAGCACGTCGCCCAGGACCGTGACGTAGGAACGCACCGCCGGATCGGGCGCCACGTTGGCCGCATACCGCGCCAGCCGGACCATGCTGGCGGTCGGGTTGTCCACCCCGCGGGGCACGGCACCGGGTGCGACGAACACGCCGAACTGCGAGTCGATGTCGATCTCGTGGTAGTCGGCGCGGGCGCGCATGTCGTGCTCGCTGGAGAAGTGGCCGTGCACCAGGGCCTGCACGAAATCGCCGCGGGCCCGCTCCTCGGCCTCGTCGACGCTGTGCTGCCTGAGCATCTCCGAACCGATGATGGCGGTGGCCTGTTCGGTGACCACGATGTGTCGGGCCAGATCATGGTTGCCCGGTTCGGCGGACGGCACCACCACCAGCACCCAGCCCTCGAAGGCCTTCCCCAGCCGGATCGCGGTGGAGATCACCGTCCACACACCGCCGTTGGGGGCTTCGAAGCGTTCCACCCTCGTGTCGTGGTGGGCCGAAAGACGCGCTGCGGCAGGAAGATCGGAGGTGAGCAGCGGCAGCACCGACTCGGCCAGGCCGGCGGCGGTCTCGGCGTTGAACCCGTTGTGCGCCACCACGTTGCCCCGCGCGTCCAGCGCCATCGCGGGGTTCCTGGCCAGGTTGGACACCTCGCGCACCAGCAGTTGCAATCCTGCGCCGCGGTGGAACAGGCCGGCCAGCGAGGCGTGCACATGCGTGGCATAGCGCATGGCGTGCACTTCCTGGCTCAGCGCGCGTTCGGCCAGCAGCCGGTTCAGCGCGGCGAAGCCGACCGGGAACGCCATCTCCACCACCACCATGTCGGCGGGCAGCCGGGTGTCGGGGAAGTCGGCGGGCACGGCGCCGTCGACCAGCAGCGTGGTGGCGCCGCGAGCAGCCAGCGCGGACAGCGTGCCGCTGTTGCCCAGCAGCGCCTCCGGGCGGGTGTACACCGCGACCCCGTCGAGCGCGTCGTGCCGGGACATGACCTCCGAAAGTGGAAGCACCCAGTGCAGTTCGCGGTCGAGGCGGTCGGCGCCGACCACCACGTGCGCGTCCGCCATCAGGGATTCGTCGAGCAGCCCGGCTACCGTCATCCGATCGTCGTCGTGTCGCTCTGGCGCCATCACCCACCTGCTCCGAACCGCGGCATGGGTGCACGATCGCATCCACACCGCCACCAGACTATGTGCAGTTTGACCCCGATGTCGGGTGGATCGAAGACATGTTGACCAGAGCTTCGCCGCGGCTGCCGCGGTAGACATCTGTGCAGGCCGACCGATCACGGCGGTGGCGCCCCGACGTCGCCGTCCCGAACCACAGGAGCCACTCCCGCCATGCATCAGATCTATCGGATCACCCTCGACGACGCGCTCCCGCTGCTGGCTGCGGGCCGGGCCAAGGCCGACGAGATCGGCGTCAAACAGACCCTGTGCATCTGCGATGACGGTGGCAATGTCCTTGCCCTGCATCGACTTCCGGGCGCACGACTGACCGGGGTGGACATCTCGATCGCCAAGGCGTTCACCGCGGCCGGGCACGAGCGCGCCACCCACCTGTTCAACGAGGCGCCCGACGGCCCCGCGCTGCCCGGCAACGAGGCGTTCGGGATCAGCCACATGCTGCCGGGCAAGTTCGCGATCTTCGTCGGTGGCTTCCCGCTGGTCTTCGACGGGCAGATCGTCGGCGGGGTCGGGATCAGCGGCGGCAACGGCGCACAGGACAAAGCCGTCGGCGCCGCGATCCTGGCCGAGTTCGACGCGCTCACCGCTGCGGTCGCCGGCCGCTGACCGCGATGTGCACCATGACCCGTCGACCGGCCCGAGCCGGTGATGTTGTCCATGGTCACCGCGGCGCTGTGCTGACTAACGTCGTTGCTGCAGCGCGCAATTCGCCACGACTGCCATCTACCGCCCCCGTGTGATCGACCGGAAGGACCGAACCCATGACCGAACTGCTGGACCGCGACGAGTTTCGCGCTGAGCTGGAGAACGCCATCAAGGGCCGCGAGGCCAAGAACGCCTCGTTCTCGAAGGCGTGGGCCGAGGGCCGCCTCGAGCGGCATCACTTCGCCCGCTGGGCCGAGAACCACTACCACTACGTCGGCCCGTTCGCCGACTACCTGGCCAACATCTACGCCAACACCCCCGACCAGTTCACCGGCGCAAAGGATTTCACGCTGCAGAACATGTACGAGGAGGAGCTGGCCGACATCCGCCACACCGATCTGCTGATCAAGTTCGGTGAAGCGTGCGGCACCACCAAGGAGCGCATCGAGGATCCCGACAACATGAACGCGATCACCCGCGGCCTGCAGTCGTGGTGCTACGCGGTCTCGCAGCGCGAGCACTTCGTGGTGGCCACCGCGGCCCTGGTGGTGGGCCTGGAATCCCAGGTGCCGAGCATCTACACCAAGCAGATCGTGCCCCTGCGCGAGGTGTACAAGTTCACCGAGGACGAGATCGAGTTCTTCGAGCTGCACATCACCTCTGATGTGGTGCACGGGGAGCGCGGCTATCAGATCGTGCTCGACCACGCCGACACACCGCAGCTGCAGCAGCGCTGCCTGCAGATGGTGCGGTGGGGCGCCGAGATGCGCTTCGCCTACACCAAGGGGCTCTACGACACCTACGTCGCGCCCGAACTCGAGCACGCGACCGTCTGAGCCCCGAAGGAAAGCATGAGCAGCGCTGAGTGGACCGCGGTGGCCTCGGCCAAAGAGCTGGGCCGGCGCCGTAAGTTGCGCGTCGAGGTCGACGGCCTGGCCATCGCCCTGTTCCAGTCCGACGGCGCGGTGTACGCGTTCGCCGATGTGTGCGTGCACCAGGAACGTTCGCTGGCCAAGGGCACGCTGCTGCACGGCAAGGTGATCTGCCCGGGTCACCAGTGGCAGTTCGACCTGGAGACCGGCTACGAGGCGGACCAGGACCGCTGCCAGCCCACCTACCCGGTGCGGGTCGGCGACGACGGCACCGTCTACGTCAAAACCGTTCCGAAGAACGAGATCTCGGCCGATACAGGAGAGCAGGCGCGGGCATGACCAGGGACACGTTCGTCACCGTCGGCGCGGGACAGACCGCGGCGGTGGCCGCGCGCAACCTGCGCAGGCTCGGATTCGACGGCCGCATCGTGCTGGTCGGGGACGAACCGCACCCGCCCTACCAGCGCCCGCCGCTGTCCAAGGAGTTCCTCTCCGGCGCCGACACCGAGGACTCGCTGTGGATCCTGCCGCCGGCGTGGGTGCGCGACAACGACGTGGAGATCGTCACCGACACCACCGTCGTCCGCGTCGACTCATCCACGCGCAGAGTCGAATTCGCCGATGGTGCGGCTCTGCAGGCCGACGGGGTGCTGATCGCCACCGGCGGCAGTCCCCGCCGGCTGCCGGTCGAGGGCCCGCGGCCGGACCTGGTGCACTACCTGCGCACCCTCGACGACGCCAGACGGTTGGCGCCGGTGCTTTCCGCCGGACGTCGGCTGGCGATCATCGGGGCCGGCTTCATCGGGCTGGAGATCGCGGCCACCGCCGCCTCCGCGGGCGTCGAGGTCACCGTGCTCGAGGCGGTCCCGGTACCGCTGGCCCGGGTGGTCGGTGCGCAGATGGGGGAGGCGGTCTGCGGGTTGCACCGCGACCACGGCGTCGACATCCGCGCCGGCGTGGCCCTGACCGGGATCGTCACCACCGGCGACGACGTGCTGATCCAGCTCGCCGGCGCCCCCACACCTCTGGAAGCCGACGCCGTGCTGATCGGGGTCGGCATCACCCCGAACACCGCGGTCGCGGAAGCGTCGGGACTGACGGTCGACGACGGCGTCGTCGTCGACGCGTTCGGGCGCAGCGCGGTGCCGGGCGTCTTCGCCGCCGGGGATGTGGCGCGACGGTATTCGCCCCGTGCGGGCAGACATGTGCGCCTCGAGCATTTCGACAATGCCAGCCGCCAGGGTGTCGCGGTGGCGCACACGATGCTGGGCCGCGAGGCGCCCAACGACGATCCGATGTGGTTCTGGTCCGACCAGTACGACCGCAACATCCAGTTCGTCGGCACCGCCACCGGGACACCGGTGCTGCGCGGCGACACAGGCGATTCGACGTTCGCCGCGTTCTACCTGCAGGACGGGGCGGTCTGCGGCGCGTTCGCGATCGACCGCGGTGAGGACGTGACCGCCGCCCGCGAGCTGCTGGGCCGCCAGGTCCCGGTGCCCGCGCTGAGCGACGAGGACACCGATCTGTGGGACCTGATCTACACCGACGACGCAGAGGTGGGCGCATGATCGACGGGCTGAACTTCATCGGCGGCGCCTGGGTGCCCGCCCAGTCCGGGCGGACCTTCACCCGGGCCAACCCGGCCGATCCCACCGACGTGATCGGCACGTTCCCCGCCTCCGGCGCCGAGGACGTCGGCAACGCGGTCGACGCACTGGAGAAGGCCGCACCCGAGTGGGCCGCGACCACACCCGAGCGGCGCGCGGCGATCCTGGAATCCGCCGCCGCCCATCTGGAGGCGCGCAGTGCCGAGCTGATCGCCGAGTTGGTGCGCGAGGAGGGCAAGACCGTTGCCGAGGCGACCATGGAGGTCGGTCGCACCCCGTCGAACCTGCGGTTCTACGCCGGGGAGGCGACCCGCGCGGCGGGGCGGACGCTGCCCGCCGCCGGTGACACGCTGGTGTACACGGTGCGCGAACCGATCGGCATCGTCGGGGCGATCACGCCGTGGAACTTCCCGCTCAACATCCCGTCGCGCAAGCTGGGTCCGGCGCTGGCCGTGGGGGATCCGGTGCTGTTCAAACCGTCGGAGCTGACCCCGCTGATGGGGCAGCGCCTGGTCGAGGCGTTGCTCGCCGGCGGCCTGCCGCCCGGGGCGCTCGCGCTGGTCCAGGGGGACGGGACCGCGGGTGCCGCGGTGGCGGCCGACGAACGCATCGCGGCGGTCACCTTCACCGGCTCCACCGCCGTCGGCCGGTCCATCCACGCCACCGTCGGGCCGCACCGCCGGGTGCAGCTGGAAATGGGCGGTAAGAACCCCGTCGTGGTCGCCGACGACGCCGACCTGGACCGGGCGGCCGGGCTCATCGTCAAGGGTGCGTTCGGCCTGTCCGGGCAGGCGTGCACCGGCACCAGCCGGGTGATCGCCACCGACGCCACCCACGACGCCCTCGTCGAGCGGGTGGTGGCCCGCACCGAGGCGCTGCGGGTCGGCCCCGGAGCCATGCCGGGTGTGGACCTCGGCGCGCTGGCCGCCGACGCGCAGCTCGACAAGTTCCTCCGGTACGTCGCCGCCGGTCTGGAGGAGGGTGCCACGCTGCGCTGCGGTGGCACCCCGGTCGACGTGCCCGGGCACCCGGGCGGGTTCTTCGTCCGGCCCGCGGTGTTCACCGACACCGCGCCGGCGATGCGCATCGTCACCGAGGAGGTGTTCGGGCCGCTGCTGGCGTTCCAGCGGGCCGGCTCGCTCACCGAGGCGATCGAGTTGGCCAACGCCACCGAGTTCGGCCTGTCGGCCGCGATCGTCACCAGAGACCTGGCCACCGCCCAGCAGTTCGCGCGCCGGTCCCGGACCGGCCTGGTCAAGATCAACCAGCCCACCACCGGAATGGCGATGAACGCACCGTTCGGCGGCTACAAGGCCTCCTCCACCGCGACGTTCAAGGAGCAGGCCGGGGCTTCGATGATGGAGTTCTACCTGGCCGAGAAGACCGTCTACCTCGACCCCGGCTGCTGAAGAAACGGAGTGTGACAATGGAATTCGTTCGAGTGGCCAGATCCGGGCAGGTGCCCGAGGGCATCGTCCGGCGGTTCTACGCCGGCGAGCACGAGTTCGCGGTGGCGCGGCTTCGCGGCAAGGCCTACGCGACGTCGAACTACTGCACGCACCTGGACTGTCTGCTGTCGTCGGGCAAACTGCGCGACGACGGCATCGGTTGCTCGTGCCACGGCAGCGCCTTCGACCTGGCGACCGGCGAGCCCATCAGCCCGCCCGCCACCGAGCCCATCAAGACCTTTCCGTGCGAGGAGCGCGACGGGGAGATCTTCGTCGGCGTGGAACCGGGGGAGGTCCCGGTCGGACCCAGTCGCCGCGCCCGCCGGGAGGCGTGATGGCCGCGCCGCGCCCGCCCGCGCTGTCGGCGGGCGGGATGGTCAGCAGCAGCCACCCGGCCGCGAGCCTGGCCGGAGCGCGGGTGCTCGCCGAGGGCGGCAACGCCGTCGACGCGACGCTGGCGATGGCGGCACTGACCTGGCTGACCCTGCCGGGGCAGTGCGGCATCGGCGGGG
>NZ_BCRS01000129.1 GCF_001552715.1 Mycolicibacterium vaccae NBRC 14118 = CIP 105934 | reverse complement strand
CCGCGGTCCATCACACCCTTCCGGCTTTCCGCGATGTCGTCCCCGCTGGTGCTCTTCATCCACTCCCGGGCCGCGTCGGCTTCCAGCCACAGCGCCGCGCTGTTCTGCGAGTCGTCGATGCGGTGATAGGACGCCAGCAGCGCGCGCACCGACTTCTGGTTGTTGCCCACGATCGAGGCCGCGATCCTCCGCGCGGTGTCCACCAGTTCCGCATGCGGCACGACCTGGGTGACCAGCCCGCAGCGCAGTGCTTCCTCGGCCGACAGGTAGTCGCCGGTCATGCTCATCCGGCGCGCCATCCCGACGCCGACCTTCTGCGGCAGCCGCACCGACAGCCCCCACGTCGGAAGCAGCCCGACGCGCGCGTGGGTGTCGGCGAAGCTGGCCTGGTCGGAGGCGATCAGGATGTCGCAGTACAGCGCGATCTCCAGCCCCCCGGTCACCGCGGCGCCGTTGATCGCACCGATCACCGGCTTGGTCATCGGCGGCCACTTCGGCGAGATGTCGGGCAGGTCGGTGGTGTCGCCGAGCTCCTTGAGGTCCAGGCCCGCGCAGAACACCGGGTCGGCGCCGGTCAGGATCACCACGTCGACGCCGTCGTCGGCCTGCGCCTCCCGCAAGGCGCCGAACAGGGCGGTGCGCAGCGCAGACGACAGCGCGTTGCGCGATCGGGGCCGGTTCAGGGTCAGGGTCCGGACCCGGTCCCGGGTGTCGATCAACAGGACGTCCTCGGTGGAATTCTCGGTGCTCATCGGCTCACCGTATCGGCTGCAGCTTGCGCGCCTATCGTGGATCCCATGTGCCGAAACATCACCGAGCTGAGGGGTCTGGAGCCGGCCGCCACGGCCGACGAGATCGAGGCCGCCGCCCGCCAGTACGTCCGCAAGGTCAGCGGCATCACCCGGCCATCGGGGACCAACGTCGACGCGTTCGAAACCGCCGTCGCCGAAGTCACCGAATCCACCCGGCGGCTGCTGGCCGGCCTGCAACCGCGCCGACAGCCGCCGAAAACGGTTCCGCCGCTGCGCCGGCCCGAAGTGCGCGCCCGGCTGAACCTCTGATGACGACCACCCTGACCCAACCCGCGCTCAAGGAGTGGAGCGCGGCGATCCACGCGCTGCTCGACGGCAGGCAGACCGTGCTGCTGCGCAAAGGCGGCATTCACGAGAAACGCTTCGAGGTCGCTCCCGAAGTAGCCGCCTCGCGGTTCCTGCTCTTCCCGACCGTCGCGCACAGCCACGCCGAGCGCGTCCGCCCCGAACACCGCGACCTGCTGGAGCCCGCCGCCGCCGACAGCACCGAGGACGCCGTCGTGGTGCGGGCCGGCGCGAACGTGGTCGCAGCGATCGCGGTGGAACGTCCAGAGAATCTGGAAGCCATTGCACCGCTGCATATCTGGACCACGGAGTCGGTGCAGTCCGACCGTGTGGACTTCCGCCCCAAGCACCGGCTGACCGCTCTGGTGGTGTCGGCGGTGCCGCTGGCCGAGCCTGTGCACCTGACCCGCACTCCGGACTACCGCGGCTGTTCGAGCTGGGTGTCGCTGCCGGTCACCCCGGCCTGGGGCGAGCCCGTGCACACCGACGCCGAACTGGAGCAGGTCGTGCGGCGGGTGCGGGACTCAGTCGGCTGACGGCGGCTCTGGACCCGCGGGCAACGTCAGCCGGGTGCCCGCACCCAGATGCACGGTATGTCGCGCGGTCGCGAAAGTCGTTGCGGTGGATGCAGATTCGCCGGTTCCCAGGTTGCGCAGGAAGCGGGGATGGGACCCGCCGGCGATCAGGAGGCGGATCCGTGAACCGGCTGGGAACGTCCACGCGACGGGATCCAGCTCGACGCGCACGGTGCCCGAATCCGGCGCCGCCGCCAGGTAACCGTCACTGACGTTGCGTGAGCGGCCGTCTGCGTCGACCTGGCTGATCCGCACGAACACGTCGTTGTGCGGGTTGGCGCACGAATGCTCCATCTCCAGCACCGGCACGCCGACCGTGTAGAGGTCCGCGGCCAACGCGGTGCCGGTGAACGTCAGCACGTCGGCGCGGCGGGCGAGCTCGGTGTCGTCGCGGTAGCCACCGATGGGGGAGAGGAGCCGGCCGCCCACGGTCGGGGTCGGGTCGGCGGGGTTGTAGACGAAGGTGGCCGAATGGCCGTCCTCGGGCGCCACCGCGGCGAGCCCGCCGCCGGGGACGGGGTGCAGCAGCAGCTTCGGCATCGCCGGCGGCCAGTCGGGCAGTTCCTGCCAGTCCCGCCCGGCCAGGTGGATCCGCACCGGCGAGCGGCGTTGCGGCGTCGCGCCACCGAGGTGAGTGGCCAGCCAGTCCAGGCTTTCCCGCAGCACGGTCGGGGCGCCCTTGGTCATGATCTGGCCATGGGTCCACGGTCCGACGGTCAGGCCGGTGGGCACGCCGCGGCCGCTCAGCATCCGGTAGTGCTCGACGGTCTGCTCGACGAACAGGTCCTGCCAGCCCGTGAGCAGCAGCACCGGCACCTCCGCGCGAGCCGGCGCGTTGCGCAGCCGCACCCGGGACCAGAACGGGTCGTCGCGGTCGGGGTGGTCCAGCCACGACTCGAACCACGGCGCGCTGTCGCCGAGCAGTCTGCGGCTGGCGGTGCCGAGCGGCAGCTCCAGCGATGCCGCGGTGACCCGCCGCTGGGCGCGGGCCTGCCGGACCAGGGCGCGCAGCCGGTTCGGGTCCTCCTGGTGGCCCACCAGATCGCTCCAGCCGAGGAAGTCGTTGAGTCCGAACGAGCCCGTGCCCCAACGGGGTCCGCTGACGTCGTCGGGCCCGACGGTGATCACCGCGGCGGCGAGCTCCGGTGGGGGGTCGGAGAGCAGCGCCCACTGTGTGAAGCCCAGGTAGGACAACCCGATGGTGGCGAACGTGCCGGTGAACCACGGCTGGTCGCGCAGCCAGGCGGCGGTGTCGGCGCCGTCGTCGACCTCGTTGACGAACGGATCGAACTGCCCGCCCGAGCCGTAGGTGCCGCGCACGCTCTGGAAGACGACGTGGTAGCCGCGTGCCGCGTACACCGAGCCGAACAGGGCCGCGAACGGGAAGCCGCGGCCGTAGGGCCCGCGGATCAGCAGCGTGCCCGCCGGTGTGTCGGTGCGCGGTGCGTAATGGTCGGCGACCAGTTCGACGCCGTCACGCATCGGCACCGGCACCGCCCGCCGGACGGTGAAGTCGCAGACCGGCGGCGGCAGACCCAGCGCACGGCCGGCGGCGTGCCGGGCCAACCGGGAAAGTTGCGAGCTCATCTAACCGACCCTACTGACGGGCCGACGGTCAGAAGACGTAGTACGGGCTCAGTTCGTGCGCACGCTGCAGGTTGGTCTGCATGCAATCCGGGTCCGGTTCGGAGTACACCGGCGAGTAGAACAGCGACTGCTGGATCACCCCGTAGCTGGTCTTGAACGCCACCATGCAGGTGATCCACCAGCGGTTGTTCCAGTCCGTGGGCTTCATGATCCAGAACTGCGCCGCGCGGTGTCCGTTGATGTCGAGCTCGACCGCGTCGGCAGGCAGGGTCTCCTCGTAGGTGCGCCACACGATCGTTTCGACGGCCATCTGGTAGTTCCCGGCGTCGTACTTGCAGCGCAGGCCGTCCTCGTGAGCCGGCGGACTGAACGCGAGCCCGAGGCGGCTGACGGCGTCGAGCGGGATTTCCTCGCACGGATTGAACGGGTCGGGGTCGGTGAGCTCGAGCACCGGCCATTTGATCGTGGTGGTCGCGTTCGGCAGCGGCACGAACGTCGACCGCAGGTCGACCCGGTCCGGTCCCGCGGTCACGGCCGGGGTGGTCTGCCAGACCACCATCACCGCTGCGACCAGCGCGCACAGCGCCGAGAACAGTCGCAGCTTGGCGACCATGACACCCCCTGGGTTTCGTGGCCGCCGTGGGAACGGGCCGCCGCCGGCATCGTCGTCGTTCTGCCGGGAGTGTAGCGGGCGCACGCCGGGCACACGCCGGGAACTTAGAACATGTTCTAGTTGCCGGTGGGCGATCCCGCGGTACGCCCCAGTACGCTTGGTCGTCGTGACCACTGACGAACGGCGCCCGACTTTGTGGGCGGTCAGTGACCTCCATACCGGGCACACCGGCAACAAGCCGGTCACCGAGTCGTTGTATCCGGCCTCGCCGGACGACTGGCTGATCGTGGCCGGGGATGTCGCCGAACGCACCGACGAGATTCGGTGGGCGCTGGACCTTCTGCGGAAACGGTTCGCCAAGGTGATCTGGGTGCCCGGCAACCACGAGCTGTGGACCACCAACCGCGATCCGATGCAGATCTTCGGCAAGGCCCGGTACGACTACCTGGTCAACATGTGCGACGAGATGGGCATCGTGACCCCCGAGCACCCGTACCCGGTGTGGACCGAGGAGGGCGGCCCGGCCACGATCGTGCCGATGTTCCTGCTCTACGACTATTCGTTCCTGCCTCAGGGCGCGGGCACCAAGGCCGAGGGCCTGGCCATCGCCAAGGAGCGCAACATCGTGGGCACCGACGAGTACCTGCTGTCGGCCGAACCGTATTCGACCCGCGACGCGTGGTGCCGCGACCGGGTCAACCAGACCCGCAAGCGGCTCGAAGACCTCGACTGGATGACGCCGACAGTCCAGGTCAACCACTTCCCGATGGTGCGCGAACCCTGCGATGCGATGTTCTACCCCGAGTTCTCGCTGTGGTGCGGCACCACCGCGACCGCCGACTGGCACACCCGCTACAACGCGGTCTGCTCGGTGTACGGGCACCTGCACATCCCGCGCACCACCTGGTACGACGGCGTGCGGTTCGAGGAGGTGTCGGTCGGCTATCCGCGCGAGTGGCGCCGTCGCAGGCCCTACCGCTGGCTGCGCCAGATCCTGCCGGACCCCAAGTACGCGCCCGGCTACCTCAACGAGTTCGGCGGGCACTTCCAGATCACCCAGGAGATGCGCGAGAACGCCGCCAAGGTGCAGCAGCGGATCAGGGACCGGGCGTGATCGCAGCCAAACTGCTCGCCGGCGTGCTGCCCGGCGAGGTCGACGCGCTGGCCGCGGCCGAGATGTACTCCGACCCACGGGAATTGGCTCCGCTGCCGGAGGAGGAGCCGCTGATCGCGAAATCGGTGGCCAAGCGGCGCAACGAGTTCATCACCGTGCGCTACTGCGCGCGGCAGGCGCTGGTCGACCTCGGGATGGAACCGGTACCGATCCTCAAGGGGCCCAAGGGTGAGCCGTGCTGGCCCGACGGCGTCGTCGGCAGCCTGACCCACTGTGAGGGGTTCCGCGGCGCCGCGGTGGGCCGACGGACCCAGGTGCGTTCGCTGGGTATCGACGCCGAACCGCACGGCGTGCTGCCCGACGGTGTGCTCGACGCGATCAGCCTGCCCGCCGAACGGCACGAGCTCTCGGCGCTGCCCGCCGGGGTGCACTGGGACCGGGTGTTGTTCTGCGCCAAGGAGGCGACCTACAAGGCGTGGTTCCCGCTGACCCACCGGTGGTTGGGATTCGAGGACGCCCACATCACGTTCGAGGTCGACGCCACCGGTCAGGCCGGAACGTTCACGTCCGAGATCCTGATCGACCCGGCCGCGGAGTCAGGACCCCCGCTGGCCTCGCTGGCCGGCCGGTGGGCCGTCCGCGAGGGCATCGCGCTGACCGCGATCGTGCTGTGAGTCCCGCCGCGAACCCGAAGAGCAGTCCTGATCCGGGACTGGTCGTCGTCGACAAGCCGGGTGGGATGACCAGCCACGACATCGTGGGCCGGTGCCGCACACTGTTCGGCACCCGCAAGGTCGGCCACGCCGGCACGCTGGACCCGATGGCCACCGGGGTGCTGATCGTCGGCATCGAACGCGCCACCAAGATCCTCGGACTGCTCACCGCGACGGACAAGTCGTACACCGCCACCATCCGGCTGGGCCAGACGACGTCCACCGAGGACGCCGAAGGTGAACTGTTGCAGTCGGTTCCAGCGGCATCGGTCACCGACGAACAGATCGAGGCGGCCATTGCGCCGCTGCGCGGCCAGATCAGCCAGGTGCCGTCGGCGGTCTCCGCGATCAAGGTCGACGGCAAGCGGGCCTACCAGATGGTCCGGGAGGGACAGGCCGTGGAACTGGCCGCCCGCCCGGTGCGCATCGACCGGTTCGACGTGCTCGAGGTGCGGCGGGCCGGGGATCTGGTCGACGTGGATGTGGCCGTGGACTGTTCGAGCGGGACTTACATCCGGGCGCTGGCCCGCGACGTCGGCGCTGCGCTCGGGGTGGGCGGTCACCTGACCGCGTTGCGCCGCACCCGGGTGGGCGGGTTCGGGCTGGACCAGGCGCGCACGCTGGAGCAGCTGGCCGAGCACGCCGAGCTCAGCTGGTCACTGGACGAGGCCTGTCTGCAGGCGTTTCCGCGCCGCGACCTGTCCGACGCGGAGGTCGTCGACGCCGGCCACGGCCGCGCGCTGGCGCCGGCCGGCATCGAGGGCGTCTACGCCGCGACCGCCCCGGACGGCCGGGTGATGGCGCTGCTGCAGGACGCCGGTGCGCGCACGAAGTCCGTCGTGGTGATCAGGCCGGCGACGCTGTAGTCAGGCCGAGCGTGTGCTCAGACCCCGACGGTGATCACGCGTAGAGCCGCTGGAACTCCTTGATCGACTTGTCGATGTCGCCCTTGACCGCGCGCACCGCCGCGGAGCCGATCGGACCGAACAGCGGGGCGCCGCCCAGGTCCATCCGCACGGTGAACGTGCAGCCGTCCCCGTCGGGGACGACCTTCATCGCCAGCTTGTAGCGCGTCCCGCCGACGCCCTCGCCGCTGATCGCCAGCGCCGACGGCGGGTCGAACTCGCGCACCGTCCACGTCACCCGGTTGCGCATGCCCTTGGCGCCGGCCACCCCGACCACCGTGGCGCCGGGGGTGAGCTCCTCAGGCAGCTCGGAGCGCCACCCCTGGTGCATGGTCATCCAATCGCCCAGCGTGGACAGGTCCGACGCGTGCGCCCAGGCCTTCTCGGCCGACATGGGCAGGGAACGCGACATCTCGAGCTTGGCCATCTGACTCCTATGCTATGACCCAGATCGCTTGTGCGGCCGGGCTTCCCAGATCGACGGTGGTTTCGGTGCCGGCTTCGATCGCGCCGGGGTCGGTCGGGTGCTCTATGGCCACCGAGATCATCCCGGCGAAGTCCCGGCGGGCCACCACGCGCAGCCGGGAGTCGAGGCTGATCCCGACGGTGTCGAAATACCGCAGCATCTCCGGATCGGCGTCGGAGATGCGCGCGACCGTGCCCGCGTCGCCGTCCTGGCAGTCCGACAGCTGACGGGCCGGCGGAGTCGGGACCTTGCCGTCGGCGGCCGGGATCGGGTCACCGTGCGGATCCCGGGTCGGATACCCGAGCTTGGCGTCGATCCGGTCGAGCATGCGGTCGGAGACGGCGTGCTCGAGCACCTCGGCCTCGTCGTGCACCTCGTCCCAGCCGTAGCCGAGCTCGTTGACCAGGAACGTCTCCATCAGCCGGTGCCTGCGCACCATGGCGAGCGCGGCGCGGCGTCCGGCGTCGGTCAGGGTGACCGCGCCGTACTTCTCGTGGTCGACCAGACCCTGGTCGGCGAGTTTGCGGATGGATTCCGACGCGGTGCTGGCCGACACCCCGATCCGGTCGGCGAGCAGTTTGGTGCTGACCTTCTCGTGCGACCACTCCTGGGCGGTCCAGATGACTTTCAGGTAGTCCTGGGCGACCGTCGACAAATCGGCGGGGTTCTCGCGGCTTCCGTCAGGACTCACGAGGATGAAGTTTAGGCAATCATCACCTGATCCGGTGGTGCTGCTGGGCCGACGGCGTGGGCAGACCGTAGGCTAGCGGCGTGCAGCGCTGGCGGGGGCAGGACGAAATCCCCACAGACTGGGGCCGATGTGTCGTCACCATCGGAGTATTCGACGGTGTCCATCGCGGGCATCAGGAGTTGATCAGCCGTGCGGTGAAGGCGGGCCGATCCCGGGGTGTCCCGGTGGTGCTGATGACCTTCGACCCGCACCCGATGGAGGTCGTGTTCCCGGGCAGCCACCCGGCGCAGCTCACCACGCTGACCCGGCGTGCCGAGCTCGTCGAGGAGCTGGGCGTCGACGTTTTCCTGGTGATGCCGTTCACCGCCGACTTCATGAAGCTCACGCCCGAGCGGTACATCCACGAGCTGCTCGTCGAACACCTGCACGTCGTCGAGGTGGTCGTCGGGGAGAACTTCACCTTCGGCAAGAAGGCCGCGGGCAACGTGGAGCTGCTGCGCAAGGCGGGGGAGCGCTTCGGCTTCGCGGTGGACTCGCTGACCCTGGTCTCCGAGACCGCCGAACCTGCCCGGCACGAGTCGGTGACGTTCTCGTCGACCTACATCCGGTCCTGCGTCGACGCCGGCGACATGGTCGCTGCGGCCGAGGCCCTCGGCCGGCCGCACCGGGTCGAGGGAGTGGTCGTGCGCGGCGACGGTCGCGGGCGGGTGCTCGGGTTCCCGACCGCCAACGTCGCGCCCCCGATGTACTCGGCGATCCCGGCCGACGGCGTCTACGCGGCGTGGTTCACGGTGCTCGGGCACGGCCCGGTCGTCGGCACCGTGACACCGGGTGAGCGCTACCAGGCAGCGGTCTCGGTCGGCACGAACCCGACGTTCTCGGGACGCACCCGCACCGTCGAGGCGTTCGTGCTCGACACCACCGCCGATCTGTACGGCCAGCACGTCGCCGTCGACTTCGTCGCCCGCCTGCGCGGACAGGAGAAGTTCGACTCGGTGGCCGACCTGGTCACCGCCATGACCGCCGACACCGAACGCGCCCGGACCATTCTTTCTGCCCGCTAGCTGGGCTTTCGGCGATTACCAGGCTGCGTGTGGGCGCTGCTAGACTTCCTGCCGACCCGGCACGTGCTGCAGTTCGCGGTGGCCGTGCTTTTTCGGGGTGCGGAATCTGATCCGGGCCCTTTATGTTCGCGGACCGAATTGATGGAGTTGTTTCGTGGCGCTCACTACCGAACAGAAGAAGGAAATCCTGGGCCAGTACGGCCTGCATGACACCGACACCGGTTCCCCGGAGGCTCAGGTCGCCATGCTGACCAAGCGGATCGTCGATCTCACCGAGCACCTCAAGCAGCACAAGCATGACCACCACTCGCGTCGCGGTCTGCTGCTGCTCGTCGGCCGTCGCCGCCGGCTGCTCAAGTACATCGCCCAGGTCGACGTGCAGCGCTACCGGTCGCTGATCGAGCGTCTCGGCCTGCGCCGCTGACGCGTCCGGCCTGACCGCCGGATCCTCACACGTTGCGAGCCCCGTGGCCGTGACCGCCCCGTGCGGTCACGGCCACGGGTGTTTGCGGCGCGGCCGCGCGCGGTGGATTAGGGGTTTCCGGTATGTCGCGATGTAGCATAGGTGCGTTCGGATGCCGCACGGCACGAACAGCTGGGTGCGGTCCTCGCAGTTCCGCGAGCACCGCTCCCGCGTGACATGACACGAACCGCCCGATCGCGCGGTCTTCGGTAGTGGCTGCCGGAGCGAGAACTCCGGCCGCTTCGATCGACGGCCGTCGACGCATCCGGGCGCGGCTTCCCGGGTCTCCGGAGTTGTCCGCACACACCGCGCGTGCTCACGCGAAACCGCTGATGTGAATCAGAGAGGTCATACGGACGTCCATGTCTGTAGTTGAAATCGAAGAAGGCGTGTTCGAATCGACCGCCACCATCGACAACGGGAGCTTCGGCACCCGCACCATCCGTTTCGAGACCGGCCGGCTGGCCCAGCAGGCCGCCGGCGCCGTCGTCGCCTACCTCGACGACGAGACCATGCTGCTGAGCGCCACCACCGCCAGCAAGAGCCCCAAGGACCATTTCGACTTCTTCCCGTTGACCATCGACGTGGAGGAGCGGATGTACGCCGCGGGCCGGATCCCCGGTTCGTTCTTCCGTCGCGAGGGCCGTCCGTCCACGGACGCGATCCTGACCTGCCGCCTGATCGACCGGCCGCTGCGCCCGACGTTCGTCAGCGGTCTGCGCAACGAGATCCAGGTCGTGGTGACGATCCTGAGCCTGGACCCCAAGGATCTGTACGACGTGCTGGCGATCAACGCCGCGTCGGCGTCCACCCAGATCTCGGGATTGCCGTTCTCCGGTCCCGTCGGCGGCGTGCGCGTCGCCCTCATCTCCACTCCTGAGAACAAGGCAGGTCAGTGGGTTGCGTTCCCGACCGTCGAGCAGCTGGAGAACGCTGTCTTCGACATGGTCGTCGCGGGCCGCAAGGCCGGCGATGACGTGGCGATCATGATGGTCGAGGCCGAGGCCACCGACAACGTCATCGATCTCGTCGCAGCCGGCGCGAGTGCGCCCACCGAAACCGTGGTAGCCGAGGGCCTCGAGGCCGCCAAGCCGTTCATCGCCGTGTTGTGCGATGCGCAGCAGGCGCTGGCCGACAAGGCTGCCAAGCCCGTCGCCGACTACCCGCTGTTCCCGGACTACCAGGACGACGTCTTCTACGCGGTGTCCTCGGTGGCCTCCGAGGAGCTGTCGAAGGCGCTCGCGATCCCGGGCAAGGCCGAGCGCGATGCCCGTACCGATGAGATCAAGGTCGAGGTGCTCGAGCGTCTCGGTGAGACCTACGCCGGCCGCGAGAAGGAGATCGGCGCCGCGTACCGCGCGCTGACCAAGAAGCTCGTCCGCCAGCGGATCCTGACCGACCACTTCCGGATCGACGGCCGCGGTGTCACCGACATCCGCGCGCTCTCGGCCGAAGTCGCGGTCGTCCCGCGGGCCCACGGCAGCGCGCTGTTCGAGCGTGGCGAGACCCAGATCATGGGCATCACCACTCTCGACATGGTCAAGATGGCCCAGCAGATCGACTCGCTGGGACCGGAGACGTCCAAGCGCTACATGCACCACTACAACTTCCCGCCGTACTCGACCGGTGAGACCGGTCGCGTCGGCTCGCCCAAGCGCCGCGAGATCGGCCACGGCGCGCTCGCCGAGCGCGCCCTGATGCCGGTGCTGCCGAGCATCGAGGAGTTCCCGTACGCGATCCGTCAGGTGTCGGAGGCGTTGAGCTCCAACGGCTCGACCTCGATGGGTTCGGTGTGTGCCTCGACCCTGTCGCTGCTGAACGCCGGTGTGCCGCTGAAGGCTCCGGTCGCCGGTATCGCGATGGGCCTGGTGTCCGACGACGTCGAGGTGGACGGCAAGACGGAGCGTCGCTTCGTCACGCTGACCGACATCCTCGGCGCCGAGGATGCGTTCGGCGACATGGACTTCAAGTGCGCAGGCACGAAGGACTTCGTTACCGCCCTGCAGCTGGACACCAAGCTGGACGGGATTCCCTCCCAGGTTCTAGCAGGTGCTCTCAGTCAGGCCAAGGACGCCCGCATCACGATTCTCGAGGTGATGGCCGAGGCGATCGACGCGCCCGACGAGATGAGCCCGTACGCGCCGCGTATCACCACGATCAAGGTTCCGATCGACAAGATCGGTGAGGTCATCGGGCCCAAGGGCAAGATGATCAACTCGATCACCGAGGAGACCGGCGCGTCGATCTCCATCGAGGACGACGGCACCGTGTTCGTCGGCGCGTCCAACGGCGAGGCGGCACAGGCGGCGATCGACAAGATCAACGCGATCGCCAACCCGCAGCTGCCCAAGGTCGGCGAGCGGTTCCTCGGCACCGTGGTCAAGACCACGGACTTCGGAGCCTTCGTGTCGCTGCTGCCGGGTCGCGACGGCCTGGTGCACATCTCGAAGCTGGGCCGCGGCAAGCGGATCAACAAGGTCGAGGATGTCGCCAAGGTCGGTGACAAGCTCCGCGTGGAGATCGCCGACATCGACAACCGCGGCAAGATCTCGCTGGTCCTGGTCGCCGAGGATTCGGAGACCGCGGACGCATCTGCTGACGCACCGGTTGATGCAGCGTCGACCAGCAGCTGAGTCGAAGGCGGTGCGCCGCACCCTGTTGCCCGGTGGCCTGCGCGTGGTCACCGAGCACATCCCGTCGGTGCACTCCGCATCCGTCGGGGTGTGGGTCAACGTCGGGTCTCGTGACGAGGGCCGCAGCGTGGCCGGGGCGGCGCACTTCCTCGAACACCTGTTGTTCAAGGCGACGCCGACCCGCTCCGCGGTGCAGATCGCGCAGTCGGTCGACGCCGTCGGCGGTGAACTGAACGCGTTCACCACCCGCGAGCACACCTGCTACTACGCACACGTGCTGGACTCGGATCTGGCGCTGGCCGTGGACCTCGTCGCCGACGTGGTGCTTCGCGGCCGGTGCCAGGCCGAGGACGTCGAGATCGAGCGGGCCGTCGTGCTCGAAGAGATCGCCATGCGCGACGACGATCCCGAGGACACGCTGGGCGACGTCTTCCTGTCGGCGATGTTCGGCGACCATCCGGTCGGCCGGCCCGTCATCGGCAGCGTGGAGTCGATCTCGGCGATGACGCGTGCCCAGTTGCACTCGTTCCATCTGCGCCGCTACACGCCGGACCGGATGGTCGTCGCGGTCGCGGGCAATGTCGAGCACGCTCAGGTCGTGAAGCTGGTCCGGGAGCACTTCGGTCCCCGGCTGGTGCGCGGCCGGTCGCCGGTCCCACCGCGTAAGGGTGCGGGCCGGGTCAACGGCAAGCCCACGCTGGAACTGGTGCGTCGGGATGCCGAGCAGACGCACCTCTCGCTCGGGGTGCGGACCCCGGGACGGCACTGGGAGCACCGCTGGGCGCTGTCGGTGCTCAACACCGCGCTCGGCGGGGGGCTGAGTTCCCGTCTGTTCCAGCAGATCCGGGAGACGCGCGGGCTGGCCTACTCGGTGTACTCGACAGTCGACACGTTCGCCGAGAGCGGTGCGCTGTCGGTGTACGCCGGATGTCTGCCGGAGCGGTTCGCCGAGGTGGTCAAGGTGACCACCGACGTGCTCGCCGAGGTGGCCCGCGACGGGATCACCGCCGAGGAGTGCCGCATCGCGAAGGGCTCGCTGCGCGGCGGCCTCGTTCTGGGGCTGGAGGATTCGGCGTCGAGGATGAACCGGATCGGCCGCAGCGAGCTGAACTACGGCGAGCACCGGACGATCGCGGACACGCTGGCCCATATCGAGGAGGTCACCCTCGAAGACGTCAACGCCGTGGCGCGGGAGCTGCTGACCCGGCCGTTCGGGGCCGCGGTGCTGGGCCCGGTGCGGTCGAAACGCGCTCTGCCACGGCCGTTGCACACAATCGCGGGTTGACCGTAACCTGGCTTGCGATGACGGAATTCAACCGACGGCACGTGTTGTTCGGTGGGGTGTCGCTGGCTGCCCTGGTCGCCTGTTCACCGAAAACTGTTCTCGCCGAGCCTGCCGGACCGCTGCCCCCGCCCGATGAGCGCCTGCATACGCTGGCCCAACGGCACGACGCGGAGATCGGCGTCTACGCCGTCGATCTCGTCACGCAGGACACTCTCGCGTTCCGCGCGGACGAGACCTTCGCGGTGTGCTCGACGATCAAGACCTACATCGCTGCGGCGGTGCTGCAGCGCACCCAGACAGGGGAGCTGTCCCTGCAGGACACCGTCCCGATCGAGCCCGACGACATCCGGCCGCACTCGCCGGTGACCGAGCCGCGGGTGGGGACGTCGATGACGCTGGCCGAGTTGTGCCAGGCGGCGCTGCAGCAGAGCGACAACGCCGCGGCCAACGGGCTGCTCGGCGTGCTGGGCGGTCCGCCCGCGATCACCGCGTTCGCGCGCAGCATCGGAGACGACCGCACACGGCTGGACCGCTGGGAGGTGGAGCTGAACTCCGCCGTGCCGGGGGATCCGCGGGACACCAGCACCCCGCGCGCGCTGGGGATCGGGTTCCGCGACATCCTCACCGGTAATGTGCTCGAACCGGCTGTGCGCCAACAACTCCTGGACTGGATGCGGGCCAATCAGACCTCCAGCATGCGGGCCGGACTACCGGCCGGGTACACCAGCGCCGACAAGACGGGCAGCGGGGACTACGGCACCACCAACGACATCGGCGTGGTCTACGGTCCGGCCGGTCAGCAGGTGCTGTTGTCACTGATGACCAAGTCGGCCTCGGGTGACCCGGACGCGCCCAGCCTGCGTCCGCTCATCGGTGAGCTGGCGACGCTGGTGCTCGCCGAATTAGGTTAGCCGCAGCGAGTTGTCGCGCTGCAGCACGAAGAAATACGGCTTCCTGATGCCGCGCAGGTCCATCGCGCCGAGCACCGTTCTCTCGTCGATCGACCGGAAGACGTCGTTGACCGGCACCTGGTCGTAGATCATCGTCGCGGTATCGACTCCGCGGTAGCGGGTGGTACGCAGCCGCGCTTTGGGCCCGCCCGCCTTGAGGGCCGGCCTGAGCAGGGGGACGGCACCGGCGAAACCGCGCCGCTTGAGCGCGGGCAGTTTGGTGGCCACGCCGAGTCCGGCGAACGCCGGTGCCGGGTTCAGCGGCCACAGAGCTTTTCCGTCGGCGGTGGGAAAGAGCAGCGGGTGGACGGTCTCGCTGTCGGTGAAGTGCTTGCCCCACCAGCCGCTGGCGGTCAGGAGCCCGTCGAGGGGGTGGCCGGTCGGCACTTCGGCGCCGTGCCAGGTGCCGAACATGAATTCGAGCTCCACGGCCGGCAGCGAGTCGAACAGCTCCAGCGCGTCGGCGGTGGTGGTCGGAACATCGGCCAGGAGTTCGGTGAGCACCAGCATGCCCCCGATTGTACGTTGACACGTGTCAAGTCGGCAGACTGTTGTCATGCGAGCCGATGATCCATGCCCGTGTGGCACCGGTGATCCGTACGGACGTTGCTGTCTGCCGTTGCATGTGGGCGAACGGCAGGCCGACAGCGCCGAGCAGCTGATGAGATCGCGCTACAGCGCTTACGTGGTGGGTGCGTCCGAATACGTATGGCGCACCTGGCATCCGCGGACCCGCCCCGCCGAGGTCGCCGACGACGTCGCGGTGACCTGGACGCGGTTGGAGATCCTCGACGTGGTGGGCGGCGGACCCGGCGACGAGACCGGGGAGGTGGAGTTCCGCGCCCACCACCGGGCCGGCGCGTTGCACGAGAGGTCGCGGTTCGCGACCCGCGCCGGCCGGTGGTTCTACGTCGACGGCGATCTGCTCGACTGAGGGCCGCTCAGTCGAGCAGTGCGGCCGGGTCGGTGTAGGGCAGGTCCAGGTCGGCTGCCACCTGCTTGGACAGTAGAGCGCCCTCGTGGGTGGAGAGTCCCTTCGCCAGCGCCGCGTCGGCACGGCATGCGTCGCGCCAGCCGTTGTCGGCGAGTTCGAGCACGTACGGCAGCGTGGCGTTGGTGAGTGCGTACGTCGAGGAGCGCGGCACCGCGCCGGGCATGTTGGCCACGCAGTAGAACACCGTGTCGTGCACGGCGAACGTCGGGTCGTCGTGCGTGGTGGGGCGCGAGTCCTCGAAGCAGCCCCCCTGGTCGATCGCGATGTCCACCAGCACCGCACCCGACTTCATCGCTGCGACAGTGGAATTGGTGACCAGCTTGGGCGCCTTGGCGCCCGGGACCAGGACCGCGCCGATGACGAGATCGGCACCCTTGACCGCGTCCTCGAGGTCGAGGGAGGACGAGTACCGGGTCTCGATGCTGCCGTTGAACTCGTTGTCGATCTTGCGCAGCGTGTTGATGTTGACGTCGAACACGTTGACGTGGGCACCCATGCCCTTGGCGATCCGGGCCGCGTTGTAGCCGGCCACCCCGCCGCCGATGACCACGACCTCGGCCGGCGCGACACCGGGCACGCCGCCCATCAGCACACCGCGGCCGCCGTGGCTGCGCATGAGGTGGTAGGCGCCGACCTGGGCGGCCAGCCGACCGGCGACCTCGCTCATCGGCGCCAGTAGTGGCAGGGCGCCGTCCGCGCTCTGCACGGTCTCATAGGCGATGGAGGTGGTGCGCGAGGCCATCAGTGCGTCGGTGCACGGCTTGGACGCAGCCAGATGCAGGTAGGTGAACAGGGTCTGGCCCTCGCGCATGCGCGGGTACTCCGACTCGATCGGTTCCTTGACCTTGAGCAGGAGGTCGGCCTCTGCCCACACCTGATCGGCGCTTGCGATCAGCTGTGCGCCGGCACGTTTGAAGTCGGCGTCCGAGATCGACGAGCCGTCGCCGGCGCCGGACTGGACGAGCACGTCGTGGCCGCGCTGGACCAGCTCGGCGACGCCCGACGGGGTGATCGCGACGCGGTACTCGTTGTTCTTGATCTCGGTCGGGACGCCGACGCGCATGATCGCTCCTTGTTGTGGGGTTGGTAGGTAAAGTGTGAAGAAAGCGCGGAATGCAGGCAATATTCCTGTCAAAGATTCTGGAGAGACGACTGTGGCAGAAGGATCATCGGTAGCGGCCAGGCCGACGACGGCGGCGCCGAAGGATGTTCGGGCCGAGGTCGACGACATCGACCGCCGGATCCTGACGGCTCTGCACGCCGATGCCCGCATGCCCAACAGCGCGCTGGCCGAGTTGGTCGGCATCGCGCCGTCGACCTGCCACGGCAGGGTGCGCCGCCTACAGGAGATGGGGGTGATCCGGGGGTTCTACGCCGACATCGACCCTGCGGCGATCGGGTTGACCCTTCAGGCGATGATCTCGGTCAATCTGCAGTTCAACGCACGCGGCAAGATCCGCAACTTCATCCAGCAGATCCGGAGCAAGCCGCAGGTGATGGATGTGTACTTCCTCGCGGGCGCCGACGATTTCATCCTGCACGTGGCCGCCCGGGACACCGACGACCTGCGCAAGTTCGTCGTCGAGAACCTCAACGCCGACGCCGACGTCGCAGGTACCCAGACCTCACTGATCTTCGAGCATCTGCGCGGCGCGTCGCCGCTGTGACGGTCAGGCCGACGTCAGCGTGACGTTGTGCAGTGCGACGGCGACGTCACTCGGAGCGATGTCGACGAAGGTCGGCGCGTCCCGCAGCGCCGCGCCGGTGCCGATGATGTTCTCCGGAGATGTTGGCGTGCAAGGGAAATTGCTGCACCGGAACCATCGGCCGGGCGGGCTCTGATAGGGCTGCATGCTGGGGGACTGGTCCACCCGGTAACGCCCGGGCGGGATGAAGGTGGTCGCCCAACCGTCACGAGGCTGGGTGGTGACTCCGAAGACGCCGTTGCTGCCGTATGGCGCCGCGGCCGCGGGTGTGGCCGACAGGACGCCACCCGTGAGCGCGCACGCGGCAATCAGAGGGAGCGCCGGCCACCGCCGGAGGGCACGAGTCATGCCATGAGATTAACCGCGGTACCGAATGGCGGCGCCGTCTTCCCGGTTTGCCGGCGAAAACAGGCTGCAGTGAGCCGTTTTCGGGTGCCGGTTTTTGTCGGTGGGTGGTGTGAGGATGGGGTTATGTCCTCTCGGGTTGCCGCTGACACCGCCGATGTTGTGGTGGGGCAGTCGGAGCGCCTTGACGGGTTTTTCGCCGAGTTGGCGGAGTTGGCGGGTCAGCGTAATGCCATTGACGGGCGGATCGCGGAGATCGCTGCGGAGATCGATGGGGCTCGGTTGTGGGGGTTTACCGGGGTGAAGTCGATGGAGGGGCTGATCGCCTGGAGGTTGGGCACCTCGATGCGCAATGCCGAGACGATCGTGGCGGTGGCGCGCCGGATGGCAGAGTTCCCGCGGTGTGTCCGGGATTTGCGTGAGGGCCGGTTGTCGTTGGATCAGGTCGGGGCGATCGCCGAGGGCGCGGGCACGGGTTCGGATGCCCATTACGCGGAGTTGGCTTCGCATTCCACGGTCACGCAGTTGCGCACCGCGATCAAGCAGGAACCCAAACCCGAATCTTTGCCCGAACCTGATTCCGACGCTGAACTGGATGATGATGCTGAACCGGTGGCTGAGTCGGTGCGGCAGCCCTCGATTTCCAAGCGGGTGGAGGGGGAGTTCACCTGCTGGCAGATCCGGCTGCCGGCTCCCGAAGCGGCGATCTTCGACGCGGCGCTGCAGTCGCATCAGGACGGGCTGATCGCCCAATGGAAACGCGACCACCCCGACCACCCCGACCGCCCCGAGGG
>NZ_BCRS01000128.1 GCF_001552715.1 Mycolicibacterium vaccae NBRC 14118 = CIP 105934 | reverse complement strand
AACCCGAACGACTCCTGCGACCACCCGAGGACCCGGAACCCGAACCCGCCGAGCCCGCCGGCGCAAACGAAGTCCACGACGCCGAACCGGACACCCCGCAACCCACCGACAACCCCGGCGAACCCGGCGGACCCGCACCACCCGACAACCGGGCGGCCTGACCGCCGCGGAGTCGCACACCGCCATCCGTATGCGCGGCGGCGCCGCACGTCTGCGCGCTGCGTCGCGGTCACCCGTGGCTAGGTGAAGACGATGGTCCGGTTACCGAACAGCAGCACCCGCCGCTCCGCATGCCACTTCACCGCGCGCGCCAGCGCCAGCGCCTCGTTGTCGCGGCCCATGGCGGCGAGTTCCCCCGGGTCACGGGTGTGGTCCACCCGGACGAAGTCCTGCTCGATGATGGGACCCTCGTCGAGATCGGCGGTCACATAGTGGGCTGTGGCTCCGATGACCTTCACGCCGCGATCGTAGGCCTGGTAGTAGGGCCGGGCACCCTTGAAACTCGGCAGCAGGCTGTGGTGGATGTTGATGGCCCGGCCCTCCAGCTCGCGGCACAGCTCGTTCGACAGCACCTGCATGTACCGGGCCAACACGACGGTGTCCGCGGAGTACCGGGCGATGATCTCCCGCAGCTCGTTCTCCGCGTGAGGCTTGGTCTCCCTGGTGACCGGAACGTGGTGGAACGGGATGCCGTACCAGCGGGTCAGCTCCTCGAAGTCGGGGTGGTTGGAGACCACGGCCACGATGTCGACCGGCAACAACCCGGAATGCACCCGGAACAGCAAGTCCGACAAGCAATGTCCCTGCTTTGAGACCATCACCACGATGCGGTGCCGGTCCGCGGCGTCGTAGAGCTGCCACGACATGCCGAAACCGTCGACGTGCCTGGAGATGACGGATTCCAGCGAGTCCCGGGCGATCGGGCCGCACTCGCGCACGAAGGCCACCCGCATGAAGAACCGTCGCGACGGCGCGTCGCTGAACTGCTGGCTGTCGGTGATCGAGCAGTCGGCCTCGACCAGCGCGTTGGCGACGGCTTGCACGATTCCGGCGCGATCCGGGCACGACAAGGTCAGGACGAATCGGACTCCGGTCGTCGCGGCGTCGTCGGGCGACAGCTGGCCTGTGGGGTCGGTAGTCACGGCATCATCCTTTCGGACTCAGATCGTAGAACGACCGGAGCGCTTCCTCGGCGGCACCTACCGGCTACCCGTGCCGGGCGGCCTCCGGTGCGCGGTGCAGACCCGCTCAAGGACGCGGTCGAGTGCGGCGAACGCGGACGTCATGTCGACCGGGGCCCAAGAGCTCTAGGTATGGATCCGTACAGCACTATGCCGATCTCGCCGGAGGTATCGGTATCGCGAAAGCGGTCGTGTTGCCAGCCGACGAACTCGGGCCGACCTGCGGACCTCACAGACCGCTATCCGTAGGCGGGATAGCAGTTCTCCCAAATAGCAAGTTGGTCTGCGCGGTGGCCGCGCGCGACGCCGGCCTCGGGGCCGAGCAGCATGGTGGGACCACCGGTACCGTCGTAGCGTTCCCAGGGCTCTCCCCCACGAACGAACTCCAGCCACAGCTGCTGAACGGCATCCGACATGTGGCGCGCAGCTTCATCGTTACCAGCAAGCGCAGGTGCAGCGTCCAGGTTGCCGAATACCAGAGCCAGACACGAATCATGACAGGCCCCGAATCCGGCACGCGGAGAGAGCCATTGCAGCTCATAGCGAAACACCGCGTTGCCGCGCTCGGCGTGTGCCCGGACGAACTGCTCGGTCGGCGCGGTGAAGTGGTAATCGGTGACCATCGCGCTGGCGGCGTCGCGAAGCGTGCGGTGGTAGGAGCGGTACGTCGCCATCACCGCGGCGGCGTCGTGACCGTCCCCCGCGAGTGCGTGTGCCCTGTCCCGCACGTACTGCTCGGTGAAGACGCTGTCGTCGAGCACGGCGTCGAAGATCCGCCATTCGTCGCGCGTCGTCCCGGCGAGGATCGGAATCGGCGGCATGTCGCGCGTGCGCGCGGCCACCAACGGGTGCTCGGCGATCACGTCACCGTCGATGCAGGGATGAAACGGGCCCTGCGGCGGCACGAATCCGCTGTCGATGCCGCACTGTGCGGCAAGGATTTCCTCGACGGCGGGCTCGTTGCCGCCTCTCAGGGCACCGAGTTGTTCGGCCACCGCCGCGGCAGCCGCCGTCGAACGCACGCGCTCCAGGCCACCGCTCTGCAGGATCGCGCGGTCGAAGAGATCGCACCCGCCCGCGAGCATCGCCGATATCGCGATCGCACCGGAGGACTGACCCGCCACCGTGACCGAACCCGGATCGCCGCCGAAAGCGCCGATCTGCTCGCGCACCCACTGCAGCGCGTGCCTCTGGTCGCGCAGTGCCAGGTTGGTGGAACCGACCCCGTGCCAGTCCGGCGCGTACAGCGACCCCAGCACCCCGAGCCGGAAGTTCAGCGTCACCACCACGATGTCGCCTCGGCGGGCGAGTCGCGCACCGTCGAGGAGTGGAGCCGATCCGTGCCCCTGTGCCTGTCCGCCGCCGTGCAGGAAGACCAGCACGGGTCGGCGGCTGTCGTCGGCCGCGGGCGTCCAGATGTTGAGCGTCAGGCAGTCCTCGCTCATCGTGAGACCCCGCTTGGCGAGCCGCTGCGGTGAGATGTCCTGCGGAGAGATCGGCCCGAACGCGGTCGCCTCCCGCACGCCCGTCCAGCTCGGCACGGGTTGCGGTGGGCACCAACGCCTCTCTCCGGTCGGTGGCGCCGCGTACGGCACACCGCGAAACACGACGACGTCTGCGGTCGAGTCGCCGCGCAGTGCTCCGTACGAGGTGTGCGCGACCGCGGTCACGGGTGCTCGGTCAGTGGGTAAGTCTCGGCCATCTCACCGCTGAGCACCCGGCTCAGGAAGTCGCGGCCCTTGACGCTCACCACTTCCACGCGCAGCCCGCTGCGCGGGTCGCGCAGGAACGCGACACCGGCACCCGTGCGCTCCAACTCCCAGCCTTCGTCCTGCAGCCGCGCGGCGTCGTCGCGCCAGCGCTGCGCGTAGTAGCCGATGTGGTGCATACCGCCGAGCGTCGGTTCGGCGAAGATCGAGTCGACGGCGGGGACGACTTCGATGAGCTCCAGGTACGGCGGGCCGGATGTGGAGAACGCGAGGCGGACCGGCTGGTCGTCGCTGGATCCGTCCGGGCGGGTGAAGCCGCTGCGCATTTCGAACGGCGGCGCCCACGTGATCTGCATGGCTCCGGCGAGTGACTGCATGGCCGAGACCAGATCGGGGACAAGGTGACCCACGTGGTAGACATTGTCGAAGGCCGATGCGGCCAGCGTCTGGAGTTTCGGGTCCATGTCAGATCCTGTACCTGCCTCGGATGGCGTCGAAGCGTTCGTGCAGCTGCGCGGCCCGCTCCTCGGACGTGACACGTCGGGTGTCGGCCGGCAGCACGGTATCCAGTTCGGCCACGGGGACGACCCTGGTGCTGACCTCGGGCAGCTGCCGGCTCCCGATGACGCGCATCGTGAGATACCCCTCGCTGAAACGCTGGGTGTCGATCCAGTTGTGCACGCCGGGGTCGTTGTGCGCCATCACCATTCGCACGCGGCCGTCGGGGTCGACCGCCGATCTGCTCGGTGTGTGGCTCACCGGCCGGTACAGGTAGTCCATGCTGTTCCAGAACGCGCCCATGTTGGTCAGCATCCAGAACTCCCCGTCGTCGGGGAACTCGAAGATCAACGCTTCGTCCGGGCTGAGACGCCACGGCATCGTGACGATGAGCCGGCCGCGGCGCGCATCGCGTTGCTCCGCCGTGCCGGCGAACCGGGCTCCGGGAAACACATTCGGCTCGGGCTCGCCGAACAACGAGCCGATCTGCAGTTCGCGGTCGGGCCAGTCCGTCATCACCCCGGCGAGGAAGTCGCCGGCCCACTGCATCGACGCGATCAGATCCTGCGGCGTCGGCACCGGACGCGGCTCGTCCATCTCGATGCGCTCGATGCTGAATTGCGCCGAGCGCTCCGCCCAGGAGTCGAAACCCTGCCGCATGAACAGTTTTCGCGATCCCGGGGTGGTCGGTAGCCAATTCTGTTCTCGCCGGGGGCCACCGACGTAGAGTTCGAAACTGCCGTCGGGCTCGGTCACCAGGTCGTCGCCGGTGATGTTCACCTCGGGCGTGTCGCCGAACGGCTCGTGCAGGTTCGGGTGATCGGCGCCGTAGTACACGTCCTTCTCGGGACGCGGCCCTTGGACGGTGAAGTTGAGGAACCGCGCAGTGCCCCGGTCCCCCGCGATCCGGTACGTCGACGTGCCGTCGATCCACGCCTGCAGATAGACGAAGTCGGCGTTGTCGCCGCCGAGCTTGCGGGTCGGCCCGCAGAACGGGTGAATCTGCGGATAACGGGTGTTCTTGGTCTCCAAGGCGAGATCGTAGGCCTGGCCGAGGTTCTGCGTCAGGTAGCGGAAGGCGTCGGCCCGCTGCAGGGCGTTTGCCGGGGAGGTGTCCTTGAACGCGAGATCTCCTGCGTCCCTGAGCCGGTCGCAGAATTGGTGCCAGGCTGCGCGCAGCGCCTGGTCGTCGTCGGTGTCACCGAAGGCCATCAGCGCCTCGTCTCGATGTCGATGCCGAACCGCTCGCGATAGGTGGCGAATTCGTCGTGCAGCTGTTGCACGGGAACCGGCAGCACGTCGGTGGAGTAGCTGAACTTGCCGTAGCGGTCGCTGCGATTGGTGACAAGGTAGTCGCACATCGTCTTCTCGGTGTTGGCCGTGAAGGGCACTCCGGCGAAGTCGTAGAAGCCACCGATCGTGGCGACCGGGTCGGCGACGAAATCGCGGTAGCGGACGTGGTGGATGCGCGGGTCGTCCACGAGCGGGTCGGTGAGGTAGGCATGGAAGTTGGCTCGCGACCCCTCGATCGTGGCTTTTGCGTACTGCGCCCAGTCCAGCGTCCCGGCAAGGCTTTCGTTGATCTGCCCGAAGGCCACGACCTGCGAGGCGAGCACCTGCACGGGGTCGCGGTGCACCCAGACGATACGGGCGTCGGGATAGGTGTCGAACAGCGCTTGCAGGCGTCGGCCGTGAAAGCCTTTGAGCACCCACCGTTTCGGCGATCGGGCGTACTGGATGTGTTGCAGCATCATCCGGTGCAGCGCGTACTGCGCGTGAGGGTCCTGTGGGAAGTTCTGAATGGTCATGGGAACCCGCCACCAGGCGCTGGGATTCGTCGCGCGGAAGTCGAAGGCCCAGGTGCGTTCACATTCGGGCAATCCTTCGCCGAGCAGATCGTTGTAGGGGTGGCTGACGATCCACGGCGGGATGCGGTCGAGGATCTTGCGCCAGTCGGCATCGGCCTGCGCGCGGCGCGGATCGTCGTCGGCGGCCGGGCCGGGTGGCGGCGACGGGTACATGACCTCCCAGAACCGCAGGGCCCGCGAGTCCTCGTCCTCGGCGAGCAGTGCATGCAGCAGCGTGGTGCCCGAGCGCGGCTCTCCGGTGGCGAAGAGCGGGTCCGAGATGCGCTCCGCCGCAAGCGGTAGGCGCGCACGGTCAGCCATGAAGCGCAGACGACTCGACAGCAGTCCGTTGATCGTGTGCGCGGCTGCCCGTGAGCCGGCGTCGTCGAGCCCAGCGCTGTTGAGCCGGTCGACGACCAGTGCCACGCGCGCGGGCAGGGTGTCGTCGCCGAAGTCGGTGAGCCCCGTCGACTCCTGCGCGTCGGCGATGAGGACGTCGGTGTCCAAGAGTGTCATGGCGTGCTTCCTGTGAGCTGCAGTAGGGCGTCCTCGACCTCGCGAACTTTGCGCGCCGACTCGGCGGCGTACACCTGCCCGGCCATTCCGCTGTAGTCGAGCACCGAGACGACCCGGGCACCGGCCTCACCGAATGCGGCGATCTGCGCGGCGACCTGTTTCGGCGTGCCGTGCGGGACGACGGACAGGATCGCGGCCGGGTCGACCAGCTCGAAGAGCCGGAGCAGTCGGTCGCGGGTCAGCGCGCGCGGGTCGATGTCCTGGATGCCGCGCCAGTGCTCCCCCATCGGATGCCGGTGACCGGCGGCGGCCAGCGCGTCGGCGGTCAGCTGCAGTACCAGTGACTTCACCAGCGGACGTTGCATGATCTCGCCCAGTTCGTCGGGCTCACCGATGAGGCAGACCACCATCTTCGCCGGCGTGATCGCGTCCGGGTCGCGCCCGGCCTGCTCGGCCGCGTCCCGGATGTGCGCCAGCTGGCTCGCATACGTCTCGGGCCCGGCGCTGCCCGTCGGCCACCAGCCGTCGCCGAGCTCACCGACCAGGCGCAGCATGCGGAGACCGTTGGCCCCGATCCAGACCGGCGGCGGGCCGGTGCGGTGCAGTTCGGTGTCCAACCGTGCGTGCTCCAGCGTGAAGAACTGCCCGGCGAAGTCGATCGGTCCGTCGGCGTTCCATAGCAGCCGGATCAACCGGAGCGCCTCGGCGAATCGGCTCACCGTGGCGCGGTGGTCGAAGCCGTAGGGGGCCAGGTTCTCGCGTTCGCCGGCACCGAGCCCCAGGATGAAGCGGCCGTCGGACAGATGGCTGAGGGTCAGTGCGGACTGCGCCAGCATCACCGGGTGACGGCGGACGGTGTCGAGGACGCTGGTGGCGAGCCGGGTACGGGTCGTGCGGGCCGCGACGGCGCCGGCGAGCGCGAGCGCATCGAGGTAGCGGTGCGGCGACGGGGAGACCTCGGCGAGGTCGGTGAACTCGGGTGTCCAGATCGAGTCGGGCCAGAAGCTCACGAGATGATCGGGCAGCCAAAGGGAGTGGTAGCGACCATCATCGAGGGCTTCGAGCCCGCCGAGGTCGAGTGGCAGAGTCGTCCGAAAGAACGCGGCCAGCTCCAAGGGCATGCAGCGCAAGCTACCGGAGGACGGCGGCTACGTCTCCGAATTGCTGGGCATCTGCTCAGCAGTGCCGGGGTCGATCACCGCCTGCGAAGCAGGCGTACGGGTCAGCCTGCTGTGATCACATCACCATCCACCGCGACGGACTTGCCCTCCAGCGGTCGCGTGGCGGGTCCGTTGGCGACAGTGCCGTCGAGGTTGAACTTGCTTCCGTGACAGGGGCAGTTGATCGTTCCGTCGGACACGTCGGCCAGACTGCAGCCCGCATGGGTGCACACGGCCGAGAATGCGCGGTACACACCCGCGGTGGGCTGGGTGATGACGATGTCCTCGACGATCACTCCCGATCCGACCGGAATGTCCGCCGTGGCAGCGATCGGGGTCGCCGCGACGGCAGGCGGAACGGTCTGGTTCGCAGTCTGGTTCGCAGTGGTGCTCGCTACCGAGCCAGCGGGCGGCTGTCCGTATCCGGCGCACGCCGAAGCGCCGACGGCGACACCGGCGAGACCCGCCGAGACGAGGAACTGCTCCCGGGTGAGACAGAGCTTCATGCCATTCATGCTGATTTCCTTAGTGCCGAAGGTCTAGAAGATGAGGCCGTTGAGCTGAAAGAACCACAATGCCGAGGTCAACCACACATAGACCAAGGCAAAGAACAGGACACCGCCGGCGACCGGAATAACCCAGCCCGCCAGGCCTTTACGCGTCAGCAGGACCATCTTTGTTACGAACGCACCGTAGAAGAAGCACGCGAACAACGAGTGAAAAAGTACGCGACTGTCGGATCCGGCGAACCCGAGCGCATAAAGACAGTGCACGGCGACCGGAACGCTGGACAACACAGCCAACCGGCCGGACCACACGTGGGCGGGCACGATCCATGACGGGACGCGGCCCCGCGGCATGAGCCGGTACATGACCAGTGCCGAACCCAACTGGAAGAGTGCCAACACCACGGAAAGCGTCGCCATCCACGATTTGACCGCCGTCGGGCTGGAGAAGCCGGCCACGTTGATCGCGAAGAACTGAGGCTCATGGACTCGGCCGAAGACGCCGAGGCCGACGGCCACCAACGCCCCGGCCGCGACGGCGGCGATCAACCCGACTCCGCCGCGGGCGGCCGGCACGCGAAGCGTAGTGGTATCGGTGTCAGCGTCAGTTCGCATAGTCGCCACCGACGGGCGCGGCTTCGAACTCCCAGCTGCGTTCGCCGATCCACAATGTGCCGACGATCGAACCGTTGCGAAGCTCGCCATTGAGCCGGTTGGCACCGGTGGTGTCGGTCAGACGAACGGCGCTGTCGATCGCCGGGCCGGATAGCCAGGTCTCGATGCCGGCGTTGTCGCACGCGTACGCCTTGGCGTTCTCGCCGTCGACGGCGAGCTCAACATTCAGCACCCCTCCCCGGACCGGAATTTCCGCGACGTACTCGGCCCGCGCCGCAAATCCTTGCGGGGCCGGGAGTGCCGATGGAGCGGGTTCAGGCGGTGCGGCGACCGCGGGGGCCACCGAGGCCTCCGCGATCTGTGTGGGCGGTGCCGGGGTCTGCGCTACGTTCGCCAGCCACAGCCCAACGCCGACGACGCCGACCGCCACGATGCTTACGACGGGACCGATCGATCTGCGTGTACTCATGGCCTCGATGATTCGGGGCAGCCGCGCGCGGCACTTGAAGAGTGCAAAGAGATTGCATGGAGAACTGCGGGAGAACCGTTCGTATCACCAGAAAAGCCCCGGCCGATGGCATTAGTGAACTCATATCACGGAATCGGGAGCAGGATCTTCCCCCATCGAAGCGGAAGAACCGGAGGCCTGTCGTACGAAGTTCGCCGGTCGCAGCGGCAGCATCACTGTCCGCTATGAGCACCCGATTGGTGGAACCGGCAACTAGGCGATGCGTGGCGAGCGCCTCGAGATCTAGTTCTTCGCCTGGCGGAAAAACGGCTCAACCGTGCCGCTGAATTTCATGACCATGGGATTCCCGCGGCGATCCTTGGCGGTGGGCACCTCGACGCGCACCCAACCCTCGGCCACGTCGTATTCGACGACATTGGTCTTCTCGGCGCCGTTGAAGCGGATGCCGACGTCGCGGAGCAGCGCCTCTTCGTTGTAGAAGGGGCTGTTCGGATCAATGGAGAGGTGATTCGGGGGAACGTCGGTGACCTGGTCCTCGGACATGATCGCTTTCGGTAGATGACGCCGACCGGCGCGGCCGATTACTGAACTGCTCGTTCCGTGGGTGGAGCTAAGGGGATTCGAACCCCTGACCCCCACACTGCCAGTGTGGTGCGCTACCAACTGCGCCATAGCCCCTTGTTGTGCTCACCGAAGTTACACCACGACGCGTTGCGGTTCAAAATCGCTGGTCACGGGACTTCACCACCGGCCTCAGGACCGAGCGGGCGGGCCTGCGTGTGCTCGGTCGACGCCCGGGGCCGCGTCTCGGGCGCGAAGATCCAGCCCACCGCGGCGATGCCGAGGATGATGCCGCTGACCAGGAACGCCCAGCCGAACGAGGTGTACTGCGCGATCAGTCCCACCAGCAGCGAACCACCGATCGAGCCCAGGTCGGCCATCATCTGGAACGTCGCGATCGCGGTGCCCCCGCGCGACTTGTTGCCGACCACGTCGGCGACGGCGGCCTGCTGCGGTGAGACGAAGATCCCAGTGGCCGCCCCGGCCACGTAGGCCGCCGCCAGGAACACCGGGAACGAGCTGGTGAACCCCACCAGCGCGGTCGAGACCGCCGCCAGCGCGAGCCCGAAGATCATCAGCTTGCGTCGTCCGAGCCGGTCCGACAGATGCCCGCTCGGGATGACGACGGAGATGTTGCCCACCGCGAACGCCGTCAGCGCCAGCCCGGCCGCGCCCGGGCTGCGGCCCAGCACCTCCACCACGAACAGCGGCACCAGCGCGATGCGCAACCCGAACGACGCCCACCCGGTCGCGAAGTTGGAGAACAACGCCGCCCGGTAGGCCCGGTGACCGAACACCGACCGGAACGGCACCGGCGGTTCCGCGTCCTCGTCCTGCTGACCGACCACGGTCGAGTTGCGCAGACTGACGAACACCACCGTCGCGGCCACCAGCAGCGCGGCGCCGTAGATCAGGAAGGGCGCCGACAGTCCGAACCCGGCCGTCAGACTGCCCAGGACGGGCCCGCCCACCGAGCCGACCATGAAGCCCGACGAGAACAGGCCGGCGACCCGGCCGCGCGCATCCGGCGGCGATATCCGGATCATCAGACCGAGCGAGGACACCGTGAACATCGCCGAACCGACCCCGCCCAGCGAGCGGAAAAGCAGTAGCTGCCAATAGGTTTCGGCGAATGCGCAGGCGGCAGTGGACAGCGCGACGATGATCAGGCCGCTGAGGTAGATCCGCCGCTCCCCCAGCCGCTGTACGAGCATCCCGGCCGTCGGCGCGCCCACCAGGCGCATCACCGCGAACGCGGTGATGACGAACGTCGCGGCGGCGATGCTGACCCCGAAATGGCGCGCGTACTGCGGCAGCACCGGCGCCACCACGCCGTAGCCCAGCGCCACCACGAAGTTGGCGACCACCAGTACCCACACCTCGCGGGGCAGCCGCTGCCTGGTTGCGCCCGGACAGTCGTCCTCCGTGCGCGAACTCACGAAATGACCAGCCTCACGAAATGACCTTGTTCACCACTTCTCGGGCGGCGTCCTGGACCTCCACGAGATGGTCAGGGCCGCGGAATGATTCGGCGTAGATCTTGTAGACGTCCTCGGTGCCCGACGGCCGCGCGGCGAACCACGCGTTCTCGGTGGTCACCTTCAGCCCGCCCAACGGGGCGCCGTTGCCGGGCGCGGAGGTCAGTTTCGCGGTGATCGGCTCCCCCGCCAGCTCGGTCGCGGTCACCTGCTCGGGCGACAGCTTCGCCAGCCGTGCCTTCTGCTCCCGATTCGCCGGGGCGTCGATGCGGGCATACGCCGGCGCGCCGTAACGCTCGGTCAGCTCGGCGTACCTCTGCGACGGCGACGTACCGGTCACCGCGAGGATCTCCGAAGCCAGCAGCGCCAGGATGATGCCGTCCTTGTCGGTGGTCCACACCGAGCCGTCGCGACGCAGGAAGGACGCCCCGGCGCTCTCCTCGCCGCCGAAGCCGATGGACCCGTCGATGAGCCCGCTGACGAACCATTTGAAGCCGACGGGCACCTCGACCAGTTTGCGGCCGAGCCCGGCCACCACGCGGTCGATGATCGACGAGCTGACCGCCGTCTTACCGACCGCGGTCTCAGCGGACCACTCCGGACGGTGGGCGAACAGGTAGTCGATCGCCACGGCCAGATAGTGGTTCGGGTTGAGCAGCCCGCCGTCCGGAGTGACGATGCCGTGCCGGTCGGAATCGGCGTCGTTACCGGTGGCGATCTGGTACGAGTCCCGGTTGGCGATCAGCGAGGCCATCGCGTTCGGCGAGCTGCAGTCCATCCGGATCTTGCCGTCGGTGTCCAGTGTCATGAACCGCCACGTCGCGTCGACCAACGGGTTCACCACGGTCAGGTCGAGGTTGTACCGCTCGGCGATCGCGCCCCAGTAGTCGACGCTGGCCCCGCCGAGCGGGTCGGCGCCGATGCGGATGCCCTCGGCGCGGATCGCGTGCAGGTCGACGACGTTGGGCAGGTCGGCGACATAGGCGTCGAGATAGTCGTGCCGCTGCGCGGTGCCCAGCGCCCGTGTCAGCGGCATGCGCTTCACATCGGCGAGCCCGCCACGCAGGATCTCGTTGGCCCGTTTGGCGATCACACTCGTGGCGTCGGTGTCGGCGGGTCCGCCGTTGGGCGGGTTGTACTTGAAACCGCCGTCGCGCGGCGGGTTGTGCGACGGCGTCACGACGATCCCGTCGGCGAGGTCGCCCTCCCGACCCCGGTTGAAGGACAGGATGGCATGGCTGACCGCCGGCGTCGGGGTGTAGCGGTCCGCCGAATCGATCATCGCGACAACGTCATTGGCGGCGAGCACCTCCAGCGCGGAGGCCCAGGCCGGCTCCGACAGCGCGTGGGTGTCGCGGCCGATGAACAGCGGGCCCGTGGTCCCCTGGGCGGCGCGGTACTCCACGATCGCCTGTGTGGTGGCCAGGATGTGCGCCTCGTTGAACGCCACGTCCAGGCTCGAGCCGCGGTGGCCCGACGTGCCGAACGCCACCTGCTGATCCACGTTGTCCGGGTCGGGAGCGAGCGTGTAGTACGCGGTCACCACCGCCGCGATGTCGATGAGGTCCTCTGCTTGCGCCGGCTGCCCGGCGCGGGGGTTGGCCGCCATGGTGTCGATTCTGCTCCTTGGTGGCGCTCCGGACCGCCTCCGGGGCGGCATACTTCGCACATGGCCTACGACCGGCGTGAACTGGCTGCCGTGTTCGCCGGTGGGGCGCTGGGCACGCTGGCGCGCGCCGGCCTGGCGGTTCTTGTTCCCACCCGGCCCGACGACTGGCCGTGGGCGACGTTCACCGCCAACATCGTGGGCGCGTTCCTGCTCGGCGTGTTCGTCACCCGCCTGCTCGAACGCCTACCGGTCTCCAGTTACCGGCGGCCTTTCCTGGGCACCGGAGTGTGCGGTGGACTCACCACCTTCTCCACCATGCAGGTCGAGACCCTGACGATGCTCGAGCACGGCCACTACGGCCTGGCCGCCGGTTACACCGCGTCCAGCGTGGTGATGGGCCTGACCGTCGCCTACCTCGGCACCGTCCTGGTCCGTCAGGTGCGGGTGCGCCGATGACGCAGGTGGTGCTCTGGTGCGGCGTGGCGCTGCTCGGAGGCCTGGGGGCGGTCGCGCGGTTCACCGTCGACAAGGCCGTGTCGCGGCGGGTGTCGTCGTCCTTTCCGTTCGGCACGCTGGTCGTCAACGTCAGCGGCGCACTGCTGCTCGGATTCTTGGCGGGCCTGGTGCTTCCGCCGCACGTCGCGCTGCTGGCCGGCACCGCGTTCGTCGGGTCGTACACGACGTTCTCGACGTGGATGCTGGAGACCCACCGCCTCGCCGAGGAACGCCAGCTCTGGTCCGCTCTGGGCAACATCGTCGTCAGCGCCGGTCTGGGAGTCGGCGCCGCGTGGTCGGGCCAGGCGCTGGGAGGCCTGCTGTGACCGACGACATCGTCACCCTGACGGCATACTTCGCCGAACGCCAACGCGCGGGCAACCGGTTCGCCGCCGACGCGCTGCTGGACCTGTTCGACCGGCGGCGCATCGCCACCAGCGTGATGGTGCGCGGCATCGCCAGTTTCGGGCCGACCCACCGCACCCGCAGCGACCGGTCCCTGAGTCTGTCGGAGGACCCCCCGGTCGGCGTCTGGGCCGTCGACACCCCGGCCCGGATCTCGGCTTTGACCGACGACGCGGCCGCGCTCATCGGACGCGGTGTCCTCGCCGTCGAACCCGCCCGCATCCTGCGCGGCAGCGAACCGCGCGCCGAGGACACCGTGCGCCTGGCACTGCACCTGGGCCGCCACCAGCGCCTGTCGGGCGCACCCGGTTACCTCGCGGTGTGCGACGTCCTGCACGCCCACGGATTCGCCGGGGCCGACGTGTATCTCGGGGTGGACGGCACTGTCGACGGAATACGCCGTCGCGCACGCTTTTTCAGCCGAAACACCGATGTCCCGTTGTCGGTCGTCGGCGTCGGGACGACGACACAGGCGGTGGCGGCGGCCGACGCACTGCGCGCCGTACTGCCCGACGCGCTGTTCGGCGTCGCCCCGACGCGGGTGTGCAAGAACGACGGCAGGCAGCTCGCGAGCCCCAGCGCGTCGGACGGCCCGTACCAGCGCCTGACGGTGCACACCGGGGAAGCGTCCCTGCACCGCGGGCAGCCGATCCACCGCGCACTGGTGCAGCGGCTCAAAGACTCCGGCCATGCCAGCGGAGCCACCGTGCTGCGCGCCATCTGGGGCTTCCGCGGCGGCGCGCTGCCCCACGGCGACCGGCTTCTCCAGGTGGGCCGCCAGGTTCCGGTGACGACGGTGATCATCGACACCGCGGCCAATATCGCTGCGAGCTACCCGATCGTCGACGAACTCACCGAACGCGAGGGACTGGTCACCGTGGAGACCATTCCCGGCCTGCTCGAGGTGAACGGGGACCAGAGCTTCGGCAGCCTCTACCCCTGAACCCGCCGCTGCGAGTGAGGGTAGCCTATCTTTATTCGAAGAGGTAACCTCTGCCGCCATGAGCACGTCACCCCCGCATGGCCTCGGCGCCGCCCTTGAGGAGATCCTGCGCGACGACCTGAACGTCGACGTCACCCGCATCACGCGGGATTCGCGGCTGATCGACGACGTCGGTCTGGACTCCGTGGCGTTCGCGGTCGGCATGGTCGCGATCGAGGACAAGCTCGGTGTCGCGCTGTCGGAGGAAGACCTGCTGACCTGCAACACCGTCGGCGATCTGGAACAGGCCATCCTGGCCAAGACGCCTACGGCTCAGTGAGCGCCCTGGCTTCGGCACTGTCGCGGGCGATGACGTCCTCGTCGCGGGACCTGGTGCTGCTCGACCGCGACACCGGACGGTGGAACCGCCACCCGTGGCCGGAAGTGCATGCGCGCGCGGAGAACATCGCCGCACGGGTGCTGGACGGAGCCGACGGCGCCGTCGGCCTCGTCGGTGAACCCACGGTGGAATTCGTCGCCGGAATCCAGGGCGCCTGGCTGGCCGGCCGTGCGCTTTCGATCCTGCCCGGACCCGTGCGCGGCGCCGACGACCAGCAGTGGGCGCACGCCACCGCCGACCGCTTCGCCGGCATCGGCGTCTCGCAGGTCTTCAGCCACGGTGCGCAGCTGGAGTTGTTGCGCACCAACGGATCACCGCTGACGGTCCACGACGTGCGCGAGGCCGGTCACGCGCAGCGCTCGAGCACCCTGGCCCCGCAGACCGCCCCGCACGGCGCTCCTGCGGTGCTGCAGGGGACGGCGGGCTCGACCGGAACACCGCGGACCGCGATGCTCTCGCCCGAGGCGGTGCTGAACAACGTCGCCGGGTTGCTGCAGCACACCGCGGCAGATCCGGCCGACGACATCGGCCTGACGTGGCTCCCCCTCTACCACGACATGGGGCTCACGTTCCTGCTCACCGGCTTCCTGGCCGGTGCCGACATGTGGCTCGCGCCGACCGCCGCATTCGCCGCGTCACCGTTCCGGTGGCTGAGCTGGTTGTCGGAGAGCCGCGCGAGCCTCACCGCCGCACCGAATTTCGCGTACTCGGTGATCGGCAAGTACGCCCGCCGGGTGCCCGACGTCGACCTGGGCCGTCTGCGGTTCGCCATCAACGGTGGCGAACCCATCGACTGCGACGGCTTCCGGCTGTTCCTCGACGAACTGGCCCGGTTCGGGCTCGACCCGCGTGCCGCGGCCCCGTCCTACGGTTTGGCCGAATCGACCTGTGCGGTCACCTCTCCCACCCCGGGGACGGGTCTGTTGGTGGAGGAGATCACCGATCCCGTGACCGACGCGATACGTCGGCACGCGGTGCTCGGCCGCCCGATCCCCGGGATGGAGCTGCGGATCTCGGAGTCCGAGCATTCCGGGCGAGCCGGTGACCACGTCATCGGCGAGATCGAGATCCGCGGGACGTCGATGATGACGGGTTACCTGGGCGAGGAGCCGCCGCCTCCCGGACAGTGGTTCCGCACCGGCGATCTCGGATATGTCACCGACGACGGGCTGGTCGTGTGCGGCCGGGTCAAGGAGCTCATCACCGTCGCCGGACGCAACATCTTCCCCAGCGAGGTGGAACGGATCGCGGCACAGGTCCGCGGTGTCCGCGACGGGGCCGTCGTCGCGGTCGGCACCGACGGCGACTCCGCCAGGCAGGGGCTCATCATCGCCGCCGAGTTCCGTGGCCCCGACGAAGCGGGCGCGAGAAGCGAAGTGGTACAGCGGGTTGCGTCGCACTGCGGCGTCGTCCCCGCCGACGTCGTATTCCTGGCGCCCGGCTCACTGCCCCGGACGTCCTCGGGGAAGCTGCGACGTCTGCAAGTCAAACGAGATCTGGAGGCTTCCCGGGTATGACCTCGTCGTCCACCGACGTCGACAGCTACCGCGACCTGCTCGCGGAGGTCTTCGACGACAAGGTGACCGAATGGACGGCCGAAGCCGAAGCCTCCGAACGGTTCCCCCGCAAGCTCATCGAACACCTCGGCGCGGCAGGGGTGTTCCGCAGCAAATGGGGCCCGGCGGGCGGGCAACACCCCGACGTGGCCAAACTCAACGAGCTGGCATTCCATCTCGGCCGGCTGGGTTCGGCGGGCATCGGCGTCGGCGTCAGCCTGCACGACTCGGCGATCGCGGTGCTGCGCCGGTTCGGTAGGTCCGACCACCTCAAAGCGGTGTGCGAGCAGGCCATCGACGGCGAGGCCGTGCTGTGCATCGGCGCGTCGGAAGAGTCGGGCGGCTCGGATCTGCAGATCGTCGAGACCGAGGTCCGCTCCGTCGGTGACGGCTTCCACGTTCGCGGGGTCAAGAAGTTCGTGTCGTTGTCCCCCATAGCCGATCACATCATCGTCGTGGCCCGCGGGGTGGACAACGATCCGGCCAGCAGGCACGGCAACGTGCTCGTGATCGCCGTGCCCACCACCCAGGTCGAGGTCCAGGCGCCGTACCGCAAGGTCGGCGCCGGCCCGTTGGACACCGCGGCCGTGCACATCGACACCTGGGTGCCGGCCGACCATCTGGTGGCGCGCGCCGGGACCGGGTTGGCGGCGATCTCGTGGGGACTCGCGCACGAACGCATGTCCATCGCCGGTCAGGTGGCGTCGTCCTGTCAGCGCGTGCTGGGTGTCACCCATGCGCGCATGGTGCAGCGGCGCCAGTTCGGCGCAACGCTTTTCGAGCATCAGGCGCTACGGCTGCGGATGGCCGATCTGCAGGCCAGGGTCGACCTGCTCCGCCACGGCCTCCACGGCATCGCGGCGCAGGGCAAGTTGGATCTGCGGGCCGCCGCAGCGGTCAAGGTCACCGCGGCCAGGCTGGGTGAGGAAGTGCTCTCCGAGTGCATGCACATCTTCGGCGGTTCGGGCTACCTGGTCGACGAGACCCCGCTGGGCCGGTGGTGGCGCGACATGAAACTCGCCCGGGTCGGCGGCGGCACCGACGAGGTGCTCTGGGAGCTGGTGGCCGCGGCGATGAAACCGGACTTCGACAGCTACGCCGAGATGATCGGCGGCGCAGCACCTTCCGACTAGTCGGGCCGGTTCAGCGCGTACAGCGCCATCCGCCGGTTCGACATCTGGTGTTCGCCGAGGAAGTCACATCGGGCGTACTCGCACAACCGGCGGGCGCCGACGTTGCGGTGGTCAGGGTCGAACATGATGCGCCGGCACTGCGCTTCGATCGCGAACAGGCTGGCCGCCAGGCGCGGCAGCAGGATCGGCCCGAAGCCGCGGTTGACGATGTCGAGGTCGGCGATCGCGGCGTGCAAACCGAGATCGTAGGGATGAGCGTCATACCGCGGCGCGATGGAATCCTTTGCCGCGCGGTAGACCTCGATGTACCCGTGCGGCTCACCCTTGAACGTGCCGATCAGCGGCCGCGAGTACCGGCCGGCCAGCTGCGCGCGCAGGTAGCCGTGCCACCACTGCACCGGGCGGTCGTACTCCCACGCCTCGGCCAGGTGCGGACGGTTCATCCACTCCGAGATCATCGCCGCATCGGCGTCCGGGTCGACGAGCCGAATCTGGTACGGCTCATCGAGAAGCGGGATCGGCGGCGGCGGCACGGCGCGCACCTCGTCACTGATCTCGGTGAGCTCCCGCGGAAGGATCGGCAGAACGTCAGTCATCGTGAGCGCAGAGCCTACCCGAGCAGGTGAGGCAAGCTTTACCTACATTCGCTACGCCAGCAGCAGCACGCCGCCGATGATCAGCGCGACCACCTTGACCGACTCCAGGGCGACGTAGACGTAGTGCGCACGGGAACGCGGCCCCTCGGCGCCGGCCAGCACCTGATCGGAGCGCCGGGTCAGCGCCGGCCGGACGAACACGATCTGAGCGGCCAGCATCAGCGTCGCGGTGAGCAGTGCGACCAGAGCCGCCGCCGAGCCGCCGTTGAGCAGTGTGACCGTCACCGCCGTCGCCGCCAGCACCACCTCGCAGCCGTTGAGCGCGCGGAACACCAGCCGCCCGATGCCGAGCCCGACCTGGAGCGTGACGCCCGGGGCGCGAAACTTCAGCGGCGCCTCCAGGAAAGAGATCGCGGCCACCATGCCGAGCCAGATGAACGTCGCGGCGATGGCGACACCCAGAACACCGTGCACGGGGCGAAGCTTAGGTGAGAGGCTGAGCCGATGATCGAAGACCGCGCCGCCGAACTGCAACGGTGGGAGGACGCGGGGGCGGTGTGGCAGGTGATCGACCGCACCTCGTCGGAGGTGACCGTGGCGTTGTTGCGCTGTGACGGCGGTGAGGAGGCCGCCCGGTTCACGAGCGCGGACCCGCGACTGCTGGCGTTCATCGGAGACCGGGTCAGCAGCCAGGACTGACGCACGCAACAGGGCCACCTCGTTGTGGAGGTGGCCCTGTCATTCGGGAAGCTCGCGCCTCTGCGCCGAGATTGCATCTGGTGGGCGAAAA
>NZ_BCRS01000127.1 GCF_001552715.1 Mycolicibacterium vaccae NBRC 14118 = CIP 105934 | reverse complement strand
GGCGCCGCAACGGGTCTGGCGTGCCGCGGTCCGGTGTGCGCGGCGGCGTACGCCGCGGTGTCGGGATCGAGTGCCACGCCGGGCCGGCCCGCGGCGCTGCGGCTGTCCAGCGCACGGGCGAAGTCGATGCACCGGTCGAACCGGTCGGTCGACGACTTGGCGAGCGCCTTCTCGAAAGCCCTTCCCAGTGACGATAATTCGGGCCGGTGCAGCGAGATCGACGGCGGCTGCGCGGTCAGGTGCCTGCTGATCACGATCGCGGGATTGGTGTGCGGGAACGGCGGTCTTCCGGTCAGCAGCTGAAAAGCCGTGGCGGCCAGCGCGTACTGATCGGCACGGCCGTCGATGTGTTCGTCGGCGGTCAGCTGCTCGGGAGCCGAGTAGGCCACCGTCCCGACGGTCATGTTCGTCCCGGTCAGCGTGCTGACCTCACCGACCTTGCGCGCGATCCCGAAGTCGGCGAGCAGGATGCGCTCGTTGTCGGTCTCCGGATCGGCGATCAGGATGTTGGCCGGTTTCACGTCGCGGTGCAGCAGGCCGCGCTGGTGGGCGTAGTCGAGGGCCTCGCCGACCGCGGTGACGATCCTGATCACCAGGTCCGGCGGCATGCCGTCGGGATACCGGTCGGCCTGGAGCGCGGCGGCGTCGGTGCCCTCGACGTGGTCCATCGAGATCCACAGCCGACCTTCGAACTCACCGCGGTCGTGCACCTGCACGATGTGCGGATGCCACAGCGTGGCGGCGATGTCGGCCTCGCGGTGGAAGCGCTGCCGGTACTCCTCGTCGGCGCACACCGACGCCGACAACACCTTCAGGGCGTCATAGCGCGGCAGCCGGGGGTGCGCGGCCAGATACACCTCGCCCATACCGCCCGAACCCAACAGCCGCGCGACCGTGTACCCCGAGATCACCTCGCCGGCGGTTAGCGGCATGCGCGGAATCCTATGCTGAAACGGCCTGCGACGTCAGGAACGATCGCGGAATCGCTGCCTGCGGCCGCGCATCCGGTCCACCAGCCCGGCCACCGCTTCCGGGTCCACCGTCGGGATGGTGGTCGACTCCCGGATGATCGCGCGCAGGTCGACGCCGTCGATGACCTTGTTGGTCAGCGCGATCAGGTCGATCCGGCCGATGATCGCGTCGACCGCCTCGGCGGTGATCCGCTCCCGGACCAGGTCGTCGAGGTCGAGTTCGTCGACCACCGCCGTGACCACCGCCGACAGCACGGCCTGCGCCTCCTGCCTGCCCCGGGTGAACAACCCGCCCACCAGAGGCAGCGTCTCGCACGCGCGGTACGCGGAGATCAGCAGGGACGACGGGGCTTCGGCACCCTCGTCGCTGGGGTCAGCGGGGGGCACCGAGGTAGGGGAAGTCGGGGAGTAGATCGGTGGGCGTGCTCGGGCCCGAGAAGCTCTTCTGGCCCTTGGTGAGGAATTTCGACCGGTAGTCGGCGACGTCGTCGGTCAGCCTGCGCCCGTTCGGGTATCGCGCCGGGCCGGTCGGCTTATAGGTCAGCACGTCGGGCAGCGTGCCCTCGGCCTCGATCGCGTCGATCGCCTCTTCCCGGGTGTATCCCCCGGTGTCGGCCATCAATTCGATCAGGTGGCCCATCCAGCGGGCCCGGTCGCGGTTGGGCTCACCGGCGCTGTACTCGGCGAGTTCCTCGTCGGTGGAGAAGAACCCGCTCACCCACGGATGCGCGACGCGGTCGGCGTGCACCCAGCCGTCGTCGCCCAGCACGCTGCAGCGCGCCCACACCCGCACGTCGGGGCCCGCACCGAGGTAGGCGGTGGGCAGCTCCACGGCCATCGCGATGACGTTGGTGTCGGTGAACCAGGCGTCCCGGCGGGCACCGGCGAAGAACACGAATCCGCCGCCGCGCGAACGCCAGATGTGCGGCTCCTCGAACGACACGTCGACGTTGCCGAAGATCTCCGACCCGCACGCGGACTCCACCCGGGCCTCGGCCTGCAGCGCGAGCCGGACGTCGACGAGCTGTCGCGGGCGCTCGCCGTCGAAACGCGGTTCGGAGAACACGAAGTTGAACGCGATGTCGTTGCGCAGATCGCCGTCGTTGTCGATCCCGATGCGGTACACGGCATGGGGATGCAGCGGGCCCGCTTCCGGGTTCGCCGTCAGGATCAGCGTGGTGCGTGCTGGGTCGCTCGGCGACTGGAAGACGTACAGATCGCACAGATCCAGACGGGGGTCGCCGAGCGGCGCAGTGCGCCTCAGCCCGGTGAAATCAGTCGACACAGGCTCCATCCAACCGTACCGGCCCTTTAGATCGGCGTCAGGCCATGCTTGCGCTGCACACGATTGATCTGCTTGTCCCGCAGCAGATGCATGCACTTGCGCAGCAGCAGCCTGGTTTCGTGGGGTTCGATCACCCCGTCGATGAAGCCGCGCTCGGCGGCGATCCATGGCGTGGCCAGGCTGGTGTTGTAGCCCTCGATGAAGTCGGCCCGGATCTTCTGCACCTCGGGTGCGGTCGGATCGGGGAACCGCTTGACCAGCAACTGAGCAGCACCTTCGGCGCCGATCACCGCGATGCGGGCGGTCGGCCAGGCGAAGTTGAAGTCCGAGGTCAGCTGCTTGGACCCCATCACCGCGTACGCGCCGCCGTAGGACTTGCGGATGGTGATGGTGACCTTCGGGACGTCGGCCTCGACGACCGCGTTGAGGAAGCGGCCGCCACGCTTGATGATGCCGCCCTTCTCCTGCTCCACACCGGGCATGAACCCGGGCGTGTCGACGACGAAGACCAGCGGTGTGTTGAACGAGTCGCAGAAGCGGACGAATCGGGCCGCCTTGTCGGAGGCCTCGTTGTCGATCGCGCCGGACATGTACATGGGCTGGTTGGCGATCACGCCCACCGGGCGGCCGTCGATCCGCGCGAACGCGGTGATGATCGCCGGGCCGGACTGCTCGCCCACCTGGAACACGTCACCGTCGTCGAAGATCCGCAACAGGATCTCCATCATGTCGTAGGCCTGGTTGTCCAGGTCCGGCACGATGGTGTCCAGTTCGAGGTCGTGCGGCGTGACCTCCGGCTCCAGCCCCGGGTTGACGATGGGCGCGTCGTCAAAGGTGTTGGCGGGCAGGAAACTCAGGTAGTCGCGGACGTACTGGAACGCCGCGGCCTCGGACTCGACGACTTGGTGGATGTTGCCGTACCGGGCTTGCGCGTCGGCGCCGCCGAGCTCGTCGAGGCTGACGTCCTCACCGGTGACGTCCTTGATGACGTCGGGGCCGGTGACGAACATGTAGCCCTGGTCGCGCACCGCGACGATCAGGTCGGTCTGGATCGGCGAGTAAACGGCACCGCCGGCGCACTTGCCGAAGATCAGCGAGATCTCGGGCACCAGCCCGCGCAGCAGTTCGTGGCGGCGGCCGAGTTCGGCGTACCAGGCCAGCGACGTCGCGGTGTCCTGGATGCGGGCGCCGGCCGAGTCGTTGATGCCGATGATCGGACAGCCGACCATCGCCACCCACTCCATCAGCCGGGCGACCTTGCGGCCGAACATCTCTCCGACCGAACCCTGGAACACCGTCTGGTCGTGGCTGAACACGCCGACCGGGCGGCCGTTGATGGTGCCGTGGCCGGTGACGACGCCGTCGCCGTACAGCGCGTCGGGGTCGCCGGGGGTCTTGGCCAGCGCGCCGATCTCCAGGAAGCTGCCGGGATCGAGCAAGGAGTGGATGCGGGCCCGCGCGCTCGGGATGCCCTTCTTCTCCCGTTTCGCGACGGCCTTCTCACCACCGGGCTCCTTGGCCAGCTCCAGCTTCTCGCGAAGTTCGGCCAGCAGTTCCGCGGTCGTTCGTTCAGTCACTTGCTCTCGCTCTCGGCCTGAATAGCGTTGATCGCCTGGCTCATATGGGCGCCGACCTTTGCAATGTAGGGCTCGTCGATGGCCTGGATGTGCTCGCCCCCGATCGGCACGACCTCGAGGTCGTCGACGAACTGGCCCCAGCCGCCGTCGGGCTGACGGGTCGCGTACCGCGGCTCGAACATGATCGCGTCGTCGTGGTAACGGTCGGCCATGTAGAGCGTGACGTGCCCGTCGTAGCGCTCGATCTTCGCGGTGTCGAGCGCCCGGTTGTCCAGATAGGACGTGCGCTGGTGCTCGATGATGCCGCCGGGAATGTCGACGCCGCTGTCCTTGACCGCGTCGAGGACGAACCTCACCTGACCCTCGTCGTCGAGTTCCTCGAGCTGCTCGTACGGGATCGCCGGGATCTCGACGTTGAAGGTGCGCTGGGCGAACAGTGCGTAGCGGTCCCAGCGGGCGCGGATCTCCTCCTTGGTCTGCGGCACGTCCTCACCGGCGCGCACGGTGTCGATCAGGCCGACGAACCGCACGTCGGCGCCCTGGCTCTTCAGCCCGACCGCGCACGCATAGGCCAGCGCCCCACCCAGTGACCAGCCGGCCAGGATGTAGGGGCCCTTGCCCTGGATCTCCATCAGCTTCGGCACGTACTCGCGGGCCCGCTCCTCGATGGAGCCCTCCACCCGCTCGATGCCGTACACCGGGGTGTCGGCCGGCAGCCGCTTCATCAGCGGCTCGTAGACGACGGTCGAACCGCCGGCCGGGTGGAACACGAACACCGGGACGCGGGTGGACCCTTCGGGCCTGGCCCGCAGCGTGCGGACGAACCCGTCGAGCTCACCGGCGTCCATCTCCTCACGCACCTCCGAGGACAGGTCCTGGATCGTGCGGGCCGCCTTGACCTGTTCGGCCGTGATCGTGCCTTCGGCGCGTTCGGACAGACGCTGGGCGATCTTCTCGGCCACGTCGTCGGCGATCGACGGCAGCTCGTTGAAGATGCCGCCCGGCGACTTGCCGGTGACGATCGCCCACGTGGCGAACGTGACCCGCTCGGCCGCGTCGCGCGGCGGCACGTCGGCGCCGAGGGCCTCGGTGACGGCTTCCTGGGTGAGGACCTTGGCGGCCATGCCTGCGGCTGACGAGCGCTCGCGCGAGGAACCATCAGAAGCTGACGAGCGCTCGCGCGAGGAACCATCAGACCCCGAGGGCTTTTCGGCGGCCGGGCCGGACGGGTCGGACGGCGGAGCCGGAATCGAGGGTCCCGACGGATCGGTCGGCGGCGGCGGAACCTGGGCCTCGACGGCATCGGTGGCGATCGCCGCGGCGTTCACCTCGGTACCGGACTCGGCCGGGGCCGCGATCGGATGGCCCGCCTCGGCGAGCTTCGCCTCGAGCTCGGCGACGGTGGTCGCCCCGCCCATCAACTCGGCTTGGGCCGCGGCGATCTCCTCGGCGCTCTGCCCCTTCTGCGTCTCGGCGAGCTCCTCGACCTGATCGCGGTTCTCGACCGCGTACGCGATCAGTTTCTCGACCGCGTACAGGTTGGCGTCACGCACCGCGGTCAGCTGGATCGGCGGCAGGTCGAAGTCGTACTCGACGCGGTTCTTGATGCGCACCGCCATCAGCGAGTCGAGGCCGAGTTCGATCAGCGGCACCTCCCACGGCAGGTCCTCGGGCTCGTAGCCCATGGCCGCGCCGACGATGGCGCCGAGGCGATCGCCGATGGTCTCTCCGGAGTCCGGCGACCACTTCGCGAAGCCGGCGGCCAGACCCGCGCCCGCGGTGAGGTTGTCCTGCAGGATCGCCGCGTCTTCCTCGGGCTCGGGTTCCGTTGCGGCGACCAGTGATCCGTCGGCGATCGTGCCTGCGCCCACCGCGGTCGGCAGCGCCGACTGCGCACCGGCGCGGGTCACGATCGCGTCGTAGACGAGCGTGAACGACTCGTCGATCCGGGCGTGCACCTGCACTCCGGCTCCGCCCGGGTGCCGGGTCAGGGTGGTCACCAGCCGTGCACCCTCGGCGGGCACCGCACGCTGCTCGGACGCCGTCAGCTTGGCATCCGGAATCACCTCTGCCGCAGCGGCTTTGACCAGCGCGGTCAGCATGGAAGCGTCGACCGCGCCACGTGCGCGGTACTCCCAGACATGCTTGCCGTCCGGGGTGGCGACGTGGTTGCCCGGCATGACCGTCGAGCTGTCGCCGGTGAAGTTGACCTCCAGCCAGTGCGGCTTGCGCTTGAACCGGGTCGGCGGGATCTCGGCGAAATCGGTGGCCGGATCCACCGGCCGGTCCGCCGGCAGCGGGAACAGCGTCCGAAGGTCCAGGTCATGGCCGTGCACATACAGGTGCGCCATAGCCGTGGTCATCGAGTCGACCTCGTCCTGCTTACGCGCGAGCGTCGGGATCAGTTGTGCGTCATGCAGACCCGCGTCAGCGGTGGTCAGCCCGACCTGCATCAGCGCCACCGGGTTGGGTGCCAGCTCCAGGAACGTGGTGTGCCCGTTGTCGACGGCGTTGCGGATGCCGTGCGTGAAGTACACGCTGTGGCGCAGGCCTTTCTTCCAGTAGTCCACATCGTGGATCGGGTCGCCCCCCGCGCGGATCAGGTTGCCCTCGTGCACCGTCGAGTAGTACGGCACCTGGATCGGATTCGCCTGGATGCCTTGCAGTTCGGCGGCGAGCTCACCGAGCAGCGGATCCATCTGCGAGGTGTGGCTGGCGCCCTTGGTCTGGAACTTGCGGGCGAACCTGCCCTCGGATTCGGCGCGCGCGATGATCGCGTCGACCTGGTCGGGCGGACCGCCGATGACCGTCTGGGTCGGCGCGGCGTACACGCACACCTCGAGGTCCTTGAAATCCGAGAACACCGTCTGGATCTCCTCGGCCGAGTACTCGACCAGCGCCATCAGCCGGATGTACTCGCCGAACAGCATCGCCTCACCCTCACCCATCAGGTGCGAGCGCGAGCAGATGGCGCGGGTGGCGTCCTCCAGCGACAGACCGCCGGCGAAGTAGGCGGCCGCCGCCTCGCCGAGCGACTGGCCGATCAGTGCACCGGGTTTCGCGCCGTGCGCCTTGAGCAGCTCGCCGAGGGCGACCTGGATCGCGAAGATGACCAGCTGCACCTTCTCGATCGGCAGCTCGGTGGTCTCGTCGGTGTAGTCGATCGCGTCGTCGAGGATGAGCTCGAGGATCGAATGCCCCCGCTCGTCCTGGATGAGGGCGTCGACCTTGTCGATCCACTCGGCGAACGTCGCGTCGCGCAGGTACAGGCTCTTGCCCATCTTGCGGTGCTGGGCGCCGAAACCGGCCAACACCCAGACCGGACCGTTGGTGACCGGACCGTCGGCGCTGATCACGATCGGGTTCGGTTTGCCCTCGGCGATCGAGCGCAGTCCCTTGACCGCCTCGTCGTGGTCGTGGGCCAGCACCACCGCGCGCGACCGGCCGTGGTTGCGGCGCGACAGCGAACGACCGATCGACTCCAGCGACGCCGCGCGGCCCGCAGGGCTGTCGATCCAGTCCGCCAGCTCGGCGGCAGTCGCCCGCTTGCGGGAGGTCAGGAAGCCCGAAACAGCAATGGGCACAACCGGAGTGGGCGGGTTCTCCGCCTCGGCCGCGGCGAGCTCCTCGCGGGCGGCCTCCAGCAGGCGCAGCGCCTCGTCGGTCAGACCGGGGAGCTCGGGCTCCTCGTCGTAGGCCACGGCCGGGCGGTCCAGGCCGTCGTCGTCCCGGTCATCGGGCATGAACTCGCCGTACTCGTCCATCCGCACACCGCCGACGTACACCGCCTGGGCATCGTCGGTGGCCGGGGTGACCACGGCGACCTCGGGTTCCGGTGCGGGCTCGACGAGATCGGTGGGCAGCACCTCACGCACCACCAGATGCGCGTTCGCGCCGCCGAACCCGAAGCCCGACACACCGGCCACGGCGTGGCCGCTGTAGCGCGGCCAGTCGGTGGTGGTGTCGGCGACCTTGAGATGTTCCTTCTCGAAGTCGATGTAGGGGTTGGGGCCGGTGTAGTTGATCGACCGCGGGATCTTGCCGTGGTACAGCGACAGCGCGACCTTGGCCAGGCTGGCCGCACCCGCGGCCGATTCCAGGTGACCGATATTGGATTTCACCGCACCCAACAGCGCGGGCTTGTCGTCATCGCGGCCGCGGCCGATGACCCGGCCCAGCGCGTCGGCCTCGATCGGGTCGCCGAGGATGGTGCCGGTGCCGTGCGCCTCGACATAGTCGACGCTGCGCGGGTTGATGCCGGCGTCCTTGTACGCCTTGCGCAGCACCGCTTCCTGCGCGTCCGGGTTCGGGGCGAGCATGCCGTTGGACCGGCCGTCGTGATTGACCGCACCACCGGCGATGACCGCCAGGATCTGGTCGCCGTCGCGGCGGGCGTCCTCGAGGCGCTTGAGCACCACCATGCCGCCGCCTTCGGAACGGGCGTATCCGTCGGCGTCCTTGGAGAAGGACTTGATGCGGCCGTCCGGTGCCAGCACCCCGCCGACCTCGTCGAAACCGATGGTCACCAGCGGGGTGATCAGCGCGTTGACGCCGCCGGCCAGCACCACGTCGGCATCACCGGCACGCAGGGCCTTGATGCCCTCGTGCACGGCCACCAGCGACGACGAGCACGCCGTGTCGATGGCCATGGACGGCCCGCGGAAGTCGTAGAAGTACGACACCCGGTTGGCGATGACCGCGCTGGAGTTGCCGGTGATCGCGTAGGGGTGGGCCACGGCCGGATCGGCGACCGACATGAACATGTAGTCGTTGGTCGAGCTGCCGACGAACACACCGACGTTCTCCCCGCGCAGGCTCGACGCCGGAATCCGCGCGTGCTCCAACGCTTCCCAGGTCAACTCCAACGCCATCCGCTGCTGCGGATCGATGTTGTCGGCCTCCATCTTCGACAGCGCGAAGAACTCGGAGTCGAAGCCCTTGATGTCGCGCAGGTAGCCGCCGCGGGTACGCGCCTTGGCGACCCGTTCGGCGACCCGGGGCTCGCTGAGGAACTCCGACCAGCGGCCCTCCGGCAGGTCGGTGATCGCGTCGCGGCCCTCCATCAGGGCCTCCCACATCTCCCCGGGGGTGTTCATGTCGCCCGGGAACCGGGTGCCCACCCCGACGATCGCGATGTTCGCGACACCCTCGTCGACCTCACGGGACCAGTCCTCGGCGTCCAGCGCCTCGTTGTCCTGCTCGGGCTCACCCTCGATGATCACCGTCGCCAGCGACTCGATCGTCGGGTGCCGGAACGCCACGGTGGCGGTCAGCGTGACACCGGTCAGGTCCTCGATGTCGCTGGCCATCGCGACCGCGTCGCGCGACGACAGCCCGAGTTCGACCAGTGGGGCCGACTCGCTGATCGAATCCGGCGACTGACCGGTCGCGTTGCCGACCCAGTTGCGCAGCCACTCACGCATCTCGTTGACTGTCATGTCCGGGCCGCGCTTATCCGGATTCTGCTGTTCTTGCGCCATGTCTATTCAACCCTCACGATCGCGTCGCGACCGGCACGGCCGCCGAAAAATGTTGAGCGTCAGTCCGATTCGTCCGGGAACGCGTTGGCCACCCGGCCGCTGCGCAGGCTGCCGTCGAGGTACGCCGACCGGCATGCGCGGCGGCCGATCTTGCCGCTCGACGTCCGCGGGATCGCTCCGGCCGGGGTCAGCAACACATCGCGCACCGTCACCCCGTGCCGGACCGCGATCGCGGCGCGAATGTCGTCGGCGATCGGCCCCATCTCCAGCTTGTGCGCACCGGGTGCGCGCTCACCGACGATGACCAGCTGCTCGGAAGTGTCCTCGGGATCGCGCTGGAGTCCGGCGTGGCCGTCGGCGAACACCTCGTCGGGAAGCTGGTTGGCAGGCACCGAGAACGCCGCGACGAAACCGGTCCGCAACGCCTTGGTGGCCTCCTGCGCGGAGTACTCGAGGTCCTGCGGGTAGTGGTTGCGGCCGTCGATGATCACCAGATCCTTGACGCGGCCGGTGATGTAGAGCTCGCCGTCGAAGTAGGCACCGTAATCGCCGGTGCGCACCCAGGTCGCGTCGTCGGTCGCACCTTGCGCGTGCGACGGCGTGGTGCGCGACTTCAGCGTGTTCTGGAAGGTGGCGATGGTCTCCTCGGGCTTGTTCCAGTAGCCCGTGCCCATGTTCTGGCCGCTGATCCAGATCTCGCCGATCTGGCCGTCGGGCAATTCGGACGCGGTCTCGGCGTCGACGATGACCGCCCACTCCGCGACCCCGACCTTGCCGGCCCCGGCCTGCGCGACGGCCTTCGGCGAGTCGTCTGCCACCGGCACGAAGCGGTGCGCGTTGAGCTCGTCGCGGTCGACGGAGACGATCGTCGGCGATTCGTTGGCCGGTGTCGTCGACACGAACAGGGTGGCCTCGGCCAGCCCGTAGGACGGTTTGATGGCCTGCGGCTGGAATCCGTACGGGCCGAACGCCTCGTTGAACCGGCGCACGGTGGCCGCCGAGATCGGCTCGCTGCCGTTGAGGACTGCCTTCACGTTGGACAGGTCCAGCGGTTCCTCGCCGTCCTTCGGCACCCCGCGCGCAGCGGCATGGTCGAACGCGAAGTTCGGCGCCACCGAGATGGTGCCGCCCTTGTCGCCCTCTTTGCGCGCCATCGCGCGAATCCACCGGCCCGGACGCCGGACGAACGCCGCGGGGGTCATGAACTCCACGTAGTGGCCGATCACCGTGGGCAGCAGGACGGTGATCAGCCCCATGTCGTGGAAGAACGGCAGCCAGGACACGCCACGGTCGCCTTCTTCACCCTGGAGTGCCTCGATCACCTGGACGACATTGGTGGCCAGGTTCAGGTGGGTGATCTGCACACCGGTCGGGATGCGCGTGGAGCCGGAGGTGTACTGCAGATAGGCGATGGTGTCGTGGGTGACGTCCACCGGCTCCCAGGTGGCGCCGACCTCGTTGGGCACCGCGTCGACGGCGATGACGCGCGGACGCTGGTTGGCCGGGCGGGTGCGGAAGAACTTGCGCACCCCTTCGGCCGCCTCGGTGGTGGTCAGGATCGCCGACGGTGTGCAGTTGTCCAGCACGGCGTGCAGCCGGCCGACGTGGCCCGGCTCGTTCGGATCGAACAGCGGCACCGCGATGCGGCCCGAGTACAGGGTGCCGAAGAACGCCACCAGGTACTCCAGGTTCTGCGGGCACAGGATCGCGACCCGGTCCCCGGGCTGGGTGACCTGCTGCAGGCGTGCACCGACGGCCCGGTTCCGGGCGCCGAAGTCGGCCCAGGTCAGGTCGCGCGCCACCCCGTCACGTTCGGTGGAGAAGTCGAGGAACCGGTAGGCCACCTTGTCGCCACGCACCTTGGCCCATCGTTCGACGTGCTTGACCAGGCTCCCGTTGTCGGGGAATTTGATCAATCCGTCCTTGATGAACGGGTTGTGGAAGGCCATTCGTTACTCCAATCAAGCGGGCTCACTGTCCCGAAAAACCCCGGGCATCGTACCGGGAAATTGGCTGCCCACCCATCAGCCACAGCATCCGCTCTTAGCTTTTCCTTAAACTCCCATAATGCTAGGCGACCTACCCGGTCCGGCCAAATTCGACCCCGGTCGTTCCGGTCACAGGTCAGCCATGTTTTGGCTGCGGAGCGTTACTCACCAGATTCTGCGCCCAGCTCAGCGTCCATCCGGTCGCCGGCAGGCCGTCCACGCTCCAGAACTGCGGCGTGGCGTACATCGCGTGCACCGGTTGACCCGCCCCTCCGGCCAGCACCTCCAACGTCTTGGGCAGCTGGGTGATGTTGAACGCAGACTCCGGCGCCGCACAGATCAGGTCACCGCGGGCGCAGATCTCGTTGGTGCGGTCGTTGAGCGCCCCGAACCCACCAGGCCGCGGCCCGGTCATCGACAGGCCCAGCGCAGACAGCGTCGGCACCTCGTGCAGCGTGATCTCCGCGCCCTGCCCCGGCGCATTGGGACCGACGTCCACCCCCACTCCGGACTGCCTGCGGCCGTCGGCGATCAGCGTCACCCCGAGCACCAGGTCCTGGTCCACCGGGCCGCGGCCGTTGCCGATGTCCGACGCGATGTCACCGGCGATCACCGCGCCCTGCGAGAAGCCGACGAGCACGTAGCTGGTCAGCGGGCACCGCTCGTTCATGTCGGTCATCGCCTGCACGGCGGCGCGCGTGCCCTCGGCGCGGCTGTCGTTGTAGGACATCTGACGGTCGGCCGACAGCGGATTGTGGAACTGCGCGGTGTAGGGAACCGTGAACACCTCCAACCGGTCCGCACCGAACTCGGCCCGGATCGGGTTGGTGACGTTGAGCAGCAACGCGGCCGGGAACTGCACCGGGTTGAACGGGTCCAGCTGCACCGATGACTCCCAGGTGCCCGGGATCGAGATCAGCTGGACGTCGGGGCAGCTGGCGTCCTGGAAGTCAGGGCGCGGCTTCGACGTCGGGGGCACCCCCGGGGACGGCACCGCCGATGGGGGCACCGCCGACGGCGGGACGTCGGGCCTGCGCAGTACCACGATCATGATCGCCACGATCAGCACCACGACGAGGCCCACCGCGCCTGCGGCGAACAGCGCCAGAAGGCGGTGGCGTTTCCGCCGGTTGGCCGGCCGGTTGGCCGACCGATTGGACTTGGCCATGCTTCAGGTACTCCTGTGCTCCATGCGTGCGCGGGTTGTGCTCGTGCTCAGCAGAGTCGCTCGGTCGCGATCCGAATGTAGTCGGCGGTGGCGGCGTCGACGTCATCTGCCGACGGCGTCTGCAGCGCGCCGCTGTCGTCCCCGTCGGAATCGTCGATGTCGTCGCGCACCAGCGGGACGATGAAGTCCCAGACCGCGTGGTCGTCCTGCCCCGCCGCCCGGGCCTGGCACACGTAGGAGCCGATGCTCAGCGCCGACAGATCGCTCGACGGCGTCACCCCCACACCGTGCAGAGCCTCCAGGTACTCCCGCTGGCGCGGGGTGACGACGAGCGCGTTGGAACCGGTCGCGCGGTGGGGTCCCGGCGCTTCGGCGGTGGACCGGCCGTGCGGCGGCGCGGTCTCGACCTCGGAACCCATCCCGGCGATCATGTCCGTGTTCAGCGAGCAGCCGGTCAGCCAGGCCGCCGGGATCGCGAGTAGCGCAGACAGCCCCGCCATTCCCGTTCTCGCCGAGCGTGAGCCGTGTTGCACGCCTCCAAGGTACCGGGCGCGCGGGCCGCTCCCGGTTAGCGAACCGTCGCGACGAGTTCGCCGGTCATGGCGGCGAGCTGGCCGCTCCACGAACCCCAGTCATGGTTTCCCGAGGTCGGAAAGTCGAAGTGGCCGTTGCCGCCGCCGGTGGCCCGGTAGTGCTGATAGAACACTCGGTTGCTGCCTTGAGCCTGGTCGCAGTAGCCGATCATCGCGGGCACGTCGGTGCACGTCGTGGTTGCCGGGCTGTAGACCCAGAGCCGGGTGTTGTTGTTCGTCAGCAGCTGCACGTGGACGTCGGGGTCATGCCACTTCCAGCGCCCGAGCTGTGGCAAGCCCCACATGTTCCGGGTGTCCACGCCGCCGAAGCGGGCCAGCCCGGCGGTGATCGCGCCGTTCATCGCGGTCGAGGACGGGGTCAGGAACCCGGACAGGGAGCCCGCGAAGCGGTAGCGGTCGGGGTGGAACGCGGCCAGTGTGAGCGCAGCGGTGCCGCCCTGGGCCGCGCCGACGACGGCGTGCCCGTTCGGTGCGATCCCCTTGTTCGCGGCCAGCCAGTTGGGCAGCTCGTCGGCCAGGAAGGTCTCCCACTGCTTGCTGCCGTCCTGCTCCCAGTTGGTGTACATGCTCCACGCCCCGCCGGCCGGCGCGGCCACCGACAAGCCGAGCCCGGACAGCGTGTTCATCGCGTTACCCGCGGTGACCCAGTTGCTGACGTCGGGGGCGGCGTTGAACGCGTCGAGCAGCACCACCGCGTGTGGCCCGCCACCCTGGAACGCGACCGGGATCGCGCGGCCCATCGCCGCCGAAGGCACCATGAGCATCTCGACGCCCTGCGCGTGGGCGGCGGGGGCGGTCACCCCGCCGAAGATCGCCGCCGCGGCCAGCAGCGCCGTCGCGAGCGCCCGAAACATCCCCTGCATCTGCCACCTCATCTTTTCGCGCACCTCGCGGGTCCGGTCCCGCTTCCGCAGTAGTGAATCACATCACCTACCGCGGTCGACGGCCAAAACAGCGACGGCGGTGACCCTCGTCAGAGGATCACCGCCGTCGTCCGATGAGTTGCTAGCCGCCCGAGGCCGGGGCCACGACCGGTTCGGCCGGAGCCGAGGGCTGCGGCACCGCGCCGAGCACCCGCTGGATGTCGGGCTTCATCTGCTGCAGCTGCTGTCCCCAGTAGGGCCAGTCGTGCGTGCCGCCGGAAGGAAAGTTGAACACGCCGTTCTTGCCGCCCGCGGCGATGTACTCCTCCTGGAAGGTCTTGTTGGTACGCAGCGTGAGGCTCTCCAGGAACTTCGCGGGCAGGTTGTCGCCCGCCACGCTGCCGTTGACCTCGGCGGGCTTGCCGTTGCCGCAGAACACCCAGATGCGGGTGTTGTTGGCGACCAGCTTGCCGATGTTGACCATCGGGTCGTTGCGCTTCCAGGCGCTGCTCGGGTCCTCGGTGCGACCCCACATGTCGTTGGCCTTGTAGCCGCCCGCGTCACCCATCGAGATGTTGATCAGCATCGGCCACCACCCCTCGGACGGGTTCAGGTAGCCCGACAGCGACCCGGCGTACTGGAACTGCTGCGGGTGGTAGATCGCCAGCGTCAGCGCCGCCGAACCGGCCATGGACAGACCGACGGCCGCGTTGCGGTTCGGGTCGACCCCCTTGTTGGCGGCGAGGTAGGCCGGCAGCTCCTGGGTCAGGAACGTCTCCCACTTGTAGGTCTGGCAGCCGGCCTTACCGCAGGCCGGGCTGTACCAGTCGCTGTAGAAGCTGGACTGCCCGCCGACGGGCATGATCACCGCGAGACCCGAGTCGACGTACCACTCGAAGGCGGCGGTGTTGATGTCCCAGCCGTTGAAGTCGTCCTGGGCACGCAGGCCGTCGAGCAGGTACACGCCGGGGGCGTTCGGTCCACCGCTCTGGAACTGGACCTTGATGTCGCGGCCCATCCCTGCGGATGGCACCATCAGGTACTCCACCGGCAGGCCCGGACGTGAGAAGGCGCCTGCGGTGGCGGAGCCGCCCACGGCGCTGATCAGGCCGGGCAGCAGGACCGCCGCGAGCGCGGCTACCGTGAGCCGGCGGCTCAGGCTACGAATGACTCTGGGGAGCGCCCCAACGAGCTTCATGCTTGTAGATTTCCCATCTGTCGTAAGCAACAGCAGGCCCGCGTCCTAACGGACGGTTCCCACGAACGGCCACTGTGCCCGTGTAGTCAACCACACCTTTGTGGCGATCTCTTTTCCGCGAGCGCGGGCGCCGCGGAGGTGTGAGGCCCTCGCGGACCTCCTCACATGCCTTATCTGACCGACATGGCTTCAGCGTTACGTAAGCAGAAAAACTGCTCAGCCGACAAATCGCCCGCGGTCACGGCCCGGTGGGAGGAAGTCCGGCATACGGCGGGTTGACCGGTTCGGGCAACGGCAGCCCACACCGCCGCAATTCGTACAACGGCACCCGGTCGATGCGGTAGCGGGTGAACTCCGCGGCGTGCACCAGATTGGACAGAAAACGCCTGGGCCCCATCGGAGCCCGGATCGCGTCCAGGACGGAGACGGTCTCGGGGCAGTTCAGCGCCGCCTCGGCCTGCCGGATCCAGTCCTCGTCCAGATATGCGGGGATGTAGGGCTCTTCCTTGAAGAACGGCCCCTCGGCCACCGCCCAGTCCGGGAACAGGTTCTTGTCGTGCCCGATCCGGCCGTCCTCGATCCGGGCGGTATGTGCCGCAAGAGGATTGGCTAGACCGATCTGGTCGATGACCCGGACGTCGAGACCGACGTTCATGCTGACCATCCCGAGGTTGGTGAAGAACACCGTCTGCGGACCGCGGTAGTCGGGCGGTGCGTCCGGCGGCGGCGGGTAGGCCGGCACGACGTCCCAGGTGTCGTAGTTTCCCGACGGCAGCCACAGGGCACCGTCGGGGGTGTTCTGGATCGCGACGAGCACCGCGCGCATCCGCGGATAGTCGAGATAGTCCGCGGCGGTGAGCGGATGGGCGTGGCCGGTCGCCTGCGCGTAGAAGCGGCGTTCGTCGACGATGCCGGTGTAGGTGACGCGGGTGGCGTCGGCGCCCATGCCGTTGCTGTTGGCCGCCCACAGCGACCAGCCCACCACCCCGAGCCACAGCAGGCTGGTGGCACCTGCGTACAGATAGCTTGCGCCCCGGGCCATCCGACGACGGTCGGGAAGCATCAGGGGAATCACCGCCACCGGGGCCAGCAGGCAGAACAGCGGCGTCAGCAGCACCCGGCCGTGCATGAAGTCGCCGCCCTGCCGGATCCAGTACACCGCCTGCAGGAAGCCGCTCAGCAGCATGAAAATCACGACCGCAGAAGGACTTTGCACCATCCGGGCCAGCCATCCGGCGTCGGCGGTGCGCGGCCGGTCGATCCGCACCGGCCTGCCGCACAACAGCCTCACCATGACCGCCAGCCCGACCAGCAGCACCGCGGGCGCCCACAGCAGGTACGGCTGGTTGAAGTTCGCCAGGTACACGAAACCCTGCTGCCACTTCGCGCCAGAGGCCTCCTTGGCCAACGCGGTGCTCGGGAACAGCAGTCCGTAGTAGCCCATCCGGAAGATCTGGTAGCCGACGGGCAGCAGCCCGCCCGCGGCGACGATCAGCGCCCGGGCCCGCCAGTCCTTCGCCGCGATCAGCATCATCACCAGCGCCAGGCCGCCGATCAGCGCGAGTTCGGGACGCACCAGCACCGACAGGCCGGCGACGAAGGCCAGCGTCAGGTCGAAGGCGCGCGAGGTGGGTGTGCCGCGGCGGGCCTGCCCCCAGACGACCATCATCCACCACAGCAGGCCGAGATAGGCCAGCACCAAACCGTTTTCGAGCCCGGAGGTGGCGAAGTCGCGGGCCGGCGGCACCGCGATGTAGACCAGCACGCCCGCCGGCAGCAGCACGGCCTGGCGTCCCCTGAGCGCCGGCGCGTACAGCCGGGCGGTACCCAGCATCACCAGCACGACGCCGAGCACGCTGAGCACCAGGGCCAGCGTCAGCGCCACGTATTCCAGCCGCGCCGCGCCGGAGACGAGACCGCCGAGGTACATCAGGTACGACCACGCCGTGGACGTGTTGGCCTCCACCCGCTCCCCGGCGTTGAACACCGGGCCGTTGCCTGCCAACAGGTTCCGTACCGTGCGCAGCACGATCAGGCCGTCGTCGGCGATCCAGCGTCGCTGCCAGGCGCCCCAGCCGAACAGCAGCGCCACCAGGGTGACCGACACCCACAGACTCACCCGCATCCACACGTCGGACGGGATGGAAGGCCGGCGCACAGGCGCCGGCGGCGTCAGCGTCTCAACTGAGGATGACTGCGGCACCGACGGTCCCAATCCACGCCAGCGCCATCAGCTGGAGCACCCGGTCCTTCAACGCGATCTCCTCGGGCTCGCCAGCCAGGCCGCCGTCGACGTCGACGGCGTAGCGCAGGATGGCGATGGTGAACGGGATCATCGAGACCACGAACCACGAGGTGCCGCCGGTGGCGTCCCTCTCGAAGGCCCACAGCCCGTAGCACAGCACCAGCGCGGTGGCCGACAACGTCCACACGAACCTCAGATACGAGCTGGTGTAGCTCTCCAGCGATTTCCGGATCTTGGCGCCGGTGCGTTCGGCCAACTGGAGTTCGGCGTACCGCTTTCCGGCCGCCATGAACAGCGACCCGAAGGCCATGGTGAGCAGGAACCACTGGGACAGCGGCACTTCCGCGGCGACGCCGCCTGCGATGGCCCGGATCAGGAAGCCCGACGAGACGATGCAGATGTCGATGACGGCCTGGTGTTTGAGCCCGAAGCAGTACGCCAGCTGCACGGCGATGTAGACCGCCATGACCATGGCCAGGTTCGGGCTGACGACGACCCAGGAGATCGCCAGGGACAGCACGCCGAGGGTGACGGCCAGCACGTAGGCCAGCGGCTCGGACACCACGCCCGCGGCGATCGGCCGGAACCGCTTGGTCGGGTGGGCACGGTCGGCCTCGACGTCCCGGGCGTCGTTGACCAGGTACACGCTGGAGGCGGCCAGGCTGAAGACCACGAACGCGACGGCGACGTTGAGCAGCAGTGCCGGCCAGTCGTCACGCATCCGGTCGACGAAGCTGGCGTCGGCCAGCGCCGCCACCGGCGCCGCGAACACCAGCACGTTCTTGACCCACTGCCGCGGACGGAGGGCCTTGACGACGCCGGCGGCCAGATTCTTCGGCGGCCCTGCCGCCGGACCTGTCTGCTGACCCACCTCGGACGTGCTCATCGCGGTGTCCTCCTACGATCCCGGGCCGCGAGCTTGTCGCCCAGCCTGCCGACTGCTTTTCCGACGACCGCCCCGACCGCCACCCCGGTCAGCACGTCGCTGGGATAGTGCACGCCGACGACCAGACGGGACAACGCCATCGGCGGCACCAGCAGCGCGGCCAGCGGCAGCCCGGTCGGGCGCGACAGCAGCACTGCGGCCGCGGTCGTCGAGGTGGCGTGCGCCGACGGGAAACTCAGCCGGCTCGGGGTCGCGACGTTGACCGCGATCGCCGGATGGTGCGGCCGCTGCCGGCGCACGACCCGCTTGATGACGACGGCCGCGGCGTGGGCGAGGAACGCCCCGGCGCCCGCGGCGAGGTAGTCGCG
>NZ_BCRS01000126.1 GCF_001552715.1 Mycolicibacterium vaccae NBRC 14118 = CIP 105934 | reverse complement strand
CGCACCCGGGCCAACCGGTCGCCGCCGGCCAGCGCGAGCCGCAGCGCCGTCCACGCCGCCGCGGCGTCCCCGCGCCGGCATGCCAGTAATGCCTCCCCCGGCTGCGGATCCAGACCGAGGGCCCGCGCCTGACCGAAAGCCGTTGCCGCCCCGTCGACGTCGCCGATGAGTCGGCGGACCTCGCCGAGCTGGTAGAAACCCTCGGCCGCGGCCCAACTGTTGACCTCGGCGAGCGCCCGGCTCGCGGTCAGGAGCCGGTCCTCCAGCCCTCGGTAGTCATCGGTGGCGACCTGCACCTGCAACCTGTGCACGTCGCACACCCCGCCGTACGGCACCGACCCGGCCACGCCACACCACTGCTCCATCGACTGCGTCCACGACCGCATCCGCGGCAGATCGGCGAGTTTGTGGCAGTGGTGCAACACCATGCAGTAGATGTCGCCGGCCCATTCGATGGGCACCTGGTCGGCCAGCAACGGGAGCATCGCCTCGTCGATAAACGCGTACCCCTCGGCGGTGCGGGCGCGCAGGATCGCGTCGACGCCCGCCGCGATCAGGGCCAGCGCGGTGACCGCGGGCGTGTCGAGGCGCGCGCTCATCGCTCGGAGCGAATTCACGTGTTCGCCGAGCGCGTCCAGATCCTGGGACAGGGCCGCGACCGTCGCATCCAGGTAGGCCAGATAGCCGTGCGCCGGGCTCTCCTCGGCCGAGGCGAGCAGTCGCCGGGCCCGGCTCATCCAGCCCTGGCCGATGTTGACGTCGCCCCGCACCAGCCAGGCCAGGGCCAGATCGTTGGCCTTCATCGCAGCGGCCAGCGGATCGGTCCGGGTCAACTCGGCGAACACCCGCTCGGCAGCGCGACTGGCCTCCTTGAGGTGGCCGAGCCGCCAGGCCGCGAACGCGAACGCGTCCAGATCGTCGGTGGGCAGCGGCCCGTACCCGCTCGCCAGGTCGAACGCCTCGTAGCTCGCGCTCCAATCGCGCCGCTGGTGCGCTGAGCGGGCGGCGGACAGAAAATCGAGGCGGCTGTCGATAAGCATCTCAGCTTTCACGGTAGACCTGATCAGTCCAGTTCCACGGGCCATTTCGAGGAACATCGGCCGGTGGGGGCGGCGGTCGGGCGGACATCTCCGGAAGCTGCCCGACCTATTAGGGTCTAGGCATGACTCAGACGGTGCGCGGTGTGATCTCTCGGGCGAAGGCTCAACCGGTGGAAGTGGTGGACATTGTCATCCCGGATCCCGGTCCGGGTGAGGTCGTCGTCGACATCCAGGCGTGCGGGGTCTGCCACACCGACCTGCACTACCGCGAGGGCGGCATCAACGACGAGTTCCCGTTCCTGCTCGGCCACGAGGCCGCGGGTGTGGTCGAGTCCGTCGGCCCCGGAGTCACCAACGTCGAGCCCGGCGACTTCGTGGTGCTGAACTGGCGCGCGGTGTGCGGTCAGTGCCGTGCGTGCAAGCGGGGCCGCCCCCACCTGTGCTTCGACACCTTCAACGCCACCCAGAAGATGACGCTGACCGACGGCACCGAGCTGACCCCAGCGCTGGGCATCGGTGCTTTCGCCGACAAGACGCTGGTGCACGAAGGGCAGTGCACCAAGGTCGATCCCGCAGCCGACCCCGCCGCCGCCGGCCTGCTGGGCTGCGGCGTGATGGCAGGTCTGGGCGCGGCGATCAACACCGGTGCGGTGAACCGGGACGACACCGTGGCGGTGATCGGCTGCGGCGGCGTCGGGGATGCCGCGATCGCCGGTGCCCGGCTGGTCGGCGCGAAGCAGATCATCGCCGTCGACATGGACAACCGGAAACTCGACTGGGCGCGCGACTTCGGCGCCACGCACACCATCAACGCCCGCGACCTCGACCCGGTCAAGACCATCCAGGATCTGACCGACGGCTTCGGCGTCGACGTCGTGATCGACGCGGTGGGCCGCCCCGAGACCTGGAAGCAGGCCTTCTACGCCCGCGACCTGGCCGGCACCGTGGTCCTGGTCGGCGTGCCGACTCCGGACATGACGCTGGAGATGCCGCTGATCGACTTCTTCTCGCGCGGTGGGTCGTTGAAGTCGTCGTGGTACGGCGACTGCCTGCCCGAGCGGGACTTCCCGACGTTGATCTCGCTGTACCTGCAGGGCCGTTTCCCGCTGGACAAGTTCGTCTCCGAACGCATCGGCCTGGACCAGATCGAGGACGCGTTCCACAAGATGCACGCCGGTGAGGTGCTGCGTTCGGTGGTGGTGCTGTGATGAGCGCTTGCGCGAAGAACGGAGAATCCTGATGAGCAACATCCAGCGCCTGGTCACCCACGGCACGTTCGAACTCGACGGCGGCAGTTGGGAGGTCGACAACAACATCTGGCTGGTCGGCGACGACAAGGAGGTGGTGGTGTTCGACGCCGCCCACACCGCGGACCCGATCATCGAGGCGGTCGGCAACAGGCACGTCGTCGCGGTGGTGTGCACGCACGGCCACAACGACCACGTGACGGTGGCCCCCCAGCTCGGCCAGGCTCTCGACGCGCCGGTGCTGCTGCACCCCGCCGACGAGATGCTGTGGCGAATGACTCACCCCGACAGCGACTTCCGCTCGGTGGCCGACGGCGAGACGTTGCGGGTCGCCGGCACCGAGCTGCGCGCGCTGCACACCCCGGGCCACTCCCCCGGCTCGGTGTGCTGGCATGCGCCGGAGCTGAGCGCGGTGTTCAGCGGCGACACCCTGTTCCAGGGCGGCCCGGGTGCGACGGGCCGGTCGTTCTCCGACTTCCCGACGATCCTGGAGTCGATCTCGGGCCGGCTCGGCAAGCTCCCCGGCGACACGGTGGTCTACACCGGTCACGGCGACACGACGACCGTCGGCGACGAGATCGTGCACTACGACGAGTGGGTCGCCCGCGGTCACTGACTCCGCGGCGTGGCCGCGGCGCGAGGACTACCGTTCGGGTCATGGCGGAATCCAGCATCGTGGTGCGCCCTGAGCCGATGGACAGCAGTTCCTACAGCGCCGCGTCGCGCCTGCAGGCAGCGGGCCTGCAGGCCGCGATCGCGATCTTCGAGCGCGCGGCCGACACGGTGCCGCTGCCCGATCCGTCCCAGTCGATCATGATCGCCGATTACGGCGCCGCCAACGGGTTCAACTCGCTGCTGCCGATCGGGGCGGCGGTCGCGCGGCTACGCAAGCGGACCCGGCCCGAGCATCCGGTGCTGGTCACCCACACCGACCGTCCGGACAACGACTTCACCGCGTTGTTCCACACCCTGGAGAACGACCCGGACACCTATCTCCGCAAGGACAAGGCCATCTACGCCGCGGCCGTCGGCCGGTCCTTCTACTCCCAGATCCTGCCGTCGAACAGCGTGCATCTGGGGTGGAGTTCGTGGGCGATCCACTGGCTGACCCGGGTGCCGTGCGGTATCGAGGGACACATCCAGGTGAACTTCTGCACCGACGACGCGGTGCGCTCGGCGTTCGCCCGGCAGGCGGCGCAGGACTGGCACGAGTTCATCGCGTTCCGGGGCCGCGAGTTGTGTCCCGGCGGCCGACTGGTGGTGATGACGATGGCGGTCGGTGACGACGACGACTCCGGTTTCCGGCCACTGATGTCGGCGCTGATGGACACCCTCGGCGAGCTGACCGGCGACGGGCTGCTCACCGCCGACGAAGCCGGCCGCATGTGCATCCCCACCGTCGCCCGCCGGGCAGCCGACTTCGTCGCGCCGTTCGCGCCGTCGGGCCGCTTCGAACGGCTGGAGATCGAGCATCTGGAGATCTTCGATGCCACCGACCGGTTCTGGGATCGTTACCGCAATGACGGTGACGCACAGGCGTTCGGCGCGCGGTGGGCCGCTTTCGCCCGCGCCTCGGTGTTCCCGGCGCTGGCCCTCGCGCTGCACGACGGTTCCACCGACTCCCGCACCGTCGAGTTCTTCGACCGACTGGAGAAGGGGGTGGCCGAGCGGATGAGCCGATCCCCGGAACAGACCCGCATTCCGCTGGCCCACGTGGTGCTGGTCAAGCGCGGCTAGCGGATCGTCCCGGCCCCGGGGATCAGCGGCAGGTCCAGCGCGGTGACCCAGCCGGGCGACAGGTCGTTGACGGCGGGCACCGCGTTGAGCGCGCGCAGCCCGGTCGCCAGGCAGCCCGCCGCTGCGGCGTCGCGCCCCGAACCGTCGGTGAACCGGAACGCGGTCTCCTGGAAGATGCTCGGGGTGCCCTCGATGTCGACCCGGTAGACGTCGTTGTCGTTGCCCGACGGCCAGTCCGGCGCGGCGTCGTTGCCGATCCGGTTCACGTGCTCCAGCTGGATGCGGGTCTCCCCCTGGTACACGCCGTTGATGGTGAACCGCACCGCGGCAACATTTCCCGGCGCGATCACCCCCTTGGCGGTCTTGCGCTCGTCGGGGGTCACCCACTTCTCCCACGTCGTGGTGATGTCGTCGAGCATGATGCCCGCGGCTTCGGCGATCATCGGAACCGTTGCGCCCCAGGCGAATACCAAGATATCGGGGTTCTCCAGCATCGCCCGGTACTCGGGCGGCCTGCCGATGCCCATCTCGCGGTCGTAGTCGCCTTCGTAGTTGGTGTAGTCCAGCAGTTCTGAAGCGCGCACCCGGCGGACCTCCGAACACAGGCCCATCAACATCATCGGGAACAGGTCGTTGGCGAAGCCGGGGTCGATGCCGGTGGTGAAGCACGACGACTCGCCGAGCTCGCAGGCCACCGTGATGGGCTCGATCCAGTTGGGCGGGTTCAGATGCATCGTCGGCCAGATCCACGGCGTCATCGCCGTCGAGCACACGTCGATCCCCGCGCGCAGGAATCGCGTGATCAGCTCGATGTTGGCCTCGGCGTGCGCGGCGGTCGGGCCGTAGTGCACCAGCGCCTCGGGTTTCAGCGCGATCAGCGCGTCGACGTCATCGGTGGCGGTCAGGCCGATGTCGCGGCCCAGGCCGCAGATGTCACCGACGTCGCGGCCGACCTTGTCGGGATTGCTCACCCCGACGCCGACGAGCTCGAACCGGGGATGGCCGACGATCTCGGCGATCACCATCCGGCCGACGAACCCGGTCCCCCAGACCACCACCCGCTTCACGTCGTCGCGCATCAGAAGCAGCGCCGCAGGCCGCCGGGCTCACAGATCAGCGGGTACTGGTCGACCGGGATGGGCAGCGGCTCCTTGAACGACAGCGTGAACGGGATCTCGATGATCCCTGGCGGCAATCCGCAGTTGCCGGAATGGGTGATCTTGCGCGTTCCCGACATCGTGACGTCGTCGAACCGGATCACCTCGACTGTCGGCGCCGAGCTACCGTCCGGGCACTGCATGCCATCCTTCTTCGGGGTGCTGAAGCCCCACACGCCGCCGACGAGCACGGCGTCGCCTCCGGTCAGCCCGGTCGACGGGCCGACATGCAGGCGGCAGCCGACCGGCAGATACAGCGGTTCGCGCAGGTCACCGACCACCGGTACGCACACCGGGTAGATGGTCCAGGTGCCAGACTGCCCCTCGGAGGTGTAGTTGTAGACACCCTGCATCACCCCGGCCGCCTGAGCCGGGGCGGAGAATCCTACCGACGCACCGGCCAGGGCGACGACCGCGGCGAGACCGCGCAGCATCTTCATGTCCGCAGTATTTCAGCCACCGGCAGACAAAGTCACGACTTTGTCGACTGCGCGTTTTGTTCGCCGGAGACTCGGGTAAATGACCCACTGCAGACTTCAAGTCCCGGGGTGGTTGCATATGGCGAGAACGGCGGTGAGGACCGCTGTTCTCGTCATATGTATGTGTATGGCCGCGCTGACCGGTTGCTCGACCGGCGAACGCGTCGATCTGGGCCAGGGCACCTCGGGTGCGCTGGTGGCCGCGATCGCCGGTGAACCCGACCAGCTCGATCCCCACAAGACGACGGCGTACTTCTCGTTCGAGGTGTTGGAGAACGTGTTCGACACTCTCGTCGAACCCGACGAGAACCTGGAGATGCAGCCGGCGCTGGCCGAGTCGTGGGAGGTCAGTCCGGACCAGCTCACCTGGACCTTCCGGTTGCGCCCCGGCGTCACGTTCCACGATGGTGCCCCGCTGACGGCCGATGACGTGGTGTTCTCCTACCGCCGCATCATCGACGAGCAGCTGCCCAACTCCGACAAGTTCAGCGCGGTGCGCGCGGTGGAGGCTCCGGACCCTGCCACCGTGGTCCTCCGGGTGGATCGCCCGACGCCCAACATGCTGACCAATCTCGGTGGGTTCAAGGGCATGGCGATCGTGTCCCGCGCCAACGTCGAGAGCGGGCAGATCGCCACCCATCCTGTCGGGACCGGACCGTTCAGCTTCCTCGGACAGAAGAGCGGTGACTCGATCTCGCTGGGTGCCAACCCGGACTACTGGGGCGGTCCGCCCGGCATCTCGGGCGTCACGTTCCGGTTCATCTCCGAACCGTCGACGGCGATGTCGGCGCTGCAGGCCGGCGAGGTCGACTGGACGGATTCGGTACCGCCGCAACGGGTCACGCAGCTGCGCGGCGACGAGTCCGTCGAACTGGCGGTCACCCCCAGCAACGACTACTGGTATCTGGCCCTCAATGAGGCCCGCGAGCCGTGGAACGACGTGCGGGTGCGCCAGGCGATCGCCTACGCCGTCGACCGCGACGCGATCGTGCAGGCGACCAGCTACGGCACGGCGGCGGTGAACCAGCTCGCGATACCGGAGGGCAATCCCTGGTTCACCCCCTACGACAGGTACAGCTCGGGCGGGTTGGACCGCGCCCGGGAACTGTTGCAGGAGGCCGGCGCCCAGCCGCGCGACCTCGACATGCTGGTCACCACCGAGTATCCGGAGACGGTCACGGCCGCCCAGATCATCGCCGACAACCTTGCGCCGCTGGGCATCACGGTCAGCATCCGCACCGTCGACTTCGCGACCTGGCTCGACGAACAGAACTCCGGGAACTTCGACATGCTGATGATGGGCTGGCTGGGCAACATCGATCCCGACGACTTCTACTACGCCCAGCATCACACCGACGGCCCCAACAACGCACAGAAGTTCTCCGACCACGAGGTCGATCGCCTGCTCGACGCCGGCCGCGTCGAGACCGACGAGGCCGCCCGGAAGGGCATCTACGCCAAGGCCGCCACCCGGATCGCCGACGAGGTCAGCTACATCTACCTCTACAACCCGTCGGTGATCCAGGCCTGGAACCCGGCCCTGTCCGGATACGACGCGCGCCGCGACGGCGCCGTCCGGTTCCGCACGGCGACGCTCGACGCGGACGGGGGTGCGTGATGATCCTCCGGTTCGTCGCGCGCCGGCTGATGTACTCGGCGGTGGTGCTGTTCGGTGTCCTCATCGTGGTTTTCGCGCTCGTGCACCTGGTGCCCGGTGATCCGGTGCGCATCGCGCTGGGCACCCGCTACACACCCGAGGCCTATGAGGCGCTGCGGGCGGCCAGCGGCCTGGACCGCCCGATCGTGGCACAGTTCTTCGGCTACATCGGCTCGGCGCTGACCGGGGATCTCGGTGTCAGCTTCCGCAACGGCGACCCCGTCACCGTCACGCTGCTGGAACGGCTGCCCGCGACGCTGTCGCTCGGCATCGTCGGCATCGTGATCGCACTGGCGATCGCGCTGCCCGCCGGCATCTACGCCGCCCTGCGGGAGGGCAAGCTCAGCGACGCGCTGGTCCGGATCAGCAGCCAGTTCGGGGTGTCGATCCCGGACTTCTGGATGGCCATCCTGCTGATCGCGCTGTTCTCCACGGTGCTGGGCTGGCTGCCGACCTCCGGGTACCGGCCCCTGTTCGAGGACCCGGCAGGGTGGCTGCGCCACATCATCCTGCCCGGCCTGACAGTCGGCGTGGTCGCCGCGGCGATCATGACCCGCTACGTGCGATCGGCAGTGCTGGAGGTCGCCGCGATGGGCTATGTGCGCACCGCCCGGTCCAAGGGCCTCCCCCCGCGCGTCGTCACGTTCCGGCACACGGTGCGCAACGCGCTGGTGCCGATCCTGACGATCACTGGCATCCAGTTGGCCACGCTGCTCGGCGGCGTGATCGTGGTCGAGGTGGTGTTCGCGTGGCCGGGCCTGGGCCGCTTGGTGTTCAACGCGGTGGCGGCCCGCGACTACCCGCTGATCCAGGGCGCCGTACTGCTCATCGCCGCGCTGTTCCTGGCGATCAACCTTCTCGTCGACGTGCTCTACGCCGTCGTGGACCCGAGGATCCGACTCGGATGACAACCACCGAGCCCGACAGCAGCCGCATCGCGTCGTGGCGGCTGCTGGCGCGAAACCCGGTCACGCTGGTCAGCGCGGTGGTGCTGGTGGTCGTCGCGGTGGTGGCGGTGACGGCGGACTGGATCGCGCCGTACGGCATCAACGACGTCAACGTGCCCAATGCGCTTGCCGCACCGAGCGGTTCGCACTGGTTCGGCACCGACGAGCTGGGCCGCGACGTGCTGTCGCGGGTGCTGGTCGCCGTCCAGGCGTCGATGCGGATCGCGGTGATCAGCGTCGCGCTGGCCGCGGTGGTCGGCGTCGCCGTCGGGGTGGTCGCCGGCTACCGCGGCGGCTGGCTGGATACGGTGCTGATGCGGGTGGTCGACGTGATGTTCGCCTTCCCCGTGCTTCTGTTGGCACTCGCCGTGGTCGCCATCCTCGGCCCGGGGGTGACCACCACGATCCTGGCGATCGGGATCGTCTACACGCCGATCTTCGCGCGGGTGGCACGCGCCAGCACCCTGGGTGTGCGCACCGAACCGTACGTGTCGGCATCGCGGGCGCTGGGCACCGGTGACCTGTACATCCTGCGCCGGCACATCCTGCCCAACATCGCGGGCCCGCTGATCGTGCAGACGTCGCTGTCGCTGGCGTTCGCGATCCTGTCCGAGGCCGCGCTCTCGTTCCTGGGCCTGGGAATTCAGCCGCCGGAGCCGTCGCTGGGCCGGATGATCTTCGACTCCCAGGGATTCGTGACGATGGCGTGGTGGATGGCAGTGTTCCCGGGCGCGGCGATCTTCCTGATCGTGCTGGCGTTCAACCTGTTCGGTGACGGGCTACGCGACGTGCTGGATCCCAAGCAGCGCACGACGGTCGAGGCCAGGAGGAGGGAGCGATGAGCGTCCTGAGCGTGGCCGACGTCGGGGTGCGCATCGGCGCCCGCACCATCGTCGACGCGGTGTCCTTCGACGTCGACCGGGAGAAGACGGTCGGTATCGTCGGCGAGTCGGGTTCGGGCAAGACGATGACCGCGCTCGCGGCCACCGGCCTGCTGGACGCCCCGGGCGCCCGGGTCTCGGGGTCGAGCCTGCTGGCCGGCGCCGACGCACCGATCCAGCTGGTCGGCGCGTCCCCGCGGGTGCTGCGCAGTGTGCACGGAGCCCGGATCGGCTTCGTCTTCCAGGATCCGGGCACCTCGCTGAACCCGCTGCTGACGCTGGAACGTCAGATCACCGAATCGCTTGAGACGCACCGCAACCTGACCCGGCGCGCGGCCAACGCCCGGGCGCTGGAACTGCTGGAGGCGGTGGGTCTGCCCGAGCCGGAGATGCGGCTGCACTCCTACCCGCACCAACTCTCCGGCGGCCAGCGCCAGCGGGTGATGATCGCGATCGCGCTGGCGTGCGACCCCGAGTTGCTGATCGCCGACGAACCCACCACGGCGCTCGATGTCACGACGCAGGCACAGATCATCGAGCTGGTCCGCGCGCTGCAACGCGATTTCGGCACCGCGGTGGTATGGATCAGCCACGACCTCGGGGTGATCGGGCAAGTCGCCGACGAGGTGACCGTGATGCGGGCCGGCGTGACCGTCGAGCAGGCGCCGATCCTGAACGTGTTCGACCGCCCCCGTGACGAGTACACCCGCGACCTGCTGGCCGCCCGGCCCGTGCTGGAACGCTCCGGGCCGCCACCGGTCCCCGACGCGGAGCCGCTGCTCGAGGTCGACGGGCTCGACGTCCGGTTCGCGGTGTCCACCCCGGTCGGCCGGTCGACGGTGCACGCGGTCAAGGACGTGTCGTTCGTGGTGCGCCGCGGTACCACCCTGGGTCTGGTGGGCGAATCCGGTTCGGGCAAATCCACCGTGGCCGCGTGTCTGACCGGCCTGGTGCAGCCTGACGCCGGCACCGCGACGTTGGCAGGCGACGACATTCTCGGTGTGAAAGGCGCTGCCGCCAAACGGATGCGGCGTCGTGTCGGCATCGTGTTCCAGGATCCGTTCTCGTCGCTGAATCCTCGTGGCCGGGTCGGTGATTCGATCGCCGAACCGCTGACGGTGCACAAGCTGGCCGACGGCAGGCAGGCCCGGCGCCGGCGAGTCGAGGAACTGCTCGACCTGGTCGGCCTACCGACGGAGTTCGCCCAGCGGTATCCCCATGAGCTGTCCGGCGGGCAGCGGCAGCGCGTCAGTATCGCCCGTGCGCTGGCCGCCGAGCCGGACCTGCTGATCCTCGACGAGGCGACGGCGTCGCTGGATGTGTCGGTGCAGGCGCGCGTGCTGGACCTACTGTCGCGGCTGCAACGCGAACTGGGGCTGACATATCTGTTCATCGGGCACGACCTCGCGGTCATCCGGCAGGTCAGCCACGAGGTGCTGGTGATGCGTGACGGCGAAGCGGTGGAGAACAGACCCGCCGACGATCTGTTCGCCTCGCCCCGAGAGGACTACACGCGTGCGCTCCTGGCGGCGGTGCCACCGGTGAAACCGCGCTCCGCCGTGTGAGGTTCGCCCGGCCCGTGAGAAGGTCGTGGGCATGAGTCAACTCAGCGGCAAGGTCGCGTTGGTCACCGGCGCATCGGCGGGTCTCGGCGCGGCGACGGCGAAGTTGTTCGCCGAGCGCGGTGCAACAGTCTTCGGAATCGCCCGTGACGCCTCCCGGATGGCCGAGGTGTTCGCCGACATCCCCGGCGGCAGCTTCTCGTCGGTGGACATCACCTCGGCCGAGGCGTGCGCGCAGGCGGTGCAGGACTGTGTCGAGCGGTTCGGCCGACTGGACGTGCTGGCCAACATCGCCGGCTTCCACAAGATGCGGCACACGGTGTCGGTGACCGACGCGGACTGGGACGCCGATCTTTCGGTGAACCTGAACGGCCCGTTCTACCTGTGCCGCGCGGCGCTGCCCCATCTGCTGGAGTCGGGCGGCAACATCGTCAATGTCGCGTCGATCGCCGGAGTCGAAGGCGAGGTGTATTCGGCCGGGTACTGCGCGGCCAAGCACGGGCTGATCGGGTTGACCCGTGCGCTGGCCGTGGAGTTCACCAAGGAACGGTTGCGGGTCAACGCGATCTGCCCCGGCGGCATGCCCACCGCGCAGACCACCGAGTTCGAGGCGCCCGAGAACGCCGACTGGGATCTGATCATGCGGATCGCGTCCCCGCGGGGGTTCATGGAGACCGAGGACGTCGCCAAGACGATCGCGTTCCTGGCCAGCGACGACGCGGCCGCGGTGCACGGAGCGGTGTACCGCGTCGACAACGGAAAGGGCGCCGGCTGACCCTGGCTCAGAACGGGGGCGGTTCGTAGGTGGCGGCGAGCCAGGCCTGACGTTCGCGTTCGCGTTCGGCCTCGATCTCGATGCGCTGCCTGCGTTCCCGGGCGATCCGGGCCTGCCGCTGCTGCTCGTAGGTTCTGGAGCGCGGCGGCATCATCGCCGCCTTGTCGGGTGCCTCGTCGGGCGCCTCGACGTCCGGCAGCGGCGCGGTCGGCGTGGCCAGCACCGGAAATAGCAGTCCACCAAAGGCTTCGGTGGTGTACACATGCCCAGTCGGGGCCGTCAACACCACCGTGCCGTCGGGCCGCTGCTCGTCACGCCAGCCGTGAACCCCGGTGAGGAACGTCTTCAGCACGTGATGGGTACGGCAGTAATGCTTCAGCCCCGACGCATGGGTGACCCCGAACGGCCACCGCGTCGTATGGTCGACGTCGCAGTGCGCCACCGGAGCGTCGCAGCCCGGGAAACGGCAGGTGAGATCGCGCCACTGCAGGAAGTCCTTCAATCCCGCCGACGGCCGGTAGCCCTTCTCCGGCTCGGCGCCCGGCAACCGCACCGGCTTGAGCTTCGCCGTCTTGGCCGCCGTACGCACCTCCTCTGCCGGCAACACGCCGAAACCCGACAGGTAGCCCGCCTTGTCACCGGTGCCGTCCACCGTGGGCTGCTCGGCCAGGATGTGGATCACCACCTGTGCGGCGGACTCCCGCAGCGTCGCGGCCGGGCAGTCCTGCGTGCCGCATTCACATTGCAGGGTCGACTCCCCTCGCCCGAGCGCCCCCGCCGCGTCGGCCCGCAGATTGTTGTGCGAGCGCGGGTCATTACTGCACACCGTCGCGGCGATCGCCTCCAAGCGCTGGTCCAGGGCCGCGGCATCACGGGCGTTGAGCATCCCGCCGGCGAACGCCATCCCCGGCACATCGGGTGTCACGTCGAAGTACCGGTGGTCCTTGGCGATCGGGGGGACCCGCACCCCGGCCGGGTCGAAATCGGCCACCCACTGATCCACCCGGTCACGAAGCTTGTTCTTGGACAACCGCATCCAGCGGGTCAACTTCGGCGCGATCGCCTTGTCCAGCGCGCCGATCACGTCGTCCCCGACGTTCTCCGTACGCGACAGCACCATCTGCACCATCCGGAAGTCGACGTCGCCGCGCGCGAACGTTTCGGCCACCCGGGGTAGCCGGGTGTACAGCGACACCGCCATCCACACTTGACTTTTCGCCCGCGACCTACTGATGTTCTGCGCCGCGGAGACCTCGGCCCCCACGGCCTCGTACACATCAGTCTGCTGGTAGCCGGCTTCGGCATAGGCGCGCCGTCGCAGGTCGCAGAGCACCGCCACCGCCTCGAGCCGCTGGGCGATCGCCGTCGATTCGGCACGCGCCGCCGCACCCATCCCGTCGATGAGATCCTTCGGCGCCGCACCTTCGAACATGCGTTCGATTATTCCAGGGGTGTACGACAACCCGCCCCCCGCCGAGGCGCGCCTACAACTTGAAGCGACCCGCGAATCCGCGCAGCGGCAGGTCCGCAGAGGTCAGGATGCCCGGGCGCGCGGCGACCACCGACGAGATCGCGCTCAGCGCGGGCATTCCGGTGACCGTCATGCCGATGGACGCGAAGTTCGCCGGATCGGACAGGTCGATGCCCGGCTTCGGGAAGATCATGTGCTTGTTGTAGATGTTCGGGTCGCCTTTGATCTGAGTGATGTAGCAGCCCTTGATATCCCAGCTCGGATCGGTGTGCGGCGTCATCTGCCACTCCAGGTGCGTCTCCACCCGCGGCACGCCGTCGACCATGCCCTGGTACTTGAGGTAGTTGCCGCCCAGCGAGCCCTTCGGCAGCTGATACCAGCCCAGGTCGACGTCCTTGGTGCACGCGCCGAGCTCGTAGCTGAACTTCACCTCGTCGAGCGTCAGACCGAAGCAGTCGGCCATCATGTACACGCTGTCGGCGAAGACCCGCGTGTACTTCTCCAGCTTGCCCGGGATCTCCGGATCGTCGACCGGCTGGCCGTACCCGACCTCGATCCAGGTGTCCTTGGAGTGGTGGCAGGACACGTCCACCGACTCGATGGTCGTGACGTTCTCGATCTCGGAGACGTCGGCCGAGCACACCACGCCCAGGATCTGGTTCAACCCGGGGTTCATGCCGGTGCCGTAGAACGTGGATCCGCCCCTCTCACAGGCCTCTTGGAGCAGCTGCGTGACAGGCTTGCCCGACGGGTGCGGGTGGTTGCGGTCGCGGTGCCAGCCGGTGATCCAGTCGGCGGTGGTCACGATGTTGATGCCCGCATCGAGGACCTTGACGTAGAGGTCCTCGTCGGGGAAGACCCCGTGAAAGGTCAGGACATCGGGTCGCGCGGCGATGATCTCGTCGACCGTGCCGGTGGCGATCACCCCGTTGGGGGCCAGCCCGGCGAGCTCGCCGGCGTCGCGGCCGACTTTGTCGGGCGAATAGCAGTGCACCCCGATCAGTTCGAGGTCGGGACGGTCGGCGATCCGCTTGATCATCTCCGAACCGACGTTGCCGGTGGCAACCTGGAAAACCTTGATCGTCATGGAAGCCTTTCGGGGGTTACTGTGCGGATCGGGCGGCCAGTTCTGCGGCGCTTCCGCCCTTGCCGTCCGGGTAGAACTTCTTGGCCCACTCGCGGATTGCGGTGAACCCAGCCATCTCGGAGCTCGCCAGCGCAGGCGGATCCGAATACCGTTGGTGCGCCCAGATGTGAATGTCCTGGCGGAACTGGCGGATCACCTCGGCGCCGAACTCCTCGGCCTTGACCCGCGCCCGGTCCGGGTTGCGCACCTCTGCCCCGGGCCTGCCGATGTAGACCATGAAGCGGATGTCGGAGGTCGACTCGTCGACCGGGGTGATCGCCGAGATCGTGCGGTTGTCGATCATCCCCCAGCTCTTGGTCACCGCGATGCCGAGCCCGCCGTTGACGGCCTCGACCCCGCTGCTGACGTCCTCGATGCGCTGACCGTCGTCGCCTTCGAACGTGATCGTGAAATCGACGTAGGAGATCGGCTCGTCGAAGTCGTGTCGGGTGAAGATCGGATTGATGGGCGTGCCGTGCACATACTTGAAATGGGCGAAGTCAACGCCGTTTTCGAGTACGTACTGCGGATGCATCTCCAGGCCCTGCTCGAACAGGCGCTGCTGCGGGTAGTAGTCCTCGACACTGGAACCGTCCCCGAAACTGGCGAAGATGTCCGGGGCGTCGAAGAACGGTTCGCGATTCTCGATGTCGTGCCAGATGTAGATCGACTCGTTGCGCTCGATCACCGGATAGGTCGTGATGCGGCGGCCGCGGTTGGGACGGTCCTCGTACGGGATACACACGTTGCGGCCCTGCTGATTCCACTGCCAGCCGTGGAACGGGCACTGCAGCACCTCGCCGTGGACGGTGCCGCCGAACCCCAGATGGGCGCCGAGGTGTTCACAGTAGGCGTTCATCACGCAGACCTGGCCGGATTCGGCCCGCCACGCCACCATCTCCTGGCCGAAGTACTTCATCGTGTGCACATCGCCGATCCCGATCTCGTCAGACCAGGCGACCTGGAACCAGCCGGTCGGTTTCATCGACAAGGGCGGTTTGGCCATGCGGTGAGGATAGAACAGCGACCCACAGAAGCATAGTGGGTTCTACGAAACTTTCGGTACGCTGTGCCTCATGACCGAGGTGGCGGCATCCGCACGACGCCCCAACCGTCGTGGCCAGGCCACCCGCGCGAACATGCTTGAGGCGGCGCTGAAGTCGCTGGCCTCCGGCGAACCCGGCTCGGTGTCGGCCAACCGGATCGCCAAGGACATCGGCGCGACGTGGGGCGCGGTGCAGTACCAGTTCGGCGACGCCGACGGCTTCTGGGCCGCGGTCCTGCACCGCACCGCGGAGCGCCGCGCCGACGTGTTCGCCGCGGTCGACCGGGACGCGCCGCTGCGCGACCGGGTCGCCGGCATCATCGACACGCTCTACGCGGGTCTGGCGGCTCCGGATTCGCGCGCCATCGAGAACCTGCGCGCGGCGCTGCCGCGCGACCCGGGCGAACTGGAGCGGCTGTATCCGCAGACCGCTGCCGAGCTCCACTCGTGGGGGCAGTCCTGGCTGCAGATCTGCCGCACCGCGTTCGCCGGTCTCGGCGTCGATCCCGAGCGGGTGCGTGAGGTCGCCACGCTGATCCCCGGCGCGATGCGCGGTCTGGTCTCCGAGCGCCAGCTGGGTTCGTACGCCGACCTGGACGTCGCCCGCCGCGGGCTGACCAACGCGCTCGTCGCCTACCTACAGGCCACGGACTGACCTCAGCCCCACACCGACATCAACGTCACGTAGCACGTCGTGCCTGCCACGATGCTCAGCAGCGCCTGAGCCCGCCACACATGCAGCCCGACGGTGACCGTGACAGCGACCGCGAGCCAGGTCAGCTGTGAAGCGGTGTCCCCCGCGACCGTGCGCAGGGTGTAGATCGCCAGGATCAGCATCACCCCGACCGGCATGTGCACGCTCAGGTACTTCACGACACGGCTGTGCCGCAACGGCGCCAGCGCCGCGAACGGCAACGCCCGCAGCCCCCAGGTCACTGCCGCGCTGACCGCGACCAGCACGGCGATGTAGCTGTTGTCAGGCATCGTCGTCCCTGCGCCGCAACGACATCCGGACCAGCAGCACGCCGGCGAACGCCGCGAACGCGGCCACCAGCATCTGACCCGGCAGCAGTGACCAGGCGACCACGGCGCACAGTGCGGCGACCGCGGCGGTGGTCCGGTCGGGCCGCTGCCGGTACGCGTCGATGCCGAGCACGAGGAACAACGCGGTGAGCGCGAAGTCGAGCCCTTCGAGCCGCTCGATGGGCAACGCCTGCCCGACCAGTCCGCCGAGGGTGGCACCCGCCACCCACAACAGGTGCAGGCACACTTGCATGAACAGGATCAGCCGCGACGGCCACGCCCGCGCCTCCGGGCTGACACCGACCGCATACGCCTCGTCGGACAGCGTGTAGGTGCTGTACAGCTTGCCCAGCACACCCCGGACCCGGTGCAGCGGGAACGACAGCGCGTAGAACACGTGCCGCGAGTTCACCACGAACGTCGTCAGCGCGACGGTCGCGATCGGTGCCGCGGACGCGGCAAGGTGCACCATCAGGAACTCCAGCGAACCCGCGTAGATCACCGCGGCGAACACCGGCGCCCACCACCACGCCAGTCCGGCGTGCACGACCAGGAAGCCCAGTGCCATGCCCAACGGGATGAACGCCAGCCCGATCGGTGCTGTCAGCGTGACCACGCTGCGCAGCGAATCGCCGGGCTCGGGACTGGGCGGCACGACAAACACCTCCTGGGCAGAAACTCCGCCGCCCAGCTTCGCACGTGCGCCGCCCCGTGGGCGCACGCACTCTCACACGGTCAGACCGCGATCGCCAATGACGGTGCCGCGCCGAATATCTCGACGGTGTCGAAAGCCTTGCCGATCGCCGCGAGCTGCACCGGTGACAGTCCCTGCTCGCGGGCGCTGCTCAGTATCGCGGCCCGGCCGTCGGCGAACCTGGCGGTGCTGCTGAGCCGGCCGAGCGAATGGTAGAAGACCTTGGCCCAGGTCTCGTCGGTGACGCCGCGGGTGGCGTCGTCGGTCATCATCAGGTACGCGGCATGGCTGAAGATGGTGCTGTTGACGTGCTCGCCGCGGTCGTCGCCCTCGCCGGTGTACCGCTGGCTGTAGCGGTCCCGGTGCGGACCGTAGGCCGTTCCGATCGACGTCGGATCCGCGAGATCACGCACCGCGCCGAGCGCGGAGTCCTCGCCGACGAGCCAGCGACCTGCGCCGGTCTTGCCCTCGACCAGGACGCCGAGAATGTCGCTGTACGCCTCATTGAGGGCGCCTGGCTCGGCGAAGTCGAGCACCGGCCCACCACCGCCGACGACGTGGGACACCACGGCATGGGTGAACTCGTGAGCCACGACGTCGAGGCCGGCCTGCAGGTAGCCGTTGTCCCCGAACGCGAACAGCTGCCGATTCGGATCCCAGAAGGCGTTGGCGTAGCCGCCGGTCGACATCCGCGGGTTGTACCGGATGCTGACCGAGACCAGCGAGCCCTTGCCGTCGAAGGACTTTCGCCCCAGCACGTCGTCGAAATAGTCGTACACCAGCGCCATGTTCGCGTGCGCCGACACCGCGGCCGCGTCCCAGCCGAACAGCCCGCGCTTGACCACCGAACCCGGCAGCCGCGGATTACCCAGGCCGAACAACGTGAAGGTGGTCTTGTAGGTGGTGATGTTGCGGGGCGCGTCGATCAGCTGGTAGGTCCGGAACCACCACACCTTGCGGGTGTCGATGGTGAAGAGCCGGGACTCGCCGAGCCAGTCCTTGGCGAAGCCGATCGACGTCGCGGCGTGCGCGTTCGCCGACGCCACGATGACCGAGCCCGCCGCCGCGCCGTCGGCGTGGATCAGGTAGGTCGCCCCCGACGGCGCCAACTCCCCCGTGTCACGTACAACCACTGCCACCCGCCACGCCAGATGCGAGGTTCCGTCGTCGTGGGTGTAGACCACCAGCTCTTCGGCGAAAGCACTTGCGGTGACGAACTTTCGGAGAGCGCGCGGGTCGGCGCCGGAACCCAGGTAGGCCGAGCTCGCGATCAGCCGCACCTCGGCGTACTCGTCGACCGAGCTGTGCGGGGTGATGCCGAACGTCTCCCCCAGCCCGCGGTAGTAGTTGAACACGCCGGTCACCTCGCCCGCGGCGTTGGTCACCAGCACCACCTCGCTACCGAGAACCTTGACCGTGCCGAGTCTTTCGGTGAAACGGTAGAAGTACTCGGCGGCCTCACCCTTGCCGACCGTGGAGACGGTGATGCCGGCCGGGTCGGCGAAACCCACCGCCGCGCCCAGGGCAGGCGCCACGGAGTTCAGCACCGCAGCGGCATCGGCGGCGTTGACCACCAGGTGGTCGGTGAATCGGCCGTCGATGACGGCGACGCCGCCTTCGCGGCCAGGAGTGAGCGCCACCCCGTCCCGGGACAGCAGCTCGTCGACCCCGAACCCGGACGGAATGCCCTGCCGATCAGGCGAACTCGCGCCGATGACCACGGTCACCACGGTCGGTCCGGTGATACCGAGCAGCCCGAGCAGGCCGTGCACGTGGAACGGATTGCCCACAGTGTCGTCGATGATCACCGTGAACTTGTCGGCGCGGCCGCCGGCTGCCGCGCCCGGCAGGTAGGTGAAGCCGCCGGATGCGTCGAGCACCACGCGGCCGTGGGCCGGACCTACCGCGATGGCGTAGGTCAGCGTCGTGTCGTCGTAGTCGACGGCGTTGAGGTTGCCGGTCACCGCGCCGCCGGGACCGGGGCCCGACGTCGTGACATCGGCGGTGGGGCGCTGGTTGTTCCAGGTGTACTGGGCCTGACGCACGCCCAGCCACAGCGATTGCATGAGCGCCGAGACCGGAGTTCCCGGGCCGGGGTCGGGATCGACCGGGGGCCGCAGCCCGACCCAGGTGAGCACGTCGGTGACGATGCTCTCGACCGTGACGGGTCGCGCGCCCGCCGCGGTCCGCGGCGCAGGCGCGGGCGCGG
>NZ_BCRS01000125.1 GCF_001552715.1 Mycolicibacterium vaccae NBRC 14118 = CIP 105934 | reverse complement strand
GGAAAGCACATCGAGGCGAGGATGCCGTTGCGGTTCATGTCCCGCACCCGTTCGTGGACGTCGTACACCCCGGGACGCATCTCGGCGAAGCCAGCGGGATCGCGACCCCATTCCTCGGCCGGCCAGGACACCACGGCGTTGAGACCGCTGACTCCCTGCGGCCTGCCCTGGTACATCCACTGATCGACGCCCTTTTCGTCGGTGACGACGATCGGCGCCTCCTCGCGGTACTTGGCGGGGACGTGGCGCAGGAACATGTCCGGCGGCTCCACCACGTGGTCGTCGATGCTCACCAGGATCAGGTCGTCTGTGTTCATGTCTCTCCTCGCGTCCGCGCCTGCATCCCTCAAGTAGTACCGTCTGCATGCGTGACCGTCTCTGCATCTTCGGACAGACTCTTGTCCGCAGCGGCCGACCTCCCGCGGCGCCGGGTGATCGACCTGCGTCGCGGTGGCCACGCGCTCGGCGGCAGTTACCTGTACGAGGGCGACGCGCTCATCACCGGGTGGCACTCGCACGACGTGCACCAGATCGAGTACGCGCTGCACGGTGTCGTCGAGGTGGAGACGGACTCCGCGCACTACCTGCTGCCCCCGCAACAGGCGGCATGGATTCCGGCCGGGCTCGAACATCAGGCGGTGATGAATCCGGACGTCAAGACGGTGGCCGTGATGTTCGACCCCACCCTGATCCCCGACGGCGGTGACCGGGCCCGCATCCTGGCGGTGTCACCGCTGATCCGGGAGATGATGATCTATGCGCTGCGCTGGCCGATCGAGCGGACCGTCGGCGACGACATCTCCGACGGCTTCTTCCGGACACTGGCGGTGCTGGTGTGTGAGGCGCTCGACCACGAAGCACCGCTGAGCCTGCCCACCTCGGATCACCCGATCGTCGCCGCGGCGCTGGACCACACGAAGAAGAATCTGGACACCGCGACGTGTGCCGACGTCAGCCGGGCGGTGTCGGTGTCCGAGCGCACCCTGCGTCGGTTGTTCGCCGATTCACTCGGAATATCTTGGCGCACTTACCTTCTGCACGCACGGATGCTGCGCGCGATGGCGCTGCTGGCCGGTCCGGCGCAGACCGTGCAGGAGACGGCGACTGCGGTCGGGTTCGACAGTGTCAGCTCGTTCACGCGCGCCTTCACCCAGTTCTGCGGTGAGACGCCCTCGGCCTATCGAAAAAGGGTCGCCGACGCGTCCTGAGCGCTCAGTCAGCCGCGGGGAGCTGAAAAAGCCCTTCAGTCAGCAGTGAGTCGACCGCGGTCTGCCACCGCCGCAGCTGCACCGGTGAGATGAACGGCTCCGCGAGATGCCGGTCGAGGTGCGACCGGAGGCTGATGGCGCCCAGGGCAAGCACCAGCCCGTTGATCGCCGCCCACGTCACGTCGACGTCCGGGCGGAGTTCACCGCGGTCTTTCCGCTGTTGCCACCGCACGACCCCCGCGGCGAAGAGCGTGTCGAAGATCCTCGCGCCGACGGGGCTGCCGTCGACGAGCGCGCGGCCCATGTAGGCCGCCACGTCGGGTTCTTCGGAGAAGAGTTTGTTGATCCTGTCCCCGATCTCGACGACGGAACCGCCGGGCGGCTCCGTCAGCGGACGGTCGAACGTCGTGGCGATCAAGCCGAGCACGTAGTCGTCTACTGCGCTGATCAAGCCCGCTTTCGTAGCGAAATGGTGCTGCACCAGACCAAGGGAGACCCCAGCCGCCGCGGCGACGCCGCGCATCGTGGTCGACGCGGCGCCGTTGGCCGCCAGACTGCACAAAGCCGCGGCGCGAATTCTCTCGATGTTGGACGGTTCGGCGCCCGTCCGCCCTGTCTCTGTCGCCACAGTGATCACCGTAGACAACATCGCCCCCAACCGAGCCCCGCAATACATCGGTATTGTTATTACGGTACAAACGTATTGGCCGTATCGGAAGGGAAGGTGTCCGTGAACTCGATCCGCATCGACGAGGAAGCGTGGACCGCGCCCTGCACGCAAGACCCCGACCGATGGATGGTCGCCGCCGACGAGGGCGCCAAGTCGCTGTGCCGTGCCTGCCCCCGGCGCTGGCAGTGCGCGCGCGACGCCTGTGTGACCCCGGGCGCCACCGGGTTGTGGGCAGGCATCGTGCTGCCTGAGGGGGGCCGCAACCGGCAGTTCGCATTGAGGCAGCTGCGGTCGCTGGCCGAACGTAACGGGTACTCGGCGACCAGGCGCTGAACCTAGCTGCTCGGCATCGGGGCGCTGGAAGGCTGCCCGGTCGAGGCGATGAAATCCTCCAACAGGTCAACGACCTGGTTCGGTGTCTCGACATGGGGGAAGTGACCGACGCCGCTGAGCACTTCAAGCCGGCAGCCGGGCCGGTGCCGGTCGAGTTCGTAGCCGTGCTCGACGGGGATGACGTGGTCCTGGTCGCCCCAGATCACCATCAGCGGCATCTCCGCCGTCAAATGCATCCGGTTCAGCGCGCTCACCGCCTGTCCGCGGTAATCCACCACGGACCTCAGCGTGCGCAGGAACGCCTGGCGGGTCTGCGGGTCCGACAGCGAGGCGTAGGCGCTCCACATCTCCGCACCCCGGGGCGACTGGATGTTCGCCGCGGACAACCACCCGCGCAGTCGGTCGCCGGCCTTTACCACCGGCGGCGGCGCGATGACCGGCAGCAACAGTTCGGCCCCCGGCGCCGACAACAGGCGCAGCGTCCACCCGACGTCCTGACCGAGACCGCCACTGCTGATCAGCACCAGTCGCCGGCAGTAGTCGGGATGCTGATAGACGAACTGCATGGCCACCCCACCGCCCAGGGACTGGCCGACGACGGTGACTGAGGTGATCCCCAGTTCATCGAGGAGGTCGCGGAGTCCGACGGCGAATGCGCCCAGCGAGTAGTCGCTCCGGGGTTTGGCGGACTCGCCATGCCCGAGCAGGTCGGGCGCGATCACCCGATAGCGCTTCGCCAGCTGCGGCAACACCGCCCGCCATGTATTCGAGCTTCCGGCCATCCCGTGCAGCAACAGCAGGGTTTCTTCTCCGTGACCGACGTCCCGATAGGCGACGCGGTCGCCGTGCAGATCCACGTACTTCAGGTCGCTCATGTGTCGTCCCCATCCGACGGATATCCCACCCATGTTCCCCTAGATCCCCGGCAGTACGCGTTCCGTGCCCATCGCAACTCCATGCGGGCTGAGTGAGCGGCGTCACCGGCTGGCGCTGACGCCGAGGTTTCATGCGGTGACGGCGGGGTAATTATCGGGCCAGTCAGCGTGAATCGAGAAGGAGACGGGCATGCCCGACCGGGCCGAAGGCAACCGCGGTACAGACGATCCGTTCAACGAGACCGTCGCCACGACCGGGCTCTTCCTGATCATCACCGCGATCATCTCCCTGGCGTTCGCGCTGGCGAGCTGGGGTATGTCGGAAACGCTGATCGCCGTCTTCGCGGGCGCCGTCGCACTCGTCAGCTTCACCTCCAGCATCCTGTGCTTCAAGAACCAGGCCGACGAAGCCGCTCCGGTCGCCGCAGAAGTCACTGCCTGAGCGACCTCACGGCGGTTTGTCGACAGCCGGAACCCGCAGCGGTGACGCATGACGTCTGGGTCTTTACCGACGCCAGGGCACACGATGGTGGCGCGGCCCACGGCCTAATGTCTACGACCCGGGCCCGGCCAATCCAAGTGCGCGAGGGGGGACTCGAACCCCCACGCCCATAGGGCAATGGAACCTAAATCCATCTCGTCTGCCAGTTCCGACACTCGCGCTAAGCTCGCCGATCTTAGCGCGACTTCTGCGCCATCCCCCTGTCGGACATCGTCGATACCGTCTGCGACAAACAGCGTAGGACGGGGGTCGAATTGAGGTCCAGAGAACAGTTCGAGGAAGTCCTGCGGCTGATCTCGACCGGCCTGAATGATTGCGAGATAGCCAGACAGACGGGTATTCCGCGGAAGACAGTGTGGCAGTGGCGGTGTGAACCAGGTGCTGGACTTCGCGCTCGGGCAGGGTCGCCGGAGTGCGGTATCGAGCACAACTTTGCAGTTCTGCCCGCGAAACCCTATGCGTACCTTCTCGGCCTCTATTTAGGCGACGGCTGTGTCTCCCGTGGAGCGAGGACATTCACACTGCGCATCTCCTGCGACAAGCGATATACGGCGATCATTCAGCGGTGTCGCGAAGCTATCGACGCGCTGTTTCCCGGTCAGCGCGCCGGCGTCTACGCGCGTAAGAGTGGTTGCGCTGACGTCTACCACTGCTCCAAACATTGGCCGTGCCTGCTCCCCCAACACGGGCCCGGCCGCAAGCACCTTCGCAAGATCGCTCTCGAGCAGTGGCAGCAGGAGATCGTCGACCGCGAGACCGCGGAGTTCGTGACGGGCCTTATCCACAGCGACGGCTGCCGCGTGGTGGCCAACGACCGTGGAGTTCTCAGCGTCAGATACCACTTCAGCAACCGGTCCGAGGACATCATCGGACTGTTCACCGCTGCGCTGGACCGGTTGGGCATCACGTGGCGGCGCTCCGACAGGTACACCGTGTCCGTCTACCGCAAGGCTGCGACGGCCCGCTTGGACGAATTCATCGGGCCCAAGGACCGCGCGCTACCGCTGCACTGTGCCTGAGGCGGATCAGCGGGTGACTCACTTGTGCTGGCGCGGCATGTCGATGTCGTACTGCGCGATCTTGCGATAGAGCGTGGCCCTGCCCATCCCGAGTTCGTGCGCGGCTTCGGCCATCGTGACGGAGCCGGCGGCCAACACGCGGATGATCTCGCCCCGCTCGAACGCCTCGATGCGCGAGAGATGACGGGTGTCACCCGCCAGCACTTCGGACGGCAGATGCCTGACGTCGACGATGTCGGTGCGGTTGACGGCATGGGTGACGACCTGCCTGAGCTGATCGGCGTTGCCCGGCCACCCGTAACCGGTCAGGGCCCGTGCCGCAGCGGCGGTGAAGGAGACGTCCCGACCGCGGGCCCGACGTGCCACGTGCGCTGCGAGCGCCACGATGTCGTCGGGGCGCTCACGCAACGGCGGCACCTCGACGACCGTCTCGACCAGACGCGCCAACGCCGCCGGGATGTCGGTGAACCGCTCGGCTGTCACCGCGAACTGGACCTTGGCACCGGGGCCACCGGCGCTGCGGAGCACGAGCGCATGCAGCCTCTCGGCCGCCCACGCCGGCAGCTGGTCGACGTCGCGGACGATGACCGCCGTGTGCGACTTGCCGAGTTCGGGTGTCCACAACCCGAGCCACGTCGAGATGTCCTCAGGCTCAGGCACTCCCGCGGACAGGATCCGATCGCGCGGATGGGCGTGACGGGCCGCCTGACCGAGCAGCGTCGCCCGGCCCGCGCCCGGCTCACCGATCGCGGCGACGACACTGTCCGACGTCATCGCGCCCTCGGCACGCCGGACCGCCGCGTTCCATGCCGGCGACAGCGCGTGCACCGTGCCCGATCCCGGTTCGAGGTGCGGCATCTCCACTCGGAACACCTGACCGCGCGGCGTCGGCCGGGTCCGCCGGCCCGACCCCCGCGCCGACATCAGCGCAGCGGTGTTGCTGGCCGCCGAGCGGGCCAGTGCCAACAGCAGATCGCTCGAGGAATGCGACCACGTCGTCAGGTTGACGCTGCCCTCCAGCCGGCCCGATGTGGGGTCCAGCACCGGTACCGCGGCGCACGTGAACAGGTTCAGGCTCAGCGCGTAGTGCTGGTTGGCCCGGACCAGGGTCGGCGCACGGTCGGCCAGGGCCAGGCCGAGCCCGTTGGTGCCCACCTCGCGCTCGGAGTAGGCGAACCCGGGCGCAAGGTGCACGGCGTCCAAGGCCGCCACCAGGGACCGGTCGCCGGACAGCCGGGACAGCACCACGCCGTCAGCGTCGGTGAGCATCAGGCTGACCGGTTCGCCGGACAGCGTGCGGTGAAGATCGGCGAGCACCTCGCTGCCGCACTCGAAGAACAGCGAGCTGAGGTTCTCGGTGCCGGTGAACACCGGCTCGACGCTCTCCAGGGAGATCCCGTAATCCTCGCTGCGCTGCCATGAGGCCAGCAGCCGTTCCGGCACGGCGCCCGGTCGGTCACCGCGCGCGGGATCGCGAATCCCGGCCCGTTCAGGCACACCATCGGGCATGTGATCCACGTTACAAACTCTGGCAAGCCCACGCGGCCGGCGCAGCCCCGCCGGCGTCTCAGATTGAGACGGCAGGCCCCTCGGAAGCGGCGCCCGGCGGATCTAACCTCAGATCCAGGCTGTGACAGCCATCACACACAGCCTTCGAAGGAGACCGATGTTCACCAAGGACGGCACCAGCTACTTCATCGTCGACGCCCACATCGCCCTGTGGGACGCCCGACCCGAGAACCAGCGCAACATCCACGGTAAGCAGTTCATCGACTGCTTCTACGACTACCACCGCAACCTGTCGCCGGACGCGGAGGTCTGGAGCTACGAGGACTACCTCTACCAGGGCGGCGAACGGCTGATGCACGACCTGTTCGACGTCGGCTATGTCGACCACGCGATCTTCCAGCCGGCCCACCTCGGCGAGTTCTACTACAAGGGATTCGGGCAGACGGCCGAGGCCTCCGAACTGGCCAGAGCGCACCCGGACAAGCTGACCTACAACCACCACTTCGATCCGCGCAACGGGGAGGTCGGCCTCGAGCAGCTGCGGCTGGACGCGAAGAAGTACGACCTCCAGGGCGTGAAGCTGTACACCGCCGAGTGGCACGGCGAATCGCGCGGCTGGAAGCTCGACGACCCGTGGGCCTACCGCTACTTCGAAGCCTGCCGCGAACTCGGCATCCGCAACATCCACGTCCACAAGGGCCCGACGATCCGGCCGCTGGACCGCGACGCGTTCGATGTCGCCGACGTCGATCACGTCGCCTCGGACTTCACCGACCTGAACTTCATCGTCGAGCACTGCGGCCTACCCCGACTGGAGGACTTCTGCTGGATCGCCACCCAGGAACCCAACGTGTATGCCGGTCTGGCCGTAGCGATCCCGTTCATCCACACCCGGCCCAAGTACTTCGCCCAGATCATGGGCGAGCTCCTCTACTGGATCGGCGAGGACCGCATCTTCTTCTCGTCCGACTACGCGCTGTGGACCCCCAAGTGGCTCATCGAATCGTTCGTCGACTTCAACATCCCCGACGAACTCGGCGAGTACCCGCAGATCACCACTGACCAGAAGAAGAAGGTCCTGGGCCTCAACGCCGCCAAGCTCTACGACATCCCGGTGCCGGCCGAACTGCAGTTGCCCGATGCCGACGAGCCGGCCGTCGGTCCCCGCGGCGCCGACGAGATGGCCAACGCGTGACCCGCTCCGACGAGGCGTTCGCCGCACTGGCCGCGGTGGTCGACCCGGAACTCGACGAGCCGGTCACCGATCTGGGGTTCGTACGTTCGTTGCTGGTGTCGCCGTCGGGCGACATCGAACTGCACCTGAGGTTGCCGACGTCGTTCTGCTCGCCCAACTTCGCCTACCTGATGGCGTCAGACGCCAAAGATGTCCTGGTGGCGCTGGCCTGGGCCCGGCACGTGGTGGTCGAGCTCGACGACCACCACGACTCGGCGATCATCAACGCGGGCCTGGCCGCCGACGCGGGCTACCGGGGCACGTTCGGTCACGAGGCAGAAGAGTCGCTCGACGAACTGCGCGAGACGTTCAGACGCAAAGCGCACACCGCCGCGATGGAACGGTGTCTGACCGCGCTGCTGCGGGCCGACCGCTCCCGGTCGGAGGAATCGTTGGGCACCGTCACCCTCGGTGAGCTGCCCGACGACGACCTCACCTCGGCGCTGCTGCGCCGCCGCGCGGCGCTCGGTCTGCCCACGCGCGACACCGAGGCAGTGCTGGTCGACCATCTCGGGCACCGGTACGACGACGTGCCGATGGCGATCCGCCGGGCCCGCTCGACCCGCATCTCGATCGACGGCAACGCCCACTTCTGCCGGGGGCTGCTGCACACCCGGTACGGCGACGAGCCGGCGGCGTTCTTCCCCCCAACCGCCCTGCTGCCCAAATACCAAGGAGCACACTGACATGTCCACCATGCGCGCTGTCCAGGTCGTCGGCTACCACCAGAATCTGGAGATGACCGAGCTGCCGGTACCCACGCCGACCGGGCCGTTCGACGTGATCGTCAAGATCGGCGGCGCCGGGGTCTGCCGCACCGACCTGCATATCCTGGAGGGTCAGTGGGCCGACAAGTCGCAGGTCCAGCTGCCCTACACGATCGGCCACGAGAACGCCGGGTGGGTGGCGGCAGTCGGGTCGGCGGTGACCAACGTCAGCGAGGGCGACAAGGTCATCGTGCACCCGCTGATCACCTGCGGTTTCTGCCGTGCCTGCCGCTCCGGCGACGACGTCCACTGCGAGGCCAACCAGTTCCCCGGCATCGACACCAACGGCGGCTACGCCGAGTACCTGAAAACCTCTGCCCGCAGCGTCGTCCGGATCGACGACGCGCTGGAACCGTCCGACGTCGCCGCCCTCGCCGATGCCGGGCTGACGGCCTACCACGCGGCAGCCAAGGCGGCCCGGCGACTGGGACCGCGCGACCGGGTCGTCGTGATCGGCGCCGGGGGGCTGGGCCACATCGGTATCCAGGTGCTCAAGGCGCTGTCCCCGGCGGAGCTGATCGTCGTCGACCGCAACCCGGAGGCTCTGAAACTCGCCGAGTCGATCGGCGCCGACCACGGTGTGGTGGCCGACAGCGGGTCGAAGGTGATCGACCAGGTGCTCGAACTCACCGACGGCAACGGCGCCGAGGTGGTCATCGACTTCGTCGGAGAGGGCGGCGCGACCGCCGAAGGCGTGGCCATGCTGCGCCGCGCCGGCGACTATCACGTCGTCGGCTACGGCGAGAACATCGACGTGCCGACCATCGACATCGTGTCCAGCGAGATCAACTTCATCGGCAACCTGGTCGGCTCCTACAACGACCTGTGCGACCTGATGGCCCTGGCGGGCCGTGGCAAGGTCAACCTGCACACCCAGAAGTACTCGTTGGACGACTTCCAGTCCGCCATCACCGATCTCGACAACGGCAACGTCCGCGGTCGAGCCATCCTGATCCCGTAGAAGGGCGTGTGATCTCCGTGATATTCATCGTCGTGAAGTTCCGGCCCAAGCCCGAGTACATCGAGAACTTCCCCGACCTGGTGGCCGAATTCACCCAGGCCACCCGGAACGAGCCGGGCAACATGTGGTTCGACTGGTCCCGCAGCCTCGAGGATCCGTCGGAATACGTGCTCGTCGAGGGGTTCCGCGACGGTGCCGCCGGCAAAGAGCACGTCAACGCCGAGCATTTCAAGAAGTTCATCGCCGACACCCCGGCGCTGCTGGCGTCCACCCCGCTCATCATCAGCCAGACAGTGGATGCGACCGGTTGGTCGGAGATGGGCGAGATGAAGGTCGGCTAGCCAGGTCGGCCGGTGTCGTCGCGATCGCGGAGCCGGAGCGGGACACGGTACCTTTGAACGGTGTCCACTACACGGCGTAGGAGGCCGGCGCTCATCCTGCTGATGCTCGCCGCCGCTGCCGGCTGCCTCGCGCTGGCGTGGTGGCAGTGGACCCGTTACGAGTCGACGTCGGGCAGTTTCCAGAACCTCGGCTACGCATTGCAGTGGCCGCTGTTCGCCGGCTTCTGCGTGTACGCATATTTCAAGTTCGTCCGCTACGAGGAAGCCCCGCCCGAGCTGCATCCGAGCGACGCGGTCACCGAGATCCCCGCCGGCCTGCTGCCGGAACGACCGAAGGCCGCGGGCGGGACCGATGCCGATGCCACGTTGCGGGAGTACAACGCCTACCTCGCCGACTTGGCCAAAGCCGACGGTGAACACCAGAAGACGCAGCAGACAAGAGGAACCGGTACGTGAGCGCACCCGAATCCCCCGCCCCCATCGTTCCCGTCGAGGCCGTCCGCAAGGCACTGACCGGATACCGCATCCTGGCCTGGGCGACCGGGCTGTGGCTGATCGCCCTCTGCTACGAGATGGTGATGAAGTACGCGTTCCACGACGACTCCCTGGGCTGGATCGCGGTCGTGCACGGCTGGGTGTACTTCGTCTATCTGCTGTTCACCGCGAACCTGGCGGTGAAGGTGCGCTGGCCGATCGCCAAGACCGTCGGCATCCTGCTCGCAGGCACCATCCCGCTGGTCGGCATCATCGTCGAGCACTTCCAGACCCAGAACATCAAGACGCAGTTCGGCATCTGACCCGGGTCTGCCGGGTGCACCGATAGCTACACTCGGTGCGGTGTCAGCCAGCCCCGGCGTGCGCTGCGGCGCTCCCGTGGCCGCCCACCGTCCAACGTCCCGTGATCCCGCGCTGACCGGTCTGCGGGCGGTCGCCGCGTTGCTGGTCGTCAGTACGCACGCCGCATTCGCCACCGGCTACCTGGCCCACGGTTATCTCGGCGCCATGTACGCCCGCCTGGAGATCGGTGTCGCGATCTTCTTCGTGCTGTCCGGTTTCCTGCTGTTCCGTCCCTGGGTGCAGGCCGCCGCCGACGGCCGCAGGCCTCCTTCTGTGCTGCGCTACGGGCGGAAGCGCTGGCGCCGCATCGTGCCCGCGTACGTCGTCACCGTCGTCGCCGTCTTCGAGATCTACACGGTCTTCGCGCCGGGCCCCAACCCGGGACAGACCTGGCACGGGCTGCTGCGGTACCTGACCTTCACGCACATCTACGCCGACGACTACGTGGTGACACTGCTGCACCCCGGCCTGTCGCAGATGTGGAGCCTGGCCGTCGAGGTGTCGTTCTACCTCGCCCTCCCGGTCCTGGCGTTCCTGGTGCTGCAGGTGCTCGGGCGCGGCCGGTGGCAGCCCGCGCGGGCCCTGGCCGGTATCGCGGTCCTCGCCGCGGTGACCCCGGTGTGGCTGGCCGTGGTGGTCGGCACCGACCTGCTGCCGAACTCGGCGGGCATGTGGTTGCCCGCCCACCTGGCGTGGTTCGCCGGCGGGATGGCCTTGGCGGTGCTGGAACGGGTCGGCGTCCGCTGCGCCGCGATCGTCGCGGTACCGGTGGCCGTCGTGCTCTACCTGGTGGTCTCGACCTCGCTCGGCGGCACGCTGTGGGGCCCCGATCCGGCCTGGACACCGATCGTCAGGTCACTGCTGTACGCGGCGATCGCGACGCTGGCCGTCACGCCGGTGGCGCTGGGTTGCCGGGATTCGTACGCGCGGGTGCTGGGCAGCCGGCCGATGGTGTGGCTCGGCGAGATCTCCTACGAGATCTTCCTGGTGCATGTCGCGGTGATGGCGCTGACGATGTACCTGGTGCTCGACTGGCCGCTGTTCACCGGTTCGATGCCGGGCCTGATCGCTGCGACGCTGGCGCTGACCGTCCCCGTGGCATGGCTGCTGAACCGGGTCACCCGCCCTCAGACCAGGGAGCGCAGCGACGGCAGCAGCGCCGCCAGCGCGCGGCCCCGGTGCGAGGACGCGTCCTTCTCCGCCGGACTCAGCTCGGCGGCGGTCCTGGCGGAACCGGCGGGCAGGAACACCGGGTCGTAACCGAATCCGCCGTCGCCGCGGGGCGCGCGGACGATGCTGCCCGGCCACTCCCCGCGGACCACCACCGCGTCGCTGGGGGCAGGGCCGAACACCACCGCGCATGCCGACACGAACGCCGCGCCGCGACGGTCGTCGGGCACGTCGGCGAGCTGCCCGAGCAGCAGCGCGGTGTTCGCGGGATCGTCGCCGTGCCGGCCCGACCAGCGTGCGCTGAGCACACCGGGCATGCCGTTGAGCGCGTCGACCTCCAGACCGGAGTCGTCTGCGACGGCGGGGATGCCGGTCGCGGTGTAGGCGTCGCGGGCCTTGGCCAACGCGTTCTCCTCGAACGTCGCCCCAGTCTCGGGCGCCTCGTCGAACGGCGGAACGTCATCGAGCGACAGCAGGGTCAGTTCGGACACGCCCGCGGCGTCGAGCACGCGGCGCAGCTCGGCCAGCTTCTTATGGTTGCGGCTGGCGACCAGCAGACGCGACATCGCGGTCAGCTCCCGAAAGGCTTCTTCGCGGGTTCGGCCGACGACGGCAGCTGACCGGGGTACGGCAGCGCCAACGCCGTGCGCTGCACCTCGAACAACTGATCGCAGGCGACCATCGCGACGTCCAGCATCTTGTCCAGGGTGGACCGCGGGAACGTCGCGCCCTCGCCGGTGCCCTGGATCTCGACGAGCGTGCCGGTGTCGGTCGCGACGACGTTCATGTCGACCTCGGCGCGTGAATCCTCCGTGTAGGGCAGGTCGACGCGGATGCGGCCGTCCACCACACCCACGCTGACCGCGGCGATCGCGCAGGACAGCGGACGCGGATCGGAAAGCTTGCCCGCCGCGGCCAGATAGGTGACGGCGTCCGACAGCGCCACGTACGCGCCGGTGATGGCGGCGGTGCGGGTGCCGCCGTCGGCCTGCAGCACGTCACAGTCGATCGCGATGGTGTTCTCCCCCAGCGCGGCCAGGTCGATGCAGGCGCGCAGAGACCTGCCGACCAGCCGGCTGATCTCCTGGGTGCGCCCGCCGACCCGTCCCTTGACCGACTCGCGGCCGGACCGTTCGTGGGTGGCGGCGGGCAGCATCGCGTATTCGGCGGTCAGCCAGCCCTGCCCGGATCCCTTGCGCCACCGGGGCACACCCTCGGTGACGCTGGCGGTGCACATCACCCTCGTCTGCCCGAACTCCACCAGCACCGAACCGGCGGGATGGGTGGTGAATCCCCGGGTGATGGTGACCGGGCGCAGTTCGTCGTCGAGGCGGCCGTCTTCTCGTCTGGACACGGGCCAACCCTAGCCGGTCAGTACCGGCGGCCTCTCAGGAGCGCGTGACCTCGAAGGTCTCGTTGCACACCACTGCGTGCACCGGGCCGTCGAACTCGGCCTTCGCCTCGCTGATCACGTCCTCGCGCGACGTCCACGGCGGGATGTGGGTCAGCAGCAGTTCGCCCACGCCGGCGCGGGCGGCAGCGCGACCGGCTTCGGCACCGGACAGGTGCAGGCGTGGGGGCCGGTCCGGCGAGTCCGTCCATGACGCCTCGCACAGGAACACGTCGGCGCCGCGGGCCAGATCGATCAGCGCATCGCAGTAGCCGGTGTCGCCGCTGTAGACCAGCACCGCCCCGGAAGGATCGGTGATCCGCATCCCGTAGGACTCGGTCGGATGACACACCAGGCGCGGCAACACCGTTAGCGCGCCCATCTGGACGGGCTGGTTGTCGACCCAGTGCCGGATCTCGAAGATGTCGGTGAAGTCGTCGATCTCGCCGCCCTCGGGCGAGGACGCCTGACCGAGGCGGGCCCACGTGTTGGCGGGGCCGTAGACGAACCCTCGCTCCTGCGCCGGCGTCGGGTGGTACCGCCGCCAGACGAACAGTCCGGGCAAATCCAGACAGTGGTCGGCGTGCAGATGCGACAGCAACACGTGGACGGAGTTCGGGTCCGCGTGACGCTGCAGCGCGCCGAGGACACCACCGCCGAAATCGAGCACCAGCGGCGGCGTGTCGGGCGCGGTGACGAGATATCCCGACGCGGGCGAATCAGGACCGACCACACTGCCGGAGCAACCGAGTACGGTGATTCGCACGCTCACTAGCTTGCCATGCCCGACATCGCCATGACGAAAACATCGCCGCTTTCGGGGATGAAGGTCATGTTCGGGTACCGGCGTGACGCCGGACAGGCCGAACCCCGTCGAGCGTGGGCCCGAGAAAGCGCGCCGCCAGCGCGGTGAACGCGTCCGGGTCCCCGGTGGCCTCGAACTGCCGGCGCGGCGCCGCCGGATCCGCCGGGTGCGGTCTCAGCAACTGCTGCTCGGTGAGCACCCGCAGCAGATCCTTGGCGGTCTCCTCGGCGCTGGACACCAGCGTCACGTGGTCGCCCATCGCCAACTGGATGAGACCGGACAGCATCGGATAGTGGGTGCATCCGAGCACCAGCGTGTCGACCTCGGCGCGCTGCAGCGGCTCCAGGTACCCCTCGGCCAGTCCGAGCACCTGCCGCCCGCTGGTGACGCCGCGTTCGACGAAGTCGACGAAGCGCGGGCACGCCACCCCGAACACCTCGATGTCGCGGGCCGCGGCGAACGCGTCCTGGTAGGCGCCCGAGGCAATGGTCGCCTCGGTGCCGATGACGCCGATGCGGCCGTTGCGGGTGGCGGCCACCGCGCGGCGCACGGCCGGCAGGATCACCTCGACCACCGGGATCGGGGCGTACCGTTCGCGCGCGTCCCGCAGGCACGCCGACGACGCCGTGTTGCACGCGATGACCAAGGCCTTGATGCCACGGCCCGCCAGGTCGTCGCCGATCGCCAGCGCGTGCGCACGGATCTGCGGGATGGTCAGCGGGCCGTACGGCCCGTTGCCGGTGTCGCCGATGTAGATGATGTCCTCGTCGGGCAGCTGGTCGATCACCGCGCGCGCCACCGTGAGACCGCCCACCCCGGAGTCGAAGATCCCGATCGGCGCCTGCGGGCCGGTCATCGGGTCGGGTACGGCGGGGTCGTCGCGGGCGCGCGTGACTGGCGCGCCCGACGCTCGGGACCCGACAGCAGGTAGGCCGCCAGCACCCCGGCGGCCGCACCGCACAGGTGGCCCTGCCAGGACACGCCGAACGTCCCCGGCAGCACGCCGAGCAGGATGCTGCCGTAGATGAACAGCACGACGACCCCGACGACGATCTCCCAGATCTTGCGGGTGAAGAAGCCGAACACGATCAGGAACGTGAGCCAGCCGAAGATCAGCCCCGACGCGCCGATGTGGTTGGTCTCGACGACCGTGCCGTTGTAGGTGGGCGCCCCGAGGTTGCCGATCAGCCAGGTGCCGAGGCCGCCGACGATCCACACGATCGCCGTCGCGTAGAGGAACCGCGACAGGCCGGACAGCGTCATCAGGAATCCGAGGACCAGTGCCGGGCCCGTGTTGGCGATCAGGTGTCCCCAGTCGGAGTGCAACAGCGGGGCGAACAGGATGCCGGACAGCCCGTCGGTCTCCAGCGGGCGGATCCCGTTCCCGTCGAGGCGATGTCCGGTCAGCGAGTCGAACAGCTCGACGATCCAGAGCAGCAGGACGAACGACACGATGGTGACCCCGCCGACCACCCACGCGGGCCGCTTCGTCGGCTCCGCAGGCAGAGCTGGGTATCCACCGGTGCCCGTCACGCCCAAAGCTGCCCTTCCAACGCGTCCTCCGCGTCGTCCAGGCTACCGGCGTAGGCGCCGGTCGACAGGTACTTCCAGCCCGCGTCGCACACGGTGAACGCGATGTCGGCGCGCTCCCCCGCCTTGACCGCCTTGGCCGCCATCCCCAACGCCGCGTGCAGGATCGCGCCGGTGGAGATACCCGCGAAGATCCCCTCGGTCTGCACCAGCTCGCGGGTGCGCCGCACCGCGTCATAGGAACCGACCGCAAAGCGCGTGGTCAGCACGTCCGGGTCGTACAGCTCGGGGATGAAGCCCTCGTCGATGTTGCGCAGCGCGTAGACACCCTCGCCGTAGCGGGGTTCGGCCGCCACGATCTGCACTCCGGGGACGTGCTCGCGCAGGAACCGGCCGGTGCCCATGAGCGTGCCGGTCGTGCCGAGGCCGCCGACGAAGTGGGTGATCTCGGGGAGGTCGGCCAGCAGTTCCGGGCCGGTGCCCTCGTAGTGCGCGGCCGCGTTGGACGGGTTGCCGTACTGGTACAGCATCACCCAGGAGGGATGTTCGGCGGCAAGCTCTTTGGCGTGCGCCACCGCGGTGTTGGAACCGCCCTCGGCGGGCGAGTAGATGATCCGCGCGCCGTAGAGCTCCAGCAACTGCCGCCGCTCGATCGAGGTGTTCTCCGGCATCACACAGACCATCTGGTAGCCCTTGAGCAGGGCCGCCATCGCCAGCGAGATGCCGGTGTTACCGCTGGTCGGCTCCAGGATCGTCGCCCCGGGCTGCAGCCGGCCTTCGCGTTCGGCGTCCTCGATCATCCGCAGCGCGGGCCGGTCCTTGATCGACCCGGTCGGGTTGCGGTCCTCGAGCTTGGCCCACAGCCGCACGTGCGGCGACCCGTCCCAGGCCGGCGACAGCCGCTGCAACCCGACCAGGGGGGTGTTGCCGAGCGCTTCGAGCAGTGAGTTGTAGCGCGTCATCGGGGAGTGCTCAGCCTCCTGCGACGGCGGGCAGGATCGTCACCGAGTCGCCGTCGGAGATCGCGGTCTCCAGGCCACCGGAGAACCGCACGTCCTCGTCGTTGACGTAGATGTTGACGAAGCGGTGCAGCTTGCCGTTATCGACGAGACGCTCCGAGATGCCCGAGTAGTTGGCCTCGAGATCGGCGATCACGGCCTGCAGCGTGTCACCGGAGGCGGACACGCGCTTCTCGCCGCCGGTGTGGGTGCGCAGGATCGTGGGGATGGATACAGAGATAGCCACGGGACTGACTCCTTCAGGGTTGTCTTCAGTACTGCTCGACGATGGTGACGGGCTCTTCGGTGACGACGCCGTTCACGATGCGGTAGCTGCGCAGCTCGTGTTCGTCCGGGTCGCGGGTGGAGATCAGCACGTAGTGGGCGTCGGGTTCTGCGGCGATGTCGACGTCGGTGCGACTCGGGTAGGCCTCGGTGCCGGTGTGCGAGTGATAGATGACGACCGGCACCTCGTCGGCTTCGTCCATCGACCTCCACACCCGTAGGTGCTCCATGGAGTCGAACCGGTAGAACGTCGGCGAACGTTCGGCGTTGGTCATCGCGATGAACCGCTCGGGCCGGTCGGAACCGTCCGGGCCCGCGATGACGCCGCAGGCCTCGTCGGGATGGTCGGCACGGGCGTGGCTGACCATGGCATCGACCAGGTCAGCACGGATCGTCAACACTGCGCAGTCCTCTCACTCGAACGCTCCCGGCAACAGACCACGGTATGTCGGTATTCCGGCGACCGGGTCGGCGGCCAGCACCGCGACCATCACAGCGCGTGCGAGCACCTCGGCCGCCGCCGCGCCCACGGCGGTCACCAGCGGCAGTTCCGGTGTCATCGAGGCCGGCGTCGTCGGGTCCGGATTGACTTCCACCGCGCCGGTGGCCAGCGCGAACACGGTGTCGCCGTCCAGCGGGGTGTGGCACGGGTTGATGGTGCGGGCCAGCCCGTCCTGGGCCGCGACGGCCACCCGCCGGCAGGCGGCCTTGCTCAGCGCCGCATCCGTGGCCACCACCGCGATGGTGGTGTTGAGCGGGCTGAGTTCGCCGTGCCGGTCGATGTAGGCGGAGAGTTGGTCCCCGGGCGGCGCGACGAGCCCGAACTCTTCGACGTGGGACGCCAGCCAGGGCAGCCCGGTGGCCGGGTCGACGACGTCGCCCGCGGAGTTCACCACGACGAGCGCACCGACGGTGACGCCCGAATCCAGCAGGACCGACGCCGTCCCGACACCGCCTTTGAGGACGCCGGCGCGCGCGCCGACCCCCGCCCCGACGGTGCCGATCGCGGCGTCGTCGCCCGCCGCGGCGGCCGCCCGATAGCCGAAGTCGGCATTCGGCCGGCACTGCCAACCGCCGACCGGAAGATCGAAGATCACCGCCGACGGCACGATCGGGACCACGCCACCGTCGAGTGCGACGCCGCGGTTGTGCTCCTCCAGCCAGGTCATCACACCGTCGGCGGCCGCCAGCCCGAACGCGCTGCCGCCGGTCAGCACGACTGCGTCGACGTGGCGCACCGAGTTGCTCGGGTCGAGGAGGTCGGTCTCCCGACTGCCCGGGGCGCCGCCCCGCCCGTCGACCGCGCCGGTGGTGCCCGGCGGGGTCAGCACGACGGTGGTGCCGGTTGCCCAGCCCGACCCCAGCTCGGCGTCGTCGTCGAGCCGGTGATGGTGGCCGACGAGAATGCCGCCGACGTCGGTGATCGATCCGCTCATCGCGGTGCCCAGACCGTCACCGCGACGGATCCATCAGGCAGATGACCAGGTATTCCTGCAGCACCGTCAGCCACTGGTAGACGTCGAGGTGGCCGGCCATCGGGTGGTCGCCGGGCAGCCGGTCGGGAATCTCCGAACCCACCCCGAGCATCGTGCCGAGCGCCAGCCGGACGTCGTTGACGGCTGCCGCCCACGCGTGCGCGTCGTCCTCGGACAACTCGAATTTGCCGCCGGCGGCCGGGACGGTGTCCAGCAAGCGTTGGGCCGCTTCACGTTTGGCGTCGATGATGGCAGGTTCGTGCAGGCTGCGAAGCGCGCTGTTCAGGCTTTCCGCGGGACCGGACCCGGCCGGATGCTCGGTCGCCGGCCGGTAGAAGTCCGGCAGCAGACGTTTGAGCGTATCGTCTTGCGGCGGAACAGAATTGCCGGTTCTCATACCGGTGATCTCGGCGAGTTCGTCCACCGGACCGGAGCTCTCCCGAGTATCGAGCATGCCCAGCAGCGAGGTGACCAGACTGCTCAGCAACTCGGCCTCGTGTGCGGCCAGTGCCGACCGATACCGCGGGCCGTCGGCGCCCTCGACCCGTTTCCATTTACGCACAGTGAATTCAGCGGTCCTGTTGCAGTGTCGCCCACAGCCCTGCGGCGTGGAGCCTGGTCACATCGGCCTCCATCGATTCCCGGCTACCCGCCGACACCACGGCCTTGCCCTCGTGGTGCACCTGCAGCATCAACTTGGTGGCGTGGGGTTCGCTGTAGCCGAAGAGTTTCTGGAAGACGTAGGTCACATAGGTCATCAGGTTCACCGGGTCGTCCCAGACGATGGTCACCCACGGCGTGTCGGTGGCTTCGTCCGTTTCCGGGTCCAAGCGCACATCACGGTCTTCGCGGGTGCCCGGTCGGGCCTTGGCCGGCGTCACCATGCGGCCAGAATACCGGGGTCCCGGACGCGCCTCGAACCGATACGGTGACCGTGTGCCCCTGCCGCCTCCGGACCTGTCGGACATCTCTGTGGCGTTGCTCACCGACAAGTACGAGCTGACGATGCTCGCTGCAGCACTGCGCGACGGCACCGCGGCCCGGCGCAGCACCTTCGAGGTCTTCGCGCGCCGGCTGCCCGGCGGGAGGCGGTACGGCGTCACCGCCGGCACGGCGCGGTTCGTCGAGGCGCTGGCGCGCTTCCGCTTCGACTCCGACGCGTTGACCCTGCTGCAGGAGTTCCTCGACGACACCACGCTGGGCTTTCTGGCCGACTACCGCTTCACCGGTGACGTGGACGGCTACGCCGAGGGCGAGCTGTACTTCCCCGGCTCACCGGTGCTGTCGGTACACGGCAGCTTCGCCGAATGCGTGATCCTGGAGACGCTGGCGCTGTCGATCTTCAACCACGACGCCGCGGTGGCGTCCGCGGCGGCGCGGATGGTCAGCGCCGCGGCCGGCCGGCCGTTGATCGAGATGGGTTCGCGCCGCACCCACGAGCAGGCCGCGGTCGCCGCGGC
>NZ_BCRS01000124.1 GCF_001552715.1 Mycolicibacterium vaccae NBRC 14118 = CIP 105934 | reverse complement strand
GCCAGGGTCCGCGGCCCGGGCGCGGCCCAGCGCCCGGCGCCGCCGCGACGGCGCCGTCAGGTGTGATGTCGACGAAAACGGACACCGGCAGACATTGACGGATGCGTCATCGTCCGGGAAGAGCTGCGCTCACCGCGAGCAAAAGTCACGTGCGGCGAGCAGAGTGCGCACCCCGGGGAGCCGCCTCCTACACTGACATCTTTATCCGTCCAACGAACGACGGGTGCCGGGGCACTGCTGTGCGTGCACAAGGGGTCCCCGCCGCCCGGTGAGCCAAGCCTAGATCGGATCGATATCGATGATCATCGGGATACCGAGAGAATCCCAGCTCGGGGAGACGCGGGTGGCTGCGACGCCGCAGACGGTCGGGCAGCTCATCAAGCTCGGCTACGAGGTCGTGGTGGAGTCCGGGGCGGGCGACGCGTCCAGTTTCTCCGACGCCGCGTATGCCGAGGCGGGCGCGGCCATCGGATCGACCTACCAGGTGCTGTCCTCGGACGTGGTGCTCAAGGTCAACGCGCCGAGCCCGGCCGAGATCGCCAATCTGGCTGACGGGGCGACCCTGATCGGCCTGATCTCGCCGGCACTCAAGCCCGAGTTGCTCGATCAGCTGGCCACCCGTCCGGTCACCGTGATGGCCATGGACGCGGTGCCGCGGATCTCGCGGGCGCAGTCGCTGGACGTGCTGTCCTCGATGGCCAACATCGCCGGGTACCGCGCGGTGGTGGAGGCCGCACACCGTTTCGGCCGGTTCTTCACCGGTCAGGTCACCGCGGCGGGCAAGGTGCCGCCGGCCAAGGTGCTGGTGGTCGGCGCCGGGGTGGCCGGGCTGGCCGCGATCGGTGCGGCCGGCAGCCTGGGCGCCATCGTGCGCGCGACGGACCCGCGCCCCGAGGTCGCCGACCAGGTCAAGTCCCTCGGCGGTGAGTACCTGGCCGTCGACCCGGCCGCGGCCGAAGTGTCGGCCACCGGTTACGCCAAGGAGATGGGCGACGACTACAAGGCCCGCGAGGCGGCGCTGTACGCCGAGCAGGCCAAGGACGTCGACATCATCATCACCACCGCGCTGATCCCGGGTCGGCCCGCGCCGCGCATCATCACCGCCGAGATGGTCGCGTCGATGAAGCCCGGCAGCGTGATCGTCGACATGGCCGCGGCCAACGGCGGCAACGTCGAGGGCACGGTCAAGGACCAGGCGATCGTCACCGACAACGGCGTGACGATCATCGGCTACACCGACCTGGCCGGCCGGCTGCCCGCGCAGGCCTCGCAGCTCTACGGCACCAACCTGGTCAACCTGCTGAAGCTGCTGACACCGAACAAGGACGGTCAGCTCACCCTGGACTTCGACGACGTGGTGCAGCGCTCGGTGACCGTCGTGCGCGACGGCACGATCACGTGGCCGCCACCGCCGGTGCAGGTCTCAGCCGCTCCCGCGGCCGCCACACCCGCCGCGCCCGTCCAGACCAAGCCGGCCAAGACGCCGATGACGACCAGCCGCCGGCTGGGCCTGACCTTCACCGCCGCGGCCGCGTTGTTCGCGCTGATCGCATTGTCGCCGACCGCGCTGCAGGTGCACCTGACGGTGTTCGCGCTGGCGATCGTGATCGGCTACTACGTGATCGGCAACGTGCACCATGCGCTGCACACGCCGCTGATGTCGGTGACCAACGCGATCTCCGGCATCATCGTCGTCGGCGCGCTGCTGCAGATCGGCCACGGCTCCCAGTCCAACGGGATGGTCATCACCGCGTTGGCATTCGTGGCCATTCTGCTGGCCAGTATCAACATCTTCGGTGGCTTCGCGGTGACCCGCCGCATGCTGGCGATGTTCTCGAGGAGCTGAGACCATGTTCACGCTGGAAACCGCCGCCACCGCGGCCTACGTCGTCGCAGCCCTGCTGTTCATCCTGGCGCTGGCCGGGCTGTCCAAGCATGAGACCTCAAGGGCGGGGAACACTTTCGGGATCGCCGGGATGGCGGTCGCGCTGGTCGCGACCATCGTGCTGGCCCTGGCCCGCCATATCGAGCCGCTCGGACTGGCGCTGCTGGCCGTGGCGATGGCCGTCGGCGCGGCGATCGGGCTGTGGCGCGCCAAGATCGTCGAGATGACGGGCATGCCCGAGCTCATCGCGCTGCTGCACAGCTTCGTCGGGCTGGCCGCGGTGCTCGTCGGCTGGAACGGCTACCTGCACGTCGAGGCCGACCCGGCCGGCGCCGAAGCGACGAAGCTGGCCACCGAAGGGATGCTGGGCATCCACTCGGGCGAGGTCGTCATCGGCGTCTTCATCGGCGCGGTGACGTTCACCGGTTCCATCGTCGCGAACCTGAAGCTGTCGGCGAAGATGAAGAGTTCGCCGATGATGCTGCCCGGCAAGAACTTCCTCAACCTCGGCGCGCTGGCGGTCTTCGCCGCGCTGACCGTGTGGTTCGTCATCGACCCACAGCTGTGGCTGCTGATCGTGGTCACCGTGCTGGCGCTGCTACTCGGCTGGCATCTGGTCGCCTCCATCGGCGGCGGCGACATGCCGGTGGTGGTGTCGATGCTCAACAGCTACTCGGGCTGGGCGGCCGCGGCGTCGGGCTTCCTGCTGGGCAACGACCTGCTGATCATCACCGGCGCACTGGTCGGCTCCTCGGGTGCCTACCTGTCCTACATCATGTGCAAGGCGATGAACCGCTCGTTCATCTCGGTGATCGCGGGCGGCTTCGGGATCGAGGCCGGACCTTCCGAGGACAAGGACTACGGCGAGCACCGCGAGATCACCGCCGAGAGTGCGGCCGAATTGCTGGCCACGGCCAGCTCGGTGATCATCACCCCCGGCTACGGCATGGCCGTGGCGCAGGCGCAGTACGGGGTCGCCGACCTGACCCGCAAGCTGCGCGAGCGCGGCGTGGACGTGCGCTTCGGCATCCATCCGGTCGCCGGCCGCCTGCCCGGGCACATGAACGTGCTGTTGGCCGAGGCCAAGGTGCCCTACGACATCGTGCTGGAGATGGACGAGATCAACGACGACTTCGACGGCACCTCGGTGGTGCTGGTCATCGGCGCCAACGACACCGTCAACCCGGCGGCGTCGGAGGATCCGGGCAGCCCGATCGCCGGCATGCCGGTGCTGACGGTGTGGAACGCCGACAACGTCATCGTGTTCAAGCGCTCCATGGCATCGGGCTACGCCGGCGTGCAGAACCCGCTGTTCTTCCGGGAGAACACCCAGATGCTGTTCGGCGACGCCAAGGACCGCGTCGACGCGATCAACGCGGCGCTGTCGGTCAGCGAGAAGGTGTAGCGACGGTCGGGCGGCCCAGTCCGACCCCCGCCGCCGGGTGTGGGGGAATTGGGTTTGTCGTCGCCCGACGCTGTGCCTTTCGCATATGGCACCGACCGGAACCGTTGTCCCAGTGCTGCGCCGATCCGGCATTTTCCGCAAATGCCCCGACCGCATCACGCTGCCGCGAAACGGGCTGCGGGCTGCGGGCTGCGTCGATGCTGGCCCGCGTGCCGTGTGGGTGAATTCGCCACGTGCGCGTGGCGGATATCGCCACTTCGCTCAACGGATAGGTTGACTACCCAACCCGGGCATTTCCCCAACCCCGCCGGTATGCTTGCGACACCGGAGGCGAAGCCATAGCCTCGCATCACCACCGCGTTAGCGGAGGTTTGCAGCACCATGGATTCATCAGCGACACAGCACCTACCGCGCCGCGCCCTTCACTTCGAGAGCGACAGCCTCGAGGCCACCGAGGACTTCCTCGTGCACGCCTACACCAAGATGCGGATCGGCGCGGGAGAGGGCGAGACCGCCGCGGCGCATATCGACCGGCACTGGTTGGGTCCCATCAACTACGACGAGATCACGCTCGACTTCCACATGTCCTACGACGCGGCGCCGCTGGGCAAGATCTGTCTGTGCCGGGTGCACGACGGCCGGATCGAAGAAGACTTCATCGGCGAGCCTCAGGATGTGTTCACCCCCGGTGACGTCGCGCTCCTGTCGCCGCCCGAGCTGCCCTACTCGGGACGGGTCTGCGAAGCGAGCTATGACCTCACGATGTTCGACACCGCGTTGCTGGACCGGGTCGCCGCGACGGAGCACCCCGGCTGGGACGGATCCGTGCGGCTACTGGGTCACCGCCCGGTGTCGGCCGAGGCCGGCCGCCGGCTCAACGCCGCGATCGAGTACGTGCGCACCGTGGCGTGCTCCGACGATCCCGAGCCGACCCGCCTCGTCGCGTCGACCACCGCGTCGATGCTGGCCGCGGCGGTCCTGTCGGCGTTGCCGACTTCCGCTGCCACCGAACCCACCGCCACCGACCGCAACGACGCCAAACCGGCGCTGTTGCGCCGGGCGACGGCGTACATCGAGAGCAACGCCGACAACGACATCGCGCTGGCCGACATCGCCGCGAGCATCCACGTGACCCCCCGGGCGTTGCAGTACATGTTCCGCCGCCATCTGGCCATGACCCCGATGGAGTACCTCCGGCGGGTGCGGATGGACCACGCGCACCACGAGCTGCTCAACGCCGACCCCGGCCACACCACCGTCCAGATCGTCGCCGCCCGTTGGGGATTCGCGCACACCGGCCGGTTCGCCGCGATGTACCGGGAAGCCTACGGGCGCAACCCTTCTGAGACGCTGCGCATCTGATCCGTCAGGATCCGGTCAGGCCACGGGTGGCCGGGCCCTCCAGCAGCGACCCGTCTGGGGCGAACCGGGATCCGTGCAGCGGGCACTCCCAGGCGCAGTCGGAGTCGTTCCACTTCACGATGCCCCCCAGATGCGGACAGACCGGCGACACCGTGCGCTGCACACCGTCGACCACGCTGGTGGCCCGGCGCCGCCACGGCGGGCCGTCGACCACACCTTGCCCCTCGGCCGGCGCCTCCCCGTGAGCGCTCGCGCCGAGCCAGCCGTTGACCAGGTGCAGTCCGACCTTGAGGTTCAGCTCCAGCGCAGTGGGGATGCCGCGCAGTTCGTGAGCGCGCCAGCTCGAGAACGCGTGCGCCCACTCCATCCGCCCGCCGAGGATCCTGGCCGACAGCGCCAGTGCCGCCGCGACCCCGTTGGTCATCCCCCACTTGTTGAATCCCGTTGCGACGAGCACACTGTCGTGCCTGGGCAGGATCGGCCCGACGAACGGCACCTCGTCGTCGGGGTGGTAGTCCTGCGCCGACCAGTAATGGGTCTGCACCGCGCCGGGATAGTGCAGCGTCGCCCACCGCGCCAGCTCTTCGACGGATCCTTTGGGGTGCCCGGCTCTGCCGACGGTGTGCCCTGCCCCGCCGACGATTAGCTTGTCCCCGGTGGGTGTCGGCGCGTACCGCACGGAACGGGTCGGGCTGTCGACCGCGATGTACATCGATCGCGTGATGTCGCCGGGCACGTCGAACGCCAGGCAGTAGGACCGTTCGGGCTCGACCCGTGCGAAGAACATCCCCCGGTCCAGGATCGGTGTCCCGGTGGCGAGCACGCAGTGCCCGGCGGCGATGGCGAATTGCGTCTCGCGCGTGTCCTGCGGGGTGTCGGTGAGACGCAACCGGACCCGGACCGGATCGGTGCCGGCGACCGTCGTCGCCCGCACGCCTTGCAACAGCGTGCCGCCGTGCCTCTCCAGTTCGGTGATCAGGCTGCCCAGGAACGGCATCGGGTCGATCTGCACCTGGTCGCGCACCCGGACCCCGCCGCTGAACGGGAACGGCACGTCGGCCTCGTCGACCCACTGCGCCTCGACTCCGCCCTCGCGGCATGCGGCCAGCACGTCTCGGGCGGTGCCGATCCCGGATGCGTCCTGCGCGTAGGAGTGGTCGTCCTCGCGCTGGAAGTCCAGCCCGTGGTCCTCGTGGTACCGGGTCAGCCAGTCACGGCCCTCCGCATTGCCCGTCACGTAGGCGTTCAGCACGTCCGCCCCGTGCTTGGAACGGATGCGCGCCAGCTTGCTGCCCTGCAGCACGCTGACCTTGCCGGTGGTGTTGCCTGTCGCGCACGCGCCGACGTGCCGCGCTTCGACCACCACCACCTTCTTGCCTGCGCGCGCCAACAGCAGCGCGGTGGTCAGGCCGGTGATCCCGGCGCCGACGACCACCACGTCGGCGGTGCGCACCCGGTCCACGTCGTCGGGGCTGGAGGGGGTCTCGATCCGATCGTCGGTCCACAGCGAGGACATGGCGCGCGGTTTACCCGGTCCCTGCCTGCTCAAACGCCGCGCGCACCGAGATCCGCCTGGTGCCGTTTCATCGGCATGGAACCGGGCAGACCTCCTCGATGCGCATCTCCGACCTGACCACGCTGCCGCTCCGGGCCGGTGCGGCTCTGCGTGCCAAGCGGTTCTTCCATCCCGACGGTGTCCTCTGCGGCGGCACCGTCACCCGGCTGGCCCCCGCCGGTGACGGCCTGCCGCTGGTGTCCGGCGAGGTCGTGGGCCGCGTCTCCAAAGGCGTCGGGACGCCGGGGAGCCTGCCGGACTTCGGCGGGCTGGCCTGGCGGATGTCCGCGGACGCCGACGGCCCGCACGCCTGGGACGTGCTGACGGTCTCGTCGGCGGCCCGGGTGGCGCTGCGGCCCGTCGCTTCCTGGCCGGCCGCGCAGTACTCGACGCTGATGCCGCTCGGCTACCGCGGTGCGGTGTTCTGGCTGCGGGCCCGGATGCGGACGCCCGTCGACGGTGACGGTCTGTCCCTGTCCGCGATCAGCGACCGCATTCGCCACGACACCGTCGAGTTCGCCATCGAGCAGGCCCGCGGCACCGGGCCGTTCACCACGCTCGCGACGCTGTCGTTCGACCGCGAACTGTGCCGCGACGACCCGGGCTGCGACCAGCCGTTCGACCCGACAGTGCGCAGCGGCACCGAGATCAGCCTGCTGCCGCGCTGGCTGACGACCTTCCGGCACGCCGCGTACCGCAACAGCCGCCAGGGACGCGGCGCCGAATGACCTCGGTGACCGTCCTGATCGGGCGGTCGAACTCGCAGTTCACGCGTGTCATATCGTGGCGGTCATGGACTTCGCGATGTCAGCCAAAGCTCAGGACTATCACCAGCGGTTGACCGATTTCATGACCGAGTTCGTGTTCCCGGCCGAGGAGTCGTACCACTCCTACCGCGAGCAGGCGGGCCCACACGACCACACCGTCCCGCCGGTGGTCGAGGAGCTCAAGAAGCTGGCCAGGGAGCGTGGTCTGTGGAACCTGTTCCTGCCTTCGGAGTCCGGGTTGTCGAACCTGGAGTACGCGCCGCTGGCGGAGCTGACCGGCTGGAGCATGGAGATCGCCCCGGAGGTCACCAACTGCGCGGCCCCGGACACCGGCAACATGGAGACGCTGCACCTGTTCGCCACCGAGGAGCAGCGCAAGCAGTGGCTGGAGCCGCTGCTGGCCGGGGAGATCCGTAGCGCGTTCGCGATGACCGAGCCCGCCGTCGCGTCCAGCGACGCCCGCAATATCGAGACGACCATGCTGCGCGACGGTGACGACTACGTCATCAACGGCCGCAAGTGGTGGATCACCGGTGCCGCCGATCCGCGCTGCAAGATCCTGATTGTCATGGGCCGCACCAATCCCGACGCGGCCAGCCACCGTCAGCAGTCGATGATCCTGGTTCCTGTTGACACGCCCGGGGTTTCGATCGAGCGGTCCCTGCCGGTGTTCGGCTGGCAGGACCAGCACGGCCACTGCGAGATCACCTTCGACAACGTGCGGGTGCCGACGTCGAACCTGCTCGACGAGGAGGGCAGCGGTTTCGCCATCGCCCAGGCCCGCCTCGGGCCCGGCCGCATCCACCACTGCATGCGGGCGATCGGCGCCGCCGAGCGGGCGTTGGCGTTGATGGTCGACCGGGTGCAGAAGCGGGTCGCGTTCGGCAAGCCGCTCGCCGAGCAGGGCGTGGTCCGTGAGGCGATCGCCAAGTCCCGCAACGAGATCGAGCAGACCCGGCTGCTGTGCCACAAGGCGGCCTGGACCATCGACCAGCACGGCAACAAGAGCAAGGACGCCCAGCTGCTCGTGGCGCAGATCAAGGCTGTGGCCCCGCAGATGGCCTGCGACGTGATCGACCGCGCCATCCAGGTGCACGGCGGCGCAGGCGTGTCCGACGACTTCCCGCTGGCGCGGCTGTACAGCTGGCACCGCGCGATGCGCCTGTTCGACGGCCCGGACGAGGTGCACATGCGCACCATCGCGCGCGCCGAACTGGGCAGGGAGAAGTCGGCGTTCGTGCAGGCGGTGACGGGCTAGTGCCGTTCTCCGGCGAGGAACTGTCGGGCGCCTGGAACTTCCGGGACGTCTCCGAGCAGACGGGCATCGCACCGGGGCGCTTCTTCCGCGCCAGTGAGCTGTCCAAGCTCGACGACACGGGCCGGTCCGCGCTGGCCGGCTACGGCGTGACCGACGTCGCGGATCTGCGGACCTCACGCGAGCTGGAACGGCACGGTCCCGGGCTGGTGCCGGCGAGCGTCGAGATCCACCATCTGCCGTTCGTCGAGACGATGGCCGCCGACGGGGAATCCCCGCACGAGCACGCGTTCCAGCGGATGATGACCGACAAGCCCGACGACGAGCCCGTCGCCGAGGCCGCGGCCCGGTATATGACCGAGGAGTACGCACGGATTGCGGCGCTGCCGCTGGCCCGCCGTGCGGTGCATCGCGTGGTGACGCTGCTCGGTTCGGACCGCGCGGTGCTCGCACACTGCTTCGCCGGCAAGGACCGAACCGGCTTCACCATCGCGGTGGTGCTGGAGGCCGCGGGGGTCGATCGCGACGCGATCATGAGCGACTACCTGCGCAGCAATGTCGCGGTCCCGCAGTTGCGCGAGAGCATCCTGGAGTCGGTGCGCGCCCGCGCCGCCGATGCGCCCGAGATCATGGACCTGGCCGAGGCCCGGCTGACCGACGCGGTGCTCGGTGTGCGCGAGCAGTACCTGGACACCGCGCGCCGCACCATCGACAGCGAATTCGGTTCACTGACAAACTATCTGGAGGCCGCCGGGCTGACCGAGGACGACGTCCGCCGGCTGCGCAAGGCCCTGCACGACTGACCCCGGATCCGGTCGGCCACGCGGCCCCCGGGTTGCGTAACCACACGGCGAAATACACCCCGAAACCCGCCGTCCGGTTACACAAATCGCCGCCAGGCCCACACTCTGTCGGTGCCCTCGAACAGACTGCGGGCATGGACGGTCCTTTCCTCGGCAGTGAGGCGCTGGCTGCCGGCTTGGTCACCCGTCACGCGTTGCGCACAAGGTTCGTCGCGATCCACAAGGACGTATACGTACCGAAGGGCACGCAACCGACGGCGCTCAATCGTGCCAGAGCATGCTGGCTCCGTTCGCGCGGTCACGGTGCTGGCCGGCTTTTCGGCCGCCGCCGTACACGGTGCCAAGTGGATCGACCCGACGTTGCCCGCCACCGTCATCGACGACAACCGCAGGCGGACGCCCGGAGTGGTGGGCCGCCGTCCTCACCGACGACGAGATCTGCACCGTTGACGGGATGCGCGTGACGACACCTGTGCGCACCGCGATCGACCTCGCCCGGCGGTATCCGCTCGACACTGCGGTCGCCGCTGTCGACGCGCTCGCGCGAGCGACCCGGCTGTCTGTGGGCGCCATCGAAGAGGCCGCGATCCGGTATCCCGGCCGCCACGGGGTGTCCAGGGCGCTTGAGGTACTGAGCTTCGTCGACCCCGGCGCAGAATCGCCACAGGAGACCTGGCTGCGGCTGGTCGTCGTACGTGCCGAGTATCCCAGGCCCCGTAGCCAATTGCCGGTACTCAACGAATACGGCGTTCTCATCGGCACAGTCGACCTCGGGTGGATCGAGCACAAGATCGCGTTGGAGTACGAGGGCAAGCAGCATCGGATCAGCGCTGAACAGTTCGAGAAGGACATCCGCCGCTACGACGAGATGATCGACCTGGACTGGACCGTCATCCGCGTGACGTCCCGCGACAGCGAAGCCACGGTGCGCCTGCGGCTCGCCGACGCGTGGAACCGTCGGGTGCGGCGCGCCGGCTAGAGGGTCAGCGCGACCCCGACCGCCCAGGCGACCGTCGCGAGCACGGCGCCGGTCAGTTCGACCCCGACCGACAGCGCCACGCCCTTGACCGCGTGCCAGGTCGACACCCACGCCCGTGTCACGTCCTGACGGATCGCCAGCTCCGCGGCGAAGACGCCCAGCACGAAGCCGATCAGCAGGCCGATCACCGGGATCACGAAGAAGCCGACCACGCCCGCGACGCCGCCCACGACCAGCACCGAGGTGCGCACGTCGGCCCGGCGCATCCGTTTGACCGGCCAGGTGTACTTGATGATCTGCGACGCGACGATCAGCGCCGCGGCGATTCCGAGCACCACCCACGCCACCGTGGTGTCGACGACGAACGCCCACACCGCGATCGCCCCGATCACCAGGATCGCGCCTGGCAGGATCGGCACGACGATGCCGGCCAGACCGACCGCGATCGCGAGTGCGACGAGGATGAGGCCGCCGGTGCTCATGCCGACGACCCTACGGGGTCAGGGCTTACGGCCGCGCACCCACTGAACGGTGCCGATGCTCTTGGTGCGCACGCTGACCAGACCGAGACCTTCGAGGGTGTCGCCGAGTTCGTCGTCGCCGAAGGAGTGCGCGCCCGCGGTGGGCAGGTAGCGCAGCAGGTTGGCCGCCGGGCCCGCGGTGGGCACCATGACCGCCATCCGCCGACCGGACCGCAGCACCCGGACCATCTCGGCGAGCGCCGTCGCCGGGTCGGGGATCAACTGCAGCATCGCGATCGACACCACCGCGTCGAACGACTCGTCGCGAAACGGCAGGTGCTGGGCGTCCGCGCGCAGGAAGCCGACGTTGGGTCCGGCCTCGGCGCTGACCGCTCGGGCCAGCATGGGTTCGGAGATGTCGACTCCGAGCGCCAGACCGCCGGGACCGACGGCGCGGCCCAGCGCCGCGGTGACGTTTCCCGGCCCGCTGCCGACGTCGAGCGCGGTGCCTCCGACGGGGATGTTCAACCATTCGGTGGGTTCGTGCCAGGCGGTCATCAGCCGCCGCATGACGGTCTGGGCGTTGTCGTAGAACAGCGACCCGAGCTGCGACGCCCACAGCGCCTGGATCGCGCCGGTGTTGCGGTCGGCGCCGTCCTCGAGCAGGTCCAGGTAGCCCTTGCTGACGTCGGGATGCTCCGGCGGGTCGACGAGCAGGCGTTCGGCCATGCGCAGCGCGGATTCAGTCATGACTCCACGGTACGCCGGGCCGTCAAACCCCCAGCTGGTCCGCGAGATCGCGGAAATCGTCTGCGGTGACGTCGAATTCACTGTCGTCGGGGCGCTGCGGCGGACGGTCGGGGCCCTGCTCCAGCGGCCGGTGGACGTAGGCCGTGGCCAGTCCCGCCGCCCGCGCGGCACGCAGATCGGACGGGTGCGCGGCGACGAGCATCAGCTCGCCGGGCGCCACGTCGAGGATCTCGGCGCAACCGAGGTAGACCTCGCGGTCCGGCTTGTAGTGCCCGAAGAGCTCGGCCGACAGCACGCAGTCCCACGGCAGCCCGGCGCGCTTGGCCATGTTCGTCAGCAGCGACACGTTGCCGTTCGACAGCGTGGTGATCACGAAGCGCTGTTTCAGCCGGGTCAGGCCTGCGACGGCGTCGGGCCACGGGTCGAGCCGGTGCCAGGCCCGATTCAGCTCGTCGATCTCCGTGTTGCCCACCGTGATTCCGGCCTCATCGAGCAGCTCGACGAGGCGGCCGCGGTGCAGGTCGTCGAGCCGTGTCCACGGCAGTTCACCGTTTCGCACCCGGTTCATCGCCGGCACGTAGCCGGCCCGCCAGTCGTCGGCGAAACGCGGCCAGTCCGCGGTCGCACCGTTGCGCCGACCGAACTCGGTGAGCTCACGGATGACGCTCGCACGCCAGTCCACGACCGTGCCGAACACGTCGAAGGCCAGCGCGCGGATCACGGCCGGGCTATCTGCTCTTCGCGCGAGCGCTCATCGGGCCATCTGCTCTTCGCGCAAGCGCTCATCGGGCCATCTGCTCTTCTTTCGCAAGCGCTCATCGGCCGGGCTCCAGGACGAGCTTCCCGTTCACCGCGCCGTCGGCGAAGGCCTGCAGCGCGGCCACCCCGTCGGACAGCGAGAACCGCACCGGCTCAGGCGGTCTGAGTCCCTGGTCGACGAGTGTGGCCAGCGCCGCACCGACCTCGGCCTGCGCGCCCGGGGTGCGGTTGACGAACTCACCCCAGCCGACGCCGACGACGCTGGCGTTGCGCAGCAGCAGCCGGTTCACCTTGACCGTCGGGATGCCGCCCGCGGCGAAACCGATGACCAGCAGTCTGCCCTCGGTGGCCAGCGCACGGACCGCGTCGTCGAACGCGGCCCCGCCGATCGGGTCGACCACCACGTCCACTCCGCGCCCGCCGGTCTCGCTCTTGACCGCGTCGAGCCACCCGTCGGTCAACGGCAGCACCACATCGGCGCCGAGGGATTCCACGAACTCGACCGCCGAGGGCCGGTGCACCATCGCGATCACCTTGGCGCCCAACGCCTTCGCGATCTGCACCGCCGCGGTCCCGACGCCGCCGCCGGAGCCGAGCACCAGCACGGTCTCCCCGGGTCGCAGCCCGCCGCGGCGCTGCAGCGCGAAGTGCATCGTGTAGTAGTTGCCCAGTAGGCACACCGCCGACGCGTCATCGAGCGCGTCATTGGTCGGCACCACGCTGCCCACCGGCACCGCGACCTGCTCGGCCCACGCGCCCAGCAGGCTGAAGGCCGAGACCCGCTGCCCGGCAACCAGTCCCGAGCCTTCGGGCGCCGACCGCACGGTGCCGGCGACCTCCAGGCCCGGGACGAACGGCGCGGGCACCTTCATCTGGTACTCCCCGCGCAGCATCAGCAGATCGGGGAAGCAGACGCCGGCGGCACCGACGTCGATCAGGACGGCATCGCCGCCCCGAGGTTCGTCGACGTCGGTGTACGCCAGCCCTGCCGGACCTGTCAGCTCCTGTGCGAGAAGTGCTTTCATCCCTGAATCAGCCGAGGCTGAAGGTGGCCCGCTCGGCCGCCGACAGGTCGGTGATTTCGCCCCACTTGGCGGCGACGTCGTCGACCGTGGGCACCTCGGTGAACGTCACGCCGCTGTTCTGGAACAGTGCGACGCGCTGCACCTTGCCGCCGCCGACGATGAACACCGACGCGGTCTCTGGGACCTCTTCGGTGCACAGGTAGGACACGATCGGGGCGACGTACTCGGGGGTGAGCTTCTCGAACACCTCGGGCGGCAGGATGTCCTGCGTCATCCGGGTCGCGGCGATCGGGGCGATCGCGTTGGCCTTGATGTCGTACTTCGCGCCCTCCTGGGCCAGCGTGTTGATCAGCCCGACGAGGCCGAGCTTGGCGGCACCGTAGTTGGCCTGGCCGAAGTTGCCGAACAGGCCGCTGGTGGAGGTCGCCACGACGACGCGGCCGAAGCCGTTCTCGCGGAAGTGCGGCCACGCGGCGCGGATGACGTTGTACCCGCCGTAGAGGTGCACCTTCAGGACGGCGTCCCAGTTGGCGAAGTCCATCTTGTGGAAGGTGCCGTCACGCAGGATGCCCGCGTTGCTGACCACACCGTCGACCTTGCCGAACTCGTCGATCGCGGTCTTGATGATGTTGGCCGCACCCTCGGGCTCGGCGACGGAGTCGTAGTTCGCCACGGCGCGGCCGCCGGCGTCCTTGATCTCCTTGACGACCTCGTCGGCCATCGCCGATCCGGCACCGGTACCGTCGCGTGCCCCGCCGAGGTCGTTGACCACGACGCTGGCGCCCTCACGCGCGAGGGTCAGCGCGTATTCGCGGCCGAGGCCACCTCCGGCGCCCGTGACGACGATGACACGATCCTGCACTCCTGGCACTGATGTTCCTCTCTCAAAGGTTTCGACGGCTCAAGCTATCTCCCGGGTCCCGCCGGTCAGAACAGCTTGCGCGCCAGCTTCCACGCCTTCTCTGTATACGGGGGGTAGATGAAGCCGCCGAGGTCGGGTCGGGTCGGCTTGGTCAGCACCGACTTGGCGTGGCTGAAGGTCTCGAAGCCGAACTTCCCGTGGTAGGCGCCCAGACCGGACGGCCCGACGCCGCCGAAGGGCAGCTTGTGCGTGGCGAAGTGGAAGATCAGATGGTTGACCACCATGCCGCCGGCCGGGACTTCCTTGATCACCCGCTCGCGTACGGCCTTGGCCTTGGTGAACAGGTAGGCGGCCAGCGGCTTGGGCCGGGCGTTGACGAACGAGACGGCCTCGTCGAGGTTCTGCACGGTCACGATGGGCAGGATGGGGCCGAAGATCTCGTCGGTCATCAGCGGCTCGGCCGGGTCCGGATCGACGACGACCGTCGGGGCGATCTTGATGGTGGCCGCATCGGAGGAACCGCCGACGGCGACGGTGCCCTTGGTCGCGTCCAGCGCGTTGACCAGCCGGTTGAAGTGCCGCTCGTTGACGATCCGCTTGCCCTCGGGGTTGCCGGACTCGAAATGCTCGACGGCCTTGCGGATCTCGTCGACCAGCTTGTCCCGCACCGGGGCCTCGACCAGCACGTAGTCCGGCGCGATGCAGATCTGACCGGAGTTGATCAGCTTGGTCCACGCGATGCGCTTGGCGGCGACCTCGATGTCGGCGTCGGCGGCGACGATCACCGGGCTCTTGCCGCCCAGCTCGAGCGTGACCGGCGTCAGGTGCGACGCGGCGCTCTCGTACACCCGACGGCCGATCTCGGTGCCACCGGTGAAGATCAGGTGGTCGAAGCCCTGCGCGATGAGCTCCTGGCTGACCGCGCCGTCACCCTCGATGACGGCGACGGCGTCGTTGTCGAGGTAGCGCGGCACCAGCTCGGCCATCAGCGCCGAGGACGCGGGCGACACCTCAGAAGGCTTGAGTACCACCGTGTTCCCGGCGGCGATGGCGCCGACGGCCGGGCCGAGGGTGAGCGCGAACGGGAAGTTCCAGGCGCCGATGATCAGCACGGTGCCGTAGGGCTCGTACTCGATCCAGCCCAGGCCCGGCAGTTGCGACATCTCCAGCATGCGGTAGCGGCGCTTCATCCACTTGCCGACGTTCTTGGCCGCGTAGGCAGCTTCGCCGGCGGTGCTGGCGATGTCGGCGAGCCAGGCCTCGAACGGCGCGCGGCCGAGGTCCTTCTCGAGTGCCTCGGCGATCGCGCCCTCGTTCTCGGTCATCAGGCGCTCGAGGGCGTGCAGCTGTTCCTTGCGCCATTGGGCGCTGCGGGTGCGCCCGGTCGCGTACGTCTGGCGCAGCTTGCCGACGACGGCGGGGATGTCGGTACCGGTCACGCCGGCTGCGGCGGTCACGGGTACGACGGATTCGGTGGTCATGATGGGGTCCCTTCCTGACCTGGGGAGTAACCCGCATCGTAGCCAACCATCCGGTTGGTGAACAGGTGTCGATAAGCGCGGCGGCGCTGTCAGCCCCGCACGGCGGTGGTGAAGGTCGAGAACGACTGGTCGTCGCTGTCGGCGATCTCCACCATGCGGTCCAGCCGGCCCATCTCGTCCTGCGAGGCCACCTCCTGCGCCGTCCAGCCGTGCGCCGACAGCCATTGCGCGACGTTGGCGCGGTCGGGGTCTTCGTAGGTGAGCTCGGTGATGTCCATCGGTTCGATGTCGACCTGCGCGGCGATGGAGGCGAACCGTTCCCGCATCCGCTCGCGCCGATCCTCGGCGTGGACGCCCATGGATTCCGCGGCGATCCGGCTGCCGGGTGCACTGAGCTCGGTGATCTGCGCGAAGAGCCGGTCCTGGGCGTCGGCGGGCAGGTACATCAACAGCCCCTCGGCCAGCCAGGCGGCCGGCCGGGCGGGGTCGAAGCCTGCGGCGGCGAGCGCGGCGGGCCAGTCCTGGCGCAGGTCGATCGGCACCTCACGGCGCTCGGCGGTGGGCTGTGCGCCGTGCTCGGCCAATGTCGAGGTCTTGTACTCCAGTACCAGCGGCTGGTCGATCTCGTAGACGGTGGTGCCTGTCGGCCAGGGCAGCCGGTAGGCACGCGAGTCCAGGCCCGACGCCAGGATCACGATCTGGCGGATGCCCGCGTCGACGGCCGCGGAGAAGAACGCGTCGAAGAAGTGCGTGCGCACGGCCTGGTAGTTCTTCATGTGCTCGAACAGCACGCCGATCTCAGGGTCGGATTCGGCCATCCGCGCCACGAACGCCTCGTCGGCGATGTACTGCCAGGCGCCGGCGCCGGCGCCGGCCACCAGGATCCCGGCGTAGGGGTCCTCGATCAGCGGGTCGGGGCGTGCGGTCTCGGCCGCGCGTGCCGCGGCGACCATGACGGCGGTGGCTCCGACGCTGGAGGCGATGTCCCAGGTGTCGTTGTCGGTGCGAAGTGAACTCATGACGGCGCTCTTTCGATCGGACGCAGCATTACTTCGCAAGTCTATCTAAGAGATTGCGCACAACCGGTGCGCCAACCGACCTCTCAGTATTCGCCCAGCCGATGCGGATTACTCGTTCAGGTTCCAGAGTTTGTTCGCCAGCAGCAGTTCGAGTTTGTGCACGACCGACCCGAGTTCGCTGCGGTCCCCGACGAAGCCGGCATAGAAGCCCATCCCCCAGACCACGGCGACCAGCATCTCCACCAGGATGTCCACGTCGGTGTCGGTGCTCAGTTCGCCCCGGACGACCGCGTCGTTGACCGCCCAGGACACGAACGCACGCGAGCTCTTCAGCGAATCGTGTTCGTCGTCCCGCAGTTCGGGGTGCCGTTGCGATTCCAGTACCGAGGTCACCAGGAAAGCCGCCGCCGAGCGGTCGTCGGTGTCGGCCTGGGTGGCCGCCGACAGAAACGCCGACAGCCGGGCGATCAGCGAGGTCTGTTCCTGCGCCCGGGCAATGCCCGCGCTGATGATCGACCCGTTGGTCTGCTCGACCACCTCACCCCACAGCACGCGTTTGCTGGCGAAGTAGTGGTTGATCGCGGGCCGGGTGAGATCGGCACGGATGGCAATTGCCTGGAATGTGGCTGCGTCATAACCGAGTTCGCTGAACACCTCGCGCGCGGCATGCACAATCCGCTCCCGCGTTTCAGCGGCCTTCGCTGCGGGAGGGCGTCCTGGACCTCGACTCGCCGTATACGGCACGGTCAAATTGTGCCACACGTCACCTGGGCCCTGGTGACGCCTCCTCGACCCGTTACCCGAGAGAGACCTCACAGCAAACGAAACGGCCCCCACGGCCCGGCGCGGTGGCGGCCCAGGTCTGTTCGCGCGCGCGGGGAGCGAACTAGGGTTTCCGCCATGGGGGCCGTGGCATCGCGCGAGTCGTTCTTCGAGGCGGGCCTCGACGTGCTGTCCGAGCTCGGGTACGGCGGGCTGAAACTCGCTGAGGTGTGCGAGCGCCTCGGCGTCACGACGGGCTCGTTCTACCACTACTTCGCGAATTGGACCGCCTACACCCACCAGCTGGTCTCGCACTGGCACGCGGGGATGACGTCGGAGATCGTCGAGTCGGTGCAGACCGAGCCGGATCCGCGGCGTCGCATCGACCGCCTGATCGAAGCCGCAGTGACGTTGCCGCACAGCGCCGAGGCCGCCATCCGGGTGTGGAGCGCGTTGGACCCGCACGTGCGCTCGGTGCAGGAATCGGTGGACCGGCAGCGCTTCGACGTGGTGTACAACGCGGCGCTTGAGGTCCTGCAGCACCCGCGGCGCGCGGAGTTGTTCACCGCGTGGGCGGTGTACGTGCTGGTCGGCTACGAGCAGGCCATCCTCCCGCCGGACGCGGCCGGGCTGCGCTGGATCATCGAGCAGCTGCGCGAGACGCTGGACTCGGGGCGGTTCACGTCGGTGCCCGACCGTGAGTGACGGCGCCACCACCGCCGACGTCGGGGCGGCGCCGGTCGAGCATGTCGTGGCGAGGCTGCGCGAGCGCCTCTACGGCGCGATCTCGTGCCTGGCGACCCTGGTGGTACTGACCCGCTACACCGAGGACGACACCAGCGGCTGGGTCCGGATGCTCGACGTCGGCGTGACGATGGGCGGCCTGTGGGCGGCCAGCCTGCTCGCGGACTGGGTGGCGCACATGAGCGTGCACCAGCGGGCACCCCGGGGCCAGGAGCTGTGGCGGATGCTGCAGGCCTCCGGGCAGATCCTGCAGGCCGCGCTGCTGCCGATGCTGGCGTTGGGCAGCGCGGTGATCGGCCTGTTGGAGACCGATACCGCGATGTGGGTCGCCAAATGGATCCTGGTCGTCGAGCTGGGCGCGATCGCGCTGCTGGCGGTACGCCGCACCCGCCTGCCGCTGTGGCAGCAGGTCCTGACTGTCGCTGCGCTCAGCGGCATCGGGCTGCTGGTGATCGGCATCAAGGTCCTCTCGCACTGATGGCCGCCGCGCCCACCGCGCTGACCCATCGCCTCGCGCGCCGCATCGCGCGGCGCGATCCCGACAGGGACGCATTGCGCCGCGCGGTCCGGGCGGCCGTGGTGGTACCGCTGGCGGCCGCGCTGAGTTTCGCGGTGGCCGGGGGCAACGCGCAGACCCCGCTGTTCACCATCTTCGGTTCTGTTGCGCTGCTGGTGTTCTCCGACTTCCCCGGCAACCGGCAGAGCCGGGCGGTGGCCTATGCCGGCCTCGGTTTCAACGGTTTCGTGCTGATCACCCTCGGCACCCTGGTCGCGCCGCATCCCTGGGTCTCGGTCGCCGCGATGTTTGCCCTCGGGGTGGCGGTCACCTTTTCCGGGGTGCTCAGCGAGACCATCGCCGCGGGCCAGCGCGCCACGCTGCTGACGTTCGTGTTGCCGGCGTGTACGCCGCCTGGACCGGTGGGCGAACGGCTTTTCGGCTGGGCCCTGGCACTGGCGGTGTGCGTGCCCGCAGCGCTGTTCCTGTTGCCGCCGCGCCACCACGGGCAGCTGCGGCGCCGCGCCGCGCGCGCCTGCAGCGTGCTGGCCGACCGGATCGACGGGTCCGCCTCACCCGAGGACGTCACCAGAGCCATGGACGGGCTGCGGCGGACCTTCCTCGGCGCCGACTTCCGCCCGGTCGGTCTGACCGCGGGCAGCCGCGCTCTGGTCCGGGTGGTCGACGATCTCGAGTGGGTGGCCGACCGCGTGGGTGACGACGCCGGCGTCACGCTGCGCGACAAGGGGGCGGTGGTGCGGGTGCTGCGGTGCGCGGCAACGGTGCTGCAGATCTCCGAGCCGGCGGACCGGGACCGGGCACGCATCGAACTGGAGGCCGCGATCAGCGCGCTGCGGACCATCGCGCGCGGCCGCTGGCGTGAGGATCTCGACACCATCCTCAGCGCGCCCGATGACGGGCAGGCCATCGAGATGGGTCGGAAACTGTTGCGGCGACGGACCATCGCGGCGACCATCGGGGCCACCGCCCGGGTGATCGCCGCGGCGGCCGCCGCCGACGCCCGCCCGGTGTGGG
>NZ_BCRS01000123.1 GCF_001552715.1 Mycolicibacterium vaccae NBRC 14118 = CIP 105934 | reverse complement strand
GCCCGGCCCACCAGCGGCGCGAACCGCGAGCCGGACCCGCCGCCGCCCCCGAACCGGCCGACGGCGATCAGCGCGGCGTTGACCAGCACCACCGCGCCGACCACGATCTGTACCCGCGGCAGCGTGAAGTGCGCCGAACCCAGCGCGGGCCGCAGCACGAACAGCGTCACCAGCCCCACCGCCGTACCCATCGCGAAGCCGCCGGCCAGCAGGGCGAGCAGTTGCAGCGCCGGTCTCGGCCGGTTGACCATCAGCACGGTCATCCCGAGGCGGAACGGTTCCAGGCTGACCGCGACGGCCATCGCCAGGAGCGGGATCCACATGATGGGCGAAACGTTACCGCCGCAGTACCCGAATCCGACTTACGTTCACCGTGATCGTGACCCTGGCCCGACCTGATCCTCCCGCTGAGCGGACGGAAACCGTGGCATAGCCCGAGGTGGGCGGACCCGGACATGGCCGCGGCTTCGGGGCACGTGCGAGGATGGGCACGATGAGCGGCGCAGAAACCCACGCGGAGGACAAGTTCGGGCCCACCTCGCTACGCGAGGCGTTCGGCCATTTCCCGTCCGGCGTCATCGCGATTGCGGCCGAGGTGGACGGCACCAGGGTCGGGCTGGCGGCCAGCACGTTCGTGCCGGTCTCCCTCGACCCGCCGCTGGTGTCGTTCTGCGTGCAGAACTCGTCGACGACCTGGCCGAAGCTCGTGGACCTGCCCTACCTCGGCATCAGCCTGCTGGGCGAGGCGCACGATGCGGCCGCCCGCACGCTGGCCGCCAAGACCGGCGACCGGTTCGCCGGGCTGGAGACGGCGTCCTCGGAGCGTGGCGCGGTGTTCATCCACGGCACCAGCGTGTGGCTGGAGAGCAGCATCGAACAGCTGGTGCCCGCGGGGGATCACACGATCGTGGTGCTCCGCGTCAGTGACATCACGGTGCACCCGGACGTGGCGCCGATCGTCTTCCACCGCAGCACGTTCCGCCGGCTCGGCGCCTGACGCGGGACCGCGCCGGGTGGTCAGGGGCGTGCGGTGAGCTCGTCCCGGTAGCCCATGACACGCTGGTCGAGTTCGGCGGCGTCGGAGGCTCGGCCCTCCTTGCGGGCCAACTCCGCGCGGAGGCTGAGTTCGCGGATCGCGGTGCGAATGTCATTGATGCTGTATGGCTCGCGGAGCGACATCTAGGCTGCCTTTCCTATGGTGGTTGGCTGCTTACCCGGAGCGTACTCCCGGTTCCTGCGGCAAAGCTGTGACTGCGGTGAGATCGTCTGGCCCGCGCCGGATTCGCCCCCGCGGGGTGACGACCGCGAGCCCCTCCCTGGCCCAGTACTCGAATCCGCCGAGCAGTTCGCGAACCCGGCGATAACCCATGTCGCTGAGCGTGTGTGCGGCCTTGGTCGCGCCGTTGCATCCCGGCCCCCAGCAGTAGACGACGATGTCGGCGTCCAGGTCTGGCAGTTCGGTGCGGGCCCGGTCGCGGAGTTCGGGGCCGGGGAGGTGCCGCGCGGCGGGCAGATGGCCCTGGTCCCACGCGGCCAGGGAGCGGGTGTCCACCACGATCGGCGGGGAGGTCGTCGCGCGCGCCAACACGAGGTCGGCGGCGTCGATCTCGTAGGCGAGGCGGGCGGTGAAGAAAGCGCGGGCGTCCGCGCCAGGTTCGGTCATGGGTCCATCGAACCGCAGCTGCAGGCCGGGGAGAACGGCACATCCTCGGTGAACACGCTCCGCTACCGGGGATCCGGTGGGACTATCGGCGATATGCCGGAGAATCAGCGGATCACGTTGGACCGCACCGACGAAGCCATTCTCGAAGTGCTGCAGACCGACGGCCGGATCAGCACCGCCGACCTCGCGCGCACGGTGTCGCTGTCGCCGAGCGCGACCGCCGACCGGGTCCGCCGACTGGTCGATCTCGGGGTGATCACCGGCTACACCGCGACGGTCTCGGCCGACGCGCTGGGCTACTCGATTTCGGCGTTCGTGCGGCTGGCCTATCCGTCAGGGAACTACAAGCCGCTGCACGACCTGCTCGAGGTCACCCCGGAGGTGATCGAGGCACACCACGTGACGGGCAACGACTGCTTCATCCTCAAGGTGCTGGCCCGGTCGATGTCCGACCTGGAACGGATCACCGGCCGGGTTGCGACCCTGGGGGCGATCACCACCAGCGTCGTCTACTCCAGCCCGCTGACCGGGCGACGACTCAGCCCCGCCCGGTGAATTCGGCGCGCGCAGGCACCCTGGGTGTCGCATTGCGCGCCGGATTCGCCGGTCAGGCGGCGTGCACGTCGCGCAATCCGACGGCGCCGTGCAGGCCCGAGCAGTTGATGCACCCCACGCAGCCGATGCAGCCCTCGCAGTCGACACATCCCACGCACACCTTGCACCGCACGCACCCGATACACCCCAGGCACGCGAGGCATTTGGCGCACGCGATCGACAACACCATCAGGATGCTGTTGGCGACGGCCGCGCTGCCCGCGGTCGCGATCGACTGGGCGACGGCGGCACTGCCCGCCGTGGCGATCGACCCCGTCACCGCGGCGCTGCCGGCCGTGGCGATCGACCCCGCGACCAGGGCGCTGCCCGCGGTCGCGACCGACCCGGCGACGACGGCACTGCCCTGTGTCGCCACCGATCCCGCGACGACGTAACTGTTTTCGGTCCGCAAAGAACGGACGACAGCGCGCGACGCGTCGTCACGCTCGCTCACGCCGCTCACTTCCTGCTCTTCGCGCAAGCGCTCACTGCCGCCGGAACAGCTTGTCGCCCAGCCACACCAGCGGATCGTACTTGCGGTCGGCGGCGCGTTCCTTCATCGGGATCAACGCGTTGTCGGTGATCTTGATGTGCTCGGGGCACACCTCGGTGCAGCACTTGTTGATGTTGCAGAGGCCCAGGCCGTTGTCCTCCTGCGCCTCCTCGGCGCGGTGGCCGTGCGTGTCGAGCGGATGCATGTCCAGCTCGGCCTGGCGCATCAGATAGCGCGGACCGGAGTACGCGGGCTTGTTCTCCTCATGGTCGCGGATCACGTGGCACACGTTCTGACACAGGAAGCACTCGATGCACTTGCGGAACTCCTGCGAGCGGTTCACATCCTCCTGCGCCATCCGGTACTCGCCGGGCTGAAGGTCCTTCGGCGGCATGAACGCCGGGATCTCCCTGGCCTTCTCGTAGTTGAACGACACATCGGTGACCAGGTCGCGCATCACCGGGAAGGTGCGCAGCGGCGTGACGGTGACGACCTCGTCCTCCCCGAACGTCGACATCCGGGTCATGCACAGCAGTCGGGGCCTGCCGTTGATCTCCGCCGAACACGATCCGCACTTGCCGGCCTTGCAGTTCCACCGCACCGCCAGATCCGGGGTCTGGGTGGCCTGCAGCCGGTGGATGATGTCCAGCACGACCTCGCCGTCGTTGACCTCGACAGTGAAATCCTGGAGTCCGCCGCCGGTGTCGTCGCCGCGCCAGACCCGCAGCTTTCCCTGATAGGCAGCCATTCTCAGCCCTTCCGTTGCGGGTGCTCGGCCAATTCCTCGGCCGTGTAGTACTTCTCCAGCTCGGACAGCTCGAAGGTGGCGAGTAGATCGGGCCGCATCGGCGGCTGCGGCTCCACCTCGACCGAGATCTCCGGGATCACCGGGTCGCCCGGCTCGTCTCCACCGCCGACGGTCTTGCAGACCAGCAGCTTGTTGCGCCAGTTGTTGTCCATCTGCGGGTAGTCGTCGCGGGTGTGGCCGCCCCGGCTCTCGGTGCGCTGCAACGCGGCCTTGGCCACGCACTCGCTGACCAGCAGCATGTTGCGCATGTCGATGGCCAGGTGCCAGCCCGGGTTGAAGATCCGCCCGCCCTCGACGACGACGTTCTGATAGCGCTTCTTCAGCTCGTCGATCTTGACCAGGACTTCCTGCAGCTCGTTCTCCTTGCGGATGATGCCGGCCAGCTCGTTCATCGACTCCTGCAGTTCGGAGTGCAGTGTGTACGGGTTCTCGGCGTTGTCCTTGACCTCGAACGGCGCCAGCGCCAGCGTCGCGGCCCGCTCCAGCGCCGCGTCCGACACCGCAGGACGCTGCGGCAGCGAGCGCACGTAGTCGGCGGCGCCGAGTCCGGCGCGGCGACCGAACACCAGCAGGTCGGACAGCGAGTTGCCGCCGAGCCGGTTGGAGCCGTGCATGCCGCCGGAGCACTCACCCGCGGCGAACAGACCGGGGGTGGCCGCGCCGCCGCTGTCGGGGTCGACCTCGATACCGCCCATCACGTAATGGCAGGTCGGGCCGACCTCCATCTCGTCCTTGGTGATGTCGACCTCGGCCAGCTCGATGAACTGGTGGTACATCGACGGCAGCCGGCGCTTGATCTCCTCGGCCGGCATCCGGGACGCGATGTCGAGGTACACCCCGCCGTGCGGGGTGCCGCGACCGTTCTTCACCTCTTCGTTGATGGCGCGGGCCACCTCGTCGCGGGGCAGCAGGTCAGGGGTGCGGCGCGCGGAGTCGTTGTCCTTGAGCCACTGGTCGGCCTCTTCTTCGGTCTCGGCGTACTGGCCTTTGAACACGTCCGGGATGTAGTCGAACATGAAGCGCTTGCCCTCGGAGTTCTTCAGCACCCCGCCGTCGCCGCGCACGCCCTCGGTGACCAGGATGCCCTTCACCGACAGCGGCCAGACCATGCCGGTCGGGTGGAACTGGATGAACTCCATGTTGATCAGACCCGAGCCGGCGCGCAGCGCGAGGGCATGCCCGTCGCCGGTGTACTCCCAGGAGTTGGACGACACCTTGAACGACTTGCCGATGCCGCCGGTGGCCAGCACGATCGCGGGCGCCTCGAACAGCACGAATTTGCCGGTCTCGCGGTAGTACCCGAACGCGCCGGCAACTCTCTTCTTTCCGTCGGCGCCATCCTCTTGGAGGATCTCCGTGATCGAGGTTTCGTGGAACACCCGGATCCGGGCGTCGTAGTCGCCGAGCTCCCTCTTGTCCTCCTGCTGCAGCGACACGATCTTCTGCTGCAGGGTGCGGATGATCTCCAGGCCGGTGCGGTCGCCGACGTGGGCCAGCCGCGGGTAGGTGTGGCCGCCGAAGTTGCGCTGGCTGATGCGGCCGTCCTTGGTGCGGTCGAACAGCGCACCGTAGGTCTCCAGCTCCCACACCCGGTCGGGGGCTTCCTGGGCGTGCAGTTCGGCCATCCGCCAGTTGTTAAGGAACTTGCCGCCGCGCATGGTGTCACCGAAGTGCACCTGCCACGAGTCCTTGGTGTTGACGTTGCGCATCGCCGCGGCGCACCCGCCCTCGGCCATCACGGTGTGCGCCTTGCCGAACAGCGACTTCGTCACCACCGCGACCCGCAGCCCCTGTTCACGCGCCTCGATCACCGCACGCAGTCCCGCGCCGCCGGCACCGATCACGACGACGTCGTAGGAATGCCGTTCCACGTCCTGGTCAGACATCAAACCTCGCTTGTCTCTTGATTAAGTTGTCAGCCAATGAATCTGAGGTCAGGGAACCATCCGGCCGACACGGCCATGACGTAGAAGTCTGTGAACATCAGGGTGCCCAGGGTGATCCAGGCATACGTCTTGTGCCGGACGTTGAGCCGGCTGATCTGGGTCCACATCCAGTACCGCACAGGGTGTTTGGAGAAGTGGCGGAGACGTCCGCCGGCGACGTGCCGGCAGGAGTGGCACGACACCGTGTAGGTCCACAACAGGATCACGTTGATCAGCAGCACGAGGTTGCCCAGGCCGAATCCGAATCCACCGTCGGGCTTGTGGAACGCGATGATCGCGTCGTAGGTGTTGATCACCGAGATGATCACAGCGATGTAAAAGAAGTAGCGGTGGGTGTTCTGGATGATCAGCGGAAGACGCGTCTCGCCGGTGTACTTGGCGTGCGGCTCGGCGACCGCGCACGCCGTCGGCGACTGCCACACCGACCGGTAGTAGGCGCCGCGGTAGTAGTAGCAGGTCAACCGGAACAGCAGCAGGAACGGCAGCGACAGCGCGGCATACGGCAGGATCGGCCAGTCCGGCAGGAACTGGCCGAAGTGGCTGGCCTCCGGGATGCAGCCGGTCGACACGCACGGCGAGTAGAAGGGCGTCAGGTACCCGTATTCCTCGACGTAGTACCACTTCTGCATGAACGCCCGGACCGTCGCGTAGATGATGAACGCGGCGAAGCCCAGGTTCACGATCAGCGGTGACAGCCACCACCGGTCGGTCCGCAGCGTGCGCTGCGCGATCTGGGCACGGCCGGCCGAGAAGACGCCGGTCGCTTTGCGGTCGGCGGTGGGTGCGCTCACGGTTACCTTTCGATGAAGTTGTGCCCCGACGCGCGTGCCGCCCGAAGGCGGCACGCGTGGCTCAGTGGGTTCCGCCGAGGCCTTCGTCGTCGACGCCGCGCCAGAAATCGGTGTCGTACTGGGTGTCTGGGATCGGGATCCGCTCGGCGACGTGCTGGTGCCGGCTGACCCCGCGGGCCAGTTCCAGCTCCTCGGCGTCGATGTCCAGGCGGTCGATGTCGTTGAGGATGCGTTCGGCGTCGTTGACGATCCGGCGGGTCGCCGGGCTGTCCCCGTAGCGTGAAGCCAGCGAGGTGACGCAACGCCGGAGGCTGCCGATGAGTTCGTGGAGCTGGACGAGTTCGGTGGTGCTTGTGGTGGACAAACGACCTCCTTGGGCTGAAGGGTGTCATGGATCACAGTACGCAACCGATGCTAGCTAAATCACCGATGCTGGGCGTGAGACAAATCACTAATGAGGAGAAGTCGTGACCGTTGACGTGTTGAAGGGACGCGCCGAGACGCTGCTGGCGCTGCACCGGCCGGGCCACCCGGTGGTGTTGCCGACGGTGTGGGACGCCTGGTCGGCGCGGCTGGCCACCGGCTCCGGCTTCGCAGCGCTGACGGTAGGCAGCCACCCGGTGGCCGACTCGGTGGGCAAGCCCGACAACGAGGGCATGAGCTTCGACGACCTGCTGACCCGCGTCGCCCAGATCACCGCCGCGGTGGATGTGCCGGTCTCGGTCGACATCGAATCCGGCTACGGCGAACAGCCCGCACGTCTGATCGACGGGCTGTTGTCGGTCGGTGCGGTCGGGTTGAACATCGAGGACACCGTGCACGGCGACGGGGGCCGGCTGCGCTCGTCCGGCGAACACGCCGCTCTGGTCGGCGCGCTGCGGGCGGCCGCGGACGACGCCGGAGTGCACGTGGTGGTCAACGCCAGGACCGATCTGTTCCTGCGCCAGGACGGCGAGGAGTCCGACCGCGTGGACCGCGCGATCGCGCGGTTGCGGGAGGCCGCCGACGCGGGCGCCGACGTGCTGTACCCGGTCGGGGTCCATCCGCCGGAGGTGATGAAGCAGCTGACGTCGGAGTTGCCGTTGCCGGTGAACGCGATCGCCCGGCCGGAGGCGTCCGATCCGGCGTCTTACGGTCCACTCGGGGTGGCCCGGATCAGCTTCGGCCCGTTCTGGCAGGCGGCGCTGGCCGAACGGTCCCGCGAGATCCTGGGCCGCTGGACCTAAAAGAGGGCTAGAAGAACTGCCGGGCGACGAAGCCGGCGACCAGCACGGCCGTGCCGCCGATCTCGCCGACGATCAGGGCCGCCATCGCGACCCGCAGCGTGCCGTCGATGCGTTCGAACTGGTTGGTGGTGTCGCGTCGGATCCCGTGGACCACATAGGCGGCGATGGCCAGCACGAAGAAGGCGACCACCACGGCGGCCGAGGTCAGGTTGACCCACGTCGGCCATGCGCTGAGCTCGACGAATACCGCCAGCAACAGCGTCGCGAACGAGTACAGCAGCGCGGCGCGGTGGGCGATGTCGACGTAGGGGTGGGCCAGGTGGTCGGCACTGGTGGCCATCTGCCGGTACTTCCAGACACCCAGCGCGAGCGCCCACAGGAAGATCAGGCCGGCGGCGAGCACGGTCAGCGCGGTGTCGACGGGCAGCGGTGTGTTCATGAAGACAGCACAGTAGCGGTGGGGACCTCAGGTCCCCACCGCTACCGGTAGCTGGGCTGTTCTAGTTGCTCGTGATGGCGATGCGGTGCGGTTCGGCGCCCTTGTGGGCTCCGGCGACCCGGACCGTGAGCACGCCGGCGTCGTACGCGGCCGACACGGCCTCGCTGGTGACGTGGGCGGGCAGGGCGAACGAACGGTGGAACGATCCGTAACGGACCTCGCTGAACTTGCGCACCACGCCGTCGTCCTCGTGTTCCTCGGTCTTCTCGTCGCGGCGCTCACCGCGGACCACCAGGCGGCCCTTGTCGATCTCGACGGTGACGTCCTTCTCGACGTCCACTCCGGGCAGATCCACGCGGATCACCGCGTCGTCGCCGTCCTTGGCGACCTCGACGGCGGGGTTGATGCCCTTGGCCCACTCACCGGTGGTGGCCGGGGTGAAGAACTCCCGGACGAGACGATCGGTGTTCCACGCCGGCCGCCTGCACATAGCTACGCTGCTCATCCTTGATCTCTCCTTGCTCGGGGACCGGTCGATTCCGGTTTCACCGATATAAACTTGAGTCCACCACGCTCATGTTCCGCAGGCGCGTTCGCCGTCGGCGAACGGTTGCTCACAGCCGCGTCGCCGTTGCCGTGAGCACTCCGTGATGGGTGCTTCACACGGCGCGACACGACGGCAATATCGGGTTCCTAACGTGGCCGCCATGATCCCCACCTCGCATGCCGTCGTCGTCGGCCACGGCATGGTCGGCCACCGCTTCGTCGAGGCCCTGCGGTCCCGCGACACCGCGGGCACCTGGCGGGTGACGGTGCTGGCCGAGGAGCAGGACCGGGCCTACGATCGGGTCGGGCTGACCGGCTACACCGATCACTGGGAGCGGAGCCGGCTGGCGCTGCCGGGCAACGACTACGCCGGCGATCCGCAGGTCGAGGTCCGGCTGGGCTGCCGGGTGACGGCGATCGATCCGGCGGCCCGGACGGTGACGACGGCCGACGGCGCACAGATCTCCTACGACGCGCTGGTCCTGGCGACCGGCTCGTCCGCATTCGTGCCGCCCGTGCCGGGCCACGATCTGCCCGTCTGTCACGTGTACCGCACCCTCGACGACCTGGACGCGATCCGCGCCGACGCGGGCCGTGCGGTGGCCGCCGCGGGGCAGGACGCCGCGGGGGTGGTGATCGGCGGCGGGCTGCTCGGTCTGGAAGCCGCGAATGCGCTGCGCGGGTTCGGGGTGCGTGCGCACGTGGTCGAGATGGCGCCGCGGCTGATGGCCCAGCAACTCGACGAGGCCGGCGGTGCACTGCTGGAACGGATGATCACCGAGCTGGGCATCGCCGTGCACACCGGGGTGGGCACCGAGCGGATCGAGCCGACGACCGCAGGTGCGCGGGTGACCCTCGGCGACGGCCGGACCATCGAGGCCGGGGTGGTGATCTTCGCCGCCGGTGTGCGTCCCCGCGACGAGTTGGCCCGCGACGCCGGCCTGGCCGTCGCCCCGCGCGGCGGCGTGCTCACCGACACCGGCTGCGCCACAGCCGAACCCGGAATCTATGCGATCGGCGAGGTGGCCGCGATCGCGGGCCGGTGCTACGGGCTGGTCGGGCCGGGCTACACCAGTGCGGAGGTGGTCGCCGACCGCCTGCTGGGCGGTGCCGCCGAGTTCGGGACGGCGGACATGTCGACCAAGCTCAAACTGCTCGGCGTCGACGTCGCCAGCTTCGGTGACGCGATGGGCGCCACGCCGGACTGCCTCGAGGTTGTGGTCAACGACGCGGTGAACCGGACCTACGCCAAACTCGTCCTCTCGGATGACGCCGAGACCCTGCTCGGTGGCATCCTGGTCGGCGACGCCTCGGCCTACGGTCTGCTGCGCCCGATGGTCGGCGAACAACTGCCCGGGGACCCGCTGGCGCTGCTGTCACCTGCCGGGTCATCAAGCGGCACAGCACCGTTGGGTGTCGGATCGCTGTCCGTCGGCGCGCAGATCTGCTCGTGCAACAGCGTCACCAAGGGTGATCTCACCGACGCGATCGCGGGCGGGTGCTGCGACGTGCCCGCGCTGAAGAAGTGCACGCAGGCCGGTACCTCGTGCGGTTCCTGCGTGCCGCTGCTCAAGCAGCTGCTCGAAGCCGAGGGCGTCGAACAGTCGAAGGCGTTGTGCGAGCACTTCTCCCAGTCCCGCGCCGAGCTGTTCGAGATCATCGGTGCCACCGAGGTGCGAACGTTCTCCGGGCTGGTCGCGCGCTTCGGCTCCGGAAAGGGTTGCGACATCTGCAAACCCGTGGTGGCCTCGATCCTGGCGTCGACCGGTTCCGGGCACATCCTCGACGGCGAACAGGCCTCGCTGCAGGACACCAACGACCACTTCCTGGCCAACATCCAGCGCAACGGCAGCTATTCGGTGGTGCCCCGGGTACCCGGCGGTGACATCACCCCCGATCACCTGATCCTGATCGGCGAGATCGCACGGGATTTCGGGCTGTACACCAAGATCACCGGAGGCCAGCGCATCGACATGTTCGGCGCCCGGGTCGATCAGCTGCCCGATATCTGGCGCCGCCTCGTCGAGGGCGGCATGGAGTCCGGGCACGCCTACGGCAAGTCGCTGCGCACGGTGAAGAGCTGCGTCGGCAGCGACTGGTGCCGGTACGGGCAGCAGGATTCGGTGCAGATGGCGATCGACCTGGAGCTGCGTTATCGCGGGCTGCGCGCCCCGCACAAGATCAAGATGGGGGTGTCGGGCTGCGCGCGGGAGTGCGCGGAGGCCCGCGGCAAGGACGTCGGCGTCATCGCGACCGAGACCGGCTGGAATCTCTACGTCGGCGGCAACGGCGGGATGACCCCGAGGCACGCCGAGTTGCTTGCCGGTGACCTGGACGACGCCACCCTGGTCCGCTACATCGACCGGTTCCTGATGTTCTACATCCGCACCGCGGATCGGTTGCAGCGCACCGCACCCTGGGTTGAACAGGTCGGCCTGGAGCACCTGCGCGAGGTCGTGTGCGACGACTCTCTGGGCCTGGCCGCCGAGTTCGAGGCGGCGATGGCCCGCCACGTCGACGGCTACGCCTGCGAGTGGAAGGGCGTGCTGGAGGATCCGGACAAGCTGTCGCGGTTCGTGTCATTCGTCAACGCCCCCGACGTGCCCGACCCGACGGTGACGTTCGAGCAGCGTGCCGGCCGCAAGGTGCCGATCGGTATGCCGAAGGTGGGAAGGTAGCCCGAGATGACCCTGCTCAATGAGGCGCTCAGTCGAACCACGGTCTGGACCACGGCCTGCCGGTACGACTTCCTGATTCCCAATCGCGGCGTCGGCGTGCTGCTGCCCGGGGGTGAGCAGGCCGCGTTGTTCCGCCTCGACGACGGAAGCCTGCACGCGGTCGGCAACATCGACCCGTTCTCCGGCGCGGCGGTGATGTCGCGCGGCCTCGTCGGCGACCGCGGCGGCCGTGCCACGGTGCAGTCACCGATCAAGAAGCAGGCGTTCGCGCTCGACGACGGCAGCTGTCTGGATGACCCCGACCGTGCGCTGCCGGTCTACGAGACGCGGATCACCCCCGGCGGGTACGTCCAGCTCGCGTCCTGATTTCCCGCCGAAACCGCATTCCATGCGGCGTTTTGGGGGGTTTCAGCCGCGCTGATCGCAATCTCGGCGTGATCTAAGTAGGGACTTTCGGCCCCTGTCCTGCGCGCGCAGGTTTCCTAACCTCGACGGCATGACCTACGTGATCGGCAGCGCGTGTGTGGACATCGTCGACAAGTCCTGTGTGCAGGAGTGCCCGGCCGACTGCATCTATGAGGGCGACCGCGCGATGTACATCAACCCCAACGAGTGCGTGGACTGCGGCGCCTGCCGCATCGCGTGCCGGGTGGACGCCATCTACTACGAGACCGACCTGCCCGACGAGGAGATGGCCTTCCTCGAGGACAACGCTGCGTTCTTCGCGCTCACGCTGCCCGGCCGCGACGAGCCGCTGGGCGATCCCGGCGGCGCGTCGAAGCTCGGCCGGGTCGGCGCCGACACCCCGCTGGTCGCCGCGCTGCCGCCGTCGACCAGGCCGCACCCCTGACCGTCACCGCCGAGACTGCATTCCCGTCGGCCTGCACTGGCTTTTTCGCGCGTGGAATGCGATTTCGGCGGCCGTGTTGAAGCCGGCTCGCTGGAACCGGTTGGCGATCAGTCGCGCCACCCCGGCGTGGGTGCCCAGCGGTTCGGTCACCACGTCGGCGCCACTGGTGCGCAATCGGTCCTGAAAAAGCCCGTCGGACAACAGGTATGAGGCGACCACCACCCGCCTGCCGGAGCGGCGCGCCGCGGCCACGGCATCGGAGATCCGGGGTTCGCCGGTCGCGGCGAACGCCAGTTCCACCCGGGTGCCCAGCGTCGCCGACAGCCACGTCGCGGTGGTGTGCAGATCACGCATCGCCTGCGGATCGGACGTGCCCGCCGCCGCCAGGATCACCGAATCATCGGGCCGCCAACCGGATTCGACGAGCCGATCCACGAGCACCCGGATCAACGCCGGATCGGGTCCCAGCGCCCGGGTGACGACGACGTCGTCGTGGCCGCTGGCCGCGACGTGGGCGGGGATGTCGGCGCGGACGTGGTAGCCGCACGCCAGGAACGCGGGCACCAGCACGGTGGGCCGGCCGGGCGCGGCGGCGAGCACCTCGGCCGGGGTCGGCCCGAGCACGTCGACGAACGCGACCCGCACCGGCCGGTCCAGCGTCGCGGCCACCTGCGCGGCCAGGTCGGCGATCAGCGCCACTCCGGCCTGCTTGCGGGTGCCGTGGGCGACCAGCACCAGGTTCACGACGCGAACGCCTCGTCGACGGGCAGCCGATAGCCACGCTTGACCACGGTGGACACCATCTTCTTGTCGCCCAACGCGGTACGCAGCCGCAGTACGGCCGTCTCGACGGCGTGGGTGTCGGTGCCGCTGCCCGGTAGCGCGCGCAGTAGGTCGGTGCGCGAGACCACCGCGCCCGGCCGCAGCGACAGCGCCCGGATGGTGGCCATCGCCGCCGGCGACAGTGCCTTGACCGTGCCGTCGACGAGCACGCAGGTGCCGCGGATCTCCAGCAGGTGTCCGGCCACCCGCACGGTACGGGCCTGCAGCAGCGGCAGTTCGTCGGTGATGTGACGGGCCAACGCGCCCAATCGCATCCGCTCCGGCGCCGACGTCGGCACCCCGAGCCGCACCAGCGGTCGCGCGGTGACCGGGCCGACGCACATCGCGTGCACGCCGCTGCGCAGCGCCGAGAGCACCTCGGCCTCCAAGCCCATCTCGGTGGCGCGCAACAACACCGAGGCCACTGCCGGGGCCGAGGTGAAGCTGACCGCGTCGAACTTCTGGTCGGCGATGCCGGCCACCAGCTGGTCGAAATCTCCGCCGCGGGGCGCCGGATGCCAGCGGTACACCCGGATCGGCACCACCTCGGCGCCTGCGGCGCGCAGTTCGTCGAGGAACTCCGGGAACGGGTCCCATTCGGCGGTGGCGCCGTGCAGCTGCACCGCGATCCGGGTCCCGGCGATGCCGCCCTCGACCAGGTAGTGCAGCAGTTCGCGGGAGGACTCCGATTCCGGTGACCACTCCTCGGGCAGTCCGGCGGCGCGCAGTGCGCCGGTGGCCTTGGGGCCGCGCGACACGATGCGGGCGTTGCTCAGCGCCGCGGTCAGTTCGGTGGCCATACCCCAGCCGTCGGCGGCGGCGATCCAGCCCCGCAGGCCGATGCCGGTGGTGGCGATCACGATGTCGGGAGGTGTCTCGATCAGCGCGCGGGTGCGCTGACGCAGTTCGTCGTCGTCGGGCAGCGGCACCATCGCGATCGCGGCGGCGCTGGTGACCGTGGCGCCGCGGCGCCGCAGCAGCGCACTCAACTCGTCGGAGCGCCGCGCGGAGGTGACCGCAACCCGGAATCCGGTGAGCGGCGCCCAGGCCGGATCGCGCCTGCCCTCCGGATCACTCATGCCCAATGTCTATGCAGGAGGTGTTTCGCCGTGATTAACCGGCCGTTGCGCAACGGTGTCGCGCCCGCTCACGGGATGAAATTCCGTTCACCGGCGACCGGGTGCCGCTGTGAGGTCAACCGCGCGTCACCAGAGGTCCCCGTTGCGCCAGTCGCAGGCGATCGGCGCGGTCGGGTCCAGCGTCACCGCCGGCGGCAGTGTCCCTGCCAGCACGTACAGCGATCCGTCGTCCTCGGTGGTGCGGGTCGGCCCGTCCGGGGCCAGCACCGACGTCGGCCCACGCCACGGCACCCACCCCCGTGCGGTGTACAGCGGCTCGCCGAGCTCGGTCGTGCTCAGCGCACCGAGGTGGTAGGCGCCGCGCACCACCTGTTCGACGCCGTCCATCAGCGCGTGGCCGAGGCCCTGGCCGCGGTGGTCCTCCCGGACCGCGAGGCCTTCGACGTAGCCGCAGCGCAGCGCGTGGTCGCCGACGTAGAGACGGCGCTGGACGACGGCCGCGTGGCCGATCACCTCGCCGCGCTGGGCGATGAGGGCGTGCATGCCGCCGAGCGCGTGTTCCCAGTCGTCGTCGGCGAAGTCGCCGTCGAAGGCGGCGATGACCATCCGGCGGGCGTCCTCGCGGGTCTCGTCGTCGAGGTCGGAGGTGTGGACCAGGCGTGCGCGCACACCTGAGGTTCTACCAGCGTCGCCCGGGCGGTGTCAGTCCCGGAACGGACGCCGGGGCCGGGACCAGTGCAGTCGCACCGTCTGTCCGGCCCGCGCCTGCGCGATCTTGTCGATGTCGTCGTCGGCGACGACACCGATGACCGGGTAGCCGCCGGTTACGGGGTGGTCGGGGCCGAGGATCACCGGGAAGCCGTTGGGCGGGACCTGGATGGCGCCACGGGTCGCGCCCTCGCTGGGCAGCTGACGGTCCGGCCACCGGTAGTCCAGCGGCATGCCGACCAGCCGCATGCCGACCCGGTCGCTGCGGTTGGTCACCTGCCAGTTGGTGCGGACCAGCACGTCGGGGTCGAGGAACCAGTCGTCACGCGGGCCCGGTACCACCCGGAGCTCGAGGACGTCGCCGGCGATCGCCGCGACCGGGGCCTGTTCCAGTTCGGGGAAGTCGTCGGTGTGCGCGCCGACCCTCAGCGTGTCGCCGCGGCGCAGCGGCACCGGCCCGATCGCCGACATCACGTCATAGCTGCGGGAGCCGAGCACGGGTTCGACGTCGATGCCGCCGCGGACCGCCAGATAGGAGCGCAGACCGGTGCGCGGTGGGCCCAGCGAGATCACCTCGCCGTCGTGCGCATAGTGAATACTGTTGGAGCCGAACGGGATCCCGTCGGCGGCCGGGTCGGTGTCGGCTCCGGTGACGGCGATCGCGACGCCTTCGCCGTTGCCGCCGTGCACCCGGGCGGTGAACCCGCCCATCGTCACCTCGACCGTTGCGCGGTCGTCGGGGTTGGCGACCAGCCGGTTGGCCAGGGTGTGCGCGCGCCGGTCCGCCGCGCCCGAGCGGGTGACGCCCAGGTGGGACATGCCGGGCCTGCCGAGGTCCTCGACGAGCGCGAGCGGGCCGGGTTGCAGGATCTCCAGGGTCACCGCGCTCATGAGCTCGCCTCGAACTTCACCCACATCCCGGGGGTGAGCAGCGCCGGGTTCTCCCGGTCGACGTCCCACAGCACCGCGGAGGTGCGGCCGATCAACTGCCAGCCGCCGGGGGATTCTCGGGGGTAGACGCCGCTGAACTCGCCGGCCAGCCCGACCGAGCCGACCGGCACCTTGGTGCGCGGCTCCGCTCGGCGGGGCACTGCGAGCCGTTCGTCCCCGCCCACGAGGTAGGCGAAACCGGGGGCGAAGCCGCTGAACGCGACCCGCCACAGCCGCCCGGTGTGCGCCGCGACGACCTCGGCGCGGCTCAGCCCGGTCAGCCGCGCCACCTCGTCGAGATCCTCACCGTCGTAGACGACGTCGACGACGACGTCGGGGGTGTCCGGTGGCGCCGCTTCGGCCAGTGCCTGTTCGCTGGGCCGCACCGCGGCCAGTCGCTGTCGGGTGGGCGCCTGGTAGTGGCTGTCGGCGAGTTTCACCAGCACGGTCCGCGCGGCGGGGACGACGTCCTCCACGCCGGGCAGCTCGGCTGCCCGGATGGCGTCGGTCCATGCCAGAACCGCTGCGCTGCCGTCGAACTCAAGCAGCAGCGCCCGGTCGCCGTAGTCCAGGATCCGGTGTGCGCCGTCGCCGCGCACGGTGTCTGTCGCATCCGCGGTCACGCTCATACACCAACGTTACCGTCGAGTAGGTTGTCTGAAACCCGCTCGCCGAAGCTCTCTGAACCTTGCCAGAGCGTCCTTACCGAAGACTCAAGATCGCCGGACCCGAGAGCTCCGCGAAACCGCATTCCACGCGGCCCCCACTCGATCTCCCGCGCACGGAATGCAGTTTCGGCGATGGAACAGGTCAGGCGCTCAGCGGCTGGTAGGACGGCTCGCGGCGTTTGATGAACGCGATCGCGCGGTAGGTCACCGGCAGCAGCGCGACCTCCACCAGGGTCTTGTACAGCCAGCCCTGCGCGGTGTAGGTCAGGAAGTCGCCGAACGACGTGATGCCGATGACGCTGGCGGCGATCGCGCAGAACACCACGGTGTCGCCGAGCTGCCCGACGAACGTCGAGCCGACCAGCCGCGCCCACAGGTGTTTCTCCTTGGTGCGCTCCTTGATCCGCACCAGCGACCACGCGTTCAGGGTCTGCCCGACCAGGAAGCCCGCCAACCCGGCGACGATCAGGCCGGTGTAGGCGTGCACGATGTTCTCGAAGTGCTCCTGATTGGGGTAGAAGTCGGCGGCGGGAAGATAGATCGTGGCCCAGAACGCCAGCGCGGCAAGGGCGTTCATCGCGAAGCCGGTGTAGATGGCGCGCCGGGCGGCCTTGAACCCGTACACCTCGGACAGCACGTCGCCGATCACGTAGGTCAGCGGGAACACGATGAAGCCGCCGTCGGTGATGATCGGACCGAACTCCACGCCCTTGGTGGCGGTGACGTTGGAGATGATCACCAGTGCGGTGAACACTGCGACCAGCACCGGGTAGTAGGCGGACCCGACGCGGGCGAACGAGGCGTGCTGGTCGGTAGGGTCTGTCACGGGCCAATTAGATCAGCCGAGTGCGGCCGCCAGCATCGGCGGCAACCGGTCGGCCAGCACCGGATACGACAGTGTCGAGGCGTAGGCGATTGCGCCTGCGAGCTCCTTGCCGGTGAACACATGGCGCCTGGCCGGCAGTGCGGCGATCGCGGGGTCGGCCAGCAGGGCGGCCTGCTCCTGGTCGCTCTCGGTGGTCCAGATCAGCACGTCGGCCTCGCCGAGCACGTCGGCGATCCGGTCCCGCAGGATCGACGCGTCGGTCTCCACCACCGTCAGCCCCATCCGGGTCAGGAACTCGCTGCGCCACGCGGGGCGGCTGACCGGCACGCCGTCGCGGACCAGCGCGCCGCCGAGCAGCAGCGCCTTCTTGCCGGAGAACTGCGGGTGGCTGTCCTTGACGGCGTCGAACGCGGCGTCCACGCCGGCGATCAGGTTGCTCATGTCGTCGTGCCGGAACACGGCCTGCCCGATGGCGCCCGCCCGGTCGCGCCACGGCTCAAAGAACGCCTGGCTACCGGACTGGGCGATGGTCGGTGCGATCGCCGAGAGCTGGTTGTAGGTCTCCTGGTCCAGGCCGGCGTCGGTGGCGACGATCAGGTCGGGGGTCAGCCCCGCGATCTGCTCGATCTGCACGCCGTCGGCCAGCGACAGCACGACAGGCTGCGCGTCGCCCAGTTGCTGCCGGGCCCACGGCCACACGCCGAACGGTTCGGCGCCGAACCAGTCGGTCACCGCGACCGGCACGACGCCCAGCGCCAGCAGGTCGTCGGCGTCGGTCAGGCCGGCGCTGACCACCCGGGTCGGCGGGGCGGGGATCCGGGTCTCGCCGAACGCGTGCCGGACGGTCACCGAGCCGTCGGAGGCGACCGTGCCGGGTTTCTCGGAGCCGCAGGCGGTCAGCAGCGCCGCAGCGCCGGCTGTCATCGTCAGGAACCGGCGGCGGGACGCCAACGTGGGCACCCGGTCACCTTAACTAGCCGAGCTGGAAGTTCCCGAACAACACGAGCGCCAGGCCGAGCGCGACCACGATGTTGACCACGGTGGCCGAAGCGAACAGCGCGACCGGCCGCCAGCCGGCTTCGCGCAGACCCTTGAGTGAGAACTCCAGCCCGATCGCGACGAACGCGAAGATCAGGAACCAGGTGCGCAGGTCGTTGACCGTGGTGATGTTCGCCTTGTCGCCGCCGTCGGCCAGATAGAGCGTGCCGATGATCGACGCGGCGATGAAGCCGAGCACGAACTTCGGGAACCGCTGCCAGAACTCGCCGAGCGACGGCCGGGCGTCGGCGCCGGTGCGCTTCTCCACCTTCAGCGCGAAGTACGCGGTCAGCGCGATCGCGACGACGCCGATCAGCGCGTTCTGGGTGGTCTTGACGATGGTGGCGATCTGCAATGCGTCCTCGCCGGCCAGTGCGCCGGCCGCCGCGACTGCGGCGGTGGTGTCGATGTTGCCGCCGATCCAAGCGCCGGCGACGGCGTCGGGCAGCCCGAACACCCGGGCCAGCCACGGCAGCAGGAAGATCGACGGCAGTGCGAACACGATGACCAGCGACGCCGCGTAGGCCAGTTGCTCGCGCTTGGCCTGCACGGCTCCGGCCGCCGCGATCGCCGCGCTGACCCCGCAGATCGAGACCGCCGAGGCCAGCAGCGCCCGCAGCTTGTCGTCCAGGCCGAGCCGCCCGCCCAGCCACCAGGTGAAACCGAACACGACGGTGATCAGCAGCAGGGCCTGGACGATCGCGGGTGCGGCAGCGGTGACCAGCAGTTTGAGGTTGATCGACGCGCCGAGCAGCACCAGGCCGGTCTTGATGAAGAACTCGGTGCGGAAGCCCGTCGACAGCGCGTCGCGCAGCGCCAGCCGCGACAGCACGACGTTGCCGATCAGGCCCAGCGCGATGGCGTAGACCGGGAACTCGATCGATTTGGCGAGGCCTTCGAACGCGGTGCCGTCGGCCCACGTCGGCACCTGCTGTTCCAGGAACCGGGTCGCGGCGCCGAGGACCAGCACGACGAGCACGCCGGCGACGGCGTACCAGGTCCCGGACGGCCGGGCGTCGCGTTCCTGTTCGGAGGCCTGCGCGGTGTGCTCGGTCACGGGATCAGGCTCCCGGGGATGGCACCGACGAGCACGAGCGCGAGCAGGGTCAGGCCGACGATGACGGCGAGCCAGTCCTCGTTGAGGCGTCGCGGGGTGGAGTCCTGCGGTTCGGGCATGGAACCGGACCGTAGGGGCGACCGCCCCGCCGGTCGCGGGTTGTGCTCAGCGAGAGTGAAAAGCGGGGTGCGCTACGGGACCTGTGCGGGCACCGGAATGGGCGGCCACACCGGTGGCGGCGCGGAGGCTGGCGGCGGGGGCGAGCCGGGCGCGATCGCGGGC
>NZ_BCRS01000122.1 GCF_001552715.1 Mycolicibacterium vaccae NBRC 14118 = CIP 105934 | reverse complement strand
ACCTGCCCGCGGCGGCGCAGCGCTGGGCCGCCGAGATCGCCGCCGGTCCCACCGCCGCGTTCGCCGGTGCCAAAGCCAACATCCTTGACGCGCAGCGGTTGTCGCTCGCCGAGGCGTTGTTGCCCGAAAGCGCGCGGATGGTGCGCAGCGCCCTCACCCAGGAACACCGCGACGCGGTCCGGGCGTGGCTGGCGAGCGCGTCGAACAAAGTCGGTGCGCGCTCATGAGCACGCGCCGTCCCGAGATCCCGGCCGACCTGCGGCAGTGGATCGCGGAGATGACCGGGACCGACGTGGTCGAGGTCAGACAGGTCCCCGGCGGCGCGAGCAGGCAGGCGTGGTTCGTCGACGCCGGTACCGGCGCGCGGTCCCGTGCCCTGTTCCTGCGCTATGACCCGAGGGAAGCCGACCCCGGCAGTGCTTTTCACCCATTGCAGGTCGAGGCCGAGATCATGGCCGAGCTGCACCGCCACGGCGTGACCGTGCCCCAGGTGATCGCGGCACATCCCACCCTGCAGGCCGTGCTGCTGGAACGGGTCGGCGGCGACACCTGGTTCCGGCTGATCCAGGATCCCGACGAACAGGTGCGGACCGCCCGCGACTTCATCGGCAAACTGGCTGCGCTGCACCGGATCGACGCGCAACACCTGACGATCCCGAGCCTCGGCCCCGCGGGCCCGGTCGCCGGGCACGTCCGCGCGGAGATCGCCGCGATGCGGGCACGACTGAGCAGGTACGGGAAACCCGCACCGCTGCTGGCGTTCTGCATCGACTGGCTGGACCGGCACGTCCCCGACTACGACGGGCCGACCGTGATGGTGCAGGGGGACACCGGCCCCGGCAACTTCATGTACTCCGGCGGGGTGGTGACCGCCGTCGTCGACTGGGAGCTGGCCCATTTCGGCGATCCGATGGACGACATCGCGTGGCTGTCGCTGCGTACGGTGCAGGACACCTTCACCGACTTTCCGGCGCGGCTGGCCGAGTACGAGCAGCTGTCCGGTCACCGGATCGACGACGACCGGGTCTGGTACTACCGGCTGTTCGCCGAGACCCGGCTGGCCTCGATCAGCCCGGGCAGCATCGACACCCGCGCGTCCGTGCCGCCTGCGTCACCCGATGCGGGCAACAGCCTGATCTACGGCATGCTGCACCGCCGCCTGCTGGTGGAGGCGCTGGCACATGTCGTCGGCATCCCCGAGGTCGACGTCGAGCTTCCCCCCGAAGGGGACGCCGACGCCCCCTCGGAGCACTCCTCGGTGTACGAGGCCGCCGCCTCGGCCATGTCCGGCGCCGCGGCCAGGTCGACCGATGCGCTGGCTTTGCGCTACGTCAAAGGTGCTGCGCGACTGGTGAAGTACCTCGCCGAGGTCGACCGCATCGGTGCGGTGGTCGATGCTCAGGAGACCGCCGAGCTGACCGCCGTCCTGGGCTGGGCGCCGCGGTCGGTGTCCCAAGGGCGCGCGGCCCTGGCCGAGCTGGCCGGCCGCGGCGACCTCACCGACCGCGACTACGTCACCCAGCTGTGGCGCGGGATCAAACACGACGACTACCTGACCCGCACCGCCTCGGGCGCGCTGGCCCGGCGGACATGGCCGCCGCTGAGGCATCCCGTCCCACCCCCTTCCGTCGAGCAAGGAGACCGAGACCGATGGGTATCGCCATCACCGAAGACCACCGTGAGCTAGCCGGCGTCGTCCGTTCCTTCCTGCAGGCGCGCAACGCCCGCAGCGCCGCCCGCGAGCTCCTGGATGCCGAGGCCGAGGCGAGACCGGCCTTCTGGGCCGAGCTGGCCGGCCTGGGCTGGCTGGGTCTGCACATTCCCGAGGAGTACGGCGGCGCGGGCGCCGGCCTGCCCGAACTGGTGGTGGTGGCCGAGGAGTTCGGCCGGGCCGTCGCGCCGGGGCCGTTCGTCCCGACGGTGGTCGGCTCGGCCGTGATCTCGGTGGCGGGCAACGGCGAACAGCGCACCCGCTGGTTGCCGTCGCTGGTCGACGGCTCCGTGACCGCGGGGTTCGGTGTCGCGTCCGGCGTCACGGCCGAGGGCGACCGGTTCTCCGGTGAGGCCGGGGTCGTGTTCGGCGCCGGGCTGGCCGACCTGTTGATCCTGACCGTCGGTGAGGACGTCGTCGTCGTCGACGCGACCGCCGACGGTGTCACCGTCGACGTACCCGCCAACCTCGACCCCACCCGGCGCTCCGGCCGGGTCACCCTGACCGACGTCGCGCTGACCTCCGGCTGCGTGCTTCCGGGGGCCGCCGCAGCCGCCATCGCGCTGGCGCGCACCATCGCCGCGGCCGAAGCTGTCGGCGGCGCGCACGACTGCGTCGACGCCGCGGTCGGCTACGCGAAGGTCCGTGAGCAATTCGGCCGCACCATCGGCACGTTCCAGGCGGTCAAGCACCACCTGGCCAACATGCTGGTCGCCGCCGAGCAGGCCACCGCCACCGTCTGGGATGCGGCCAGGGCGGCCGAATCCGGCGAGCAGGCCTTCACGCTCATGGCCGCCGCCGCCGCGACGCTGGCGTTCCCGGCATACGTGCACAACGCAGAGCTCAACATCCAGGTGCACGGCGGCATCGGGTTCACCTGGGAGCACGACGCGCACCTGCACCTGCGGCGGTCGGTGACGATGCGCGGACTGGTCGGTGGCCGGGATGCGCCCGCCGACGTGTACACCCTGACAGCCAAGGGCGTGGTCCGGGAGAACTCGATCGATCTGCCGCCCGCGGCCGAACAACTGCGTGCCGACCTCCGCGCCGAACTCGCGTCCTGGTCGGAACTGGACGACAAGCAGTTGCGGCGGCGGATGATCGAGACGGGCTATGTGATGGCCCACTGGCCGAAGCCGTGGGGCCGTGCCGCCGACGCGGTGGAACAGTTGGTCATCGAGCAGGAATTCGCCGGAGCCGGCGTGCAGCGGCCCGAATACGGCATCACCGGGTGGGTGATCCTGACGCTCATCCAGCACGGCACGCAGGACCAGATCGAACGCTTCGTCAACCCCGCACTGCGACACGACCAGGTGTGGTGCCAGCTGTTCTCCGAGCCCGGCGCCGGATCGGACGCAGCGGCGGTGAGCACCAAGGCGATCCGCACCGACGGCGGCTGGCTCGTCACCGGACAGAAGGTGTGGACCAGTAACGCCCAGCACTGCCAGTTGGGCCTGGCGACGGTGCGCACCGATCCGTCGGCAGCCAAGCACGCCGGTATCACCACCGTGATCATCGACATGTCCGCGCCCGGGGTGGAGGTGCGCCCGCTGCGGCAGATCACCGGCGGCTCGGAGTTCAACGAGGTGTTCTTCAACGAGGTGTTCGTCCCCGACCGCGACGTCGTCGGGCAACCGAACGACGGCTGGACGGTGGCGCGCGCGACGCTCGGCAACGAACGGGTGAGCATCGGCGGCGGAGCGGCCGGGGCGCACGGTGCTGCCGGCACGATCATCGATCTGACCCAGCGCTTCGGCGACCGAGTCGCCGGTGCGGCCGAGCGGGCGGGGCGCTTCCTCGCCGAAGATCATGCGCTGCGGTTGCTCAATCTGCGGCGCGCCGCCCGCAGCGTCGCCGGTGCCGAGCCGGGCCCGGAAGGCAACGTGACCAAGCTGCTGATCGCCGAGCACGTGGTCGCACGGGCGGGACTGTCCGCCGAACTCTTCGGGGCCGACGTCGCGCTGCTGTCCCGGCCGGCGAAGGTGGCCGGCCTGCTGGTGCTGGGGTCGCGCGGAATGACGATCGCCGGGGGCACCTCGGAGGTCACCCGCAATCAGATCGCCGAACGGATCCTCGGGTTACCCCGGGACCCGCTGATCAAGTGACGGTATCGGCCGGGGCGAAGACCGGGACGAAGACGGATCCGGTTGCCTGGTCGTGCCGCTCGAAGCGGACCCGCAGCGGCATGCCCGAAACCAGTGCCGCCGGGTCGCATTCGACGATGTTGGTGACCAGTCGCAGGCCCGGCTGTTCGGCGAGCTGGACTACTGCGATCACGAAAGGTGTTGGGACGGCAGGATGGAACTGCTGGTGAGCGACGGTGTAGGTGAACAGCGTGGCGTCACCGGAGACCGCGACGAACTCCAGCGCACCCGCGCAGTCCGGGCACCCCGGCCGGGGCGGATGGATGTAACGCCCGCAGGCGCGGCAGTGGGCGATGCGGAGCCGCCCGTCGGCGCCCCCGGTCCAGAACGGTCGGGACGCGTCGTCGACCGGGGGCAGGATCCTCGGGGGCTTCGCCGAAACGGGTGAGACAGGCACCGTCAAAGAGTACACTGATTAAACTCTATCGGACCGTGAAAGGGATGGATGGCCGTACCACGCGGGGCCGCTCCGGTGATCTCGGGCGCTGGGATCTCCCACGTAGGCCGGCGCACCGGGATCTCGGCGGCAGACCTGACCGTGCAGGCCTCGGCGGCGGCCATCGCCGACGCCGGACTGACCGCCGCCGACATCGACGGCGTCCTCACCCTCGGTGACACCACAGCCGCCGAAGCTGCTGCGCTCCTGGGCATTCCGGATCCGGGCCGGTTCGGTGAACCGCTCGGACCCGCCGGCCTGCTGGAACCGGTGGCACAGGCCTGCGCGGCCGTCGCCGGGGGCCGCGCCCGCCACATGCTGGTCTACCGCACCGTGCAGATGATGGGAGGCACGGTGGAGGCCGGCCCGGGTGCCCGAAAGTCTGCCAAAGAGCCCGGGCCGTTCGACCATCTGCTTGCCGCCCACGCCTATTCGGCAGCCAACTGGCTGGCCATGCACTGCCGCAGGCACATGGACGTGTACGGCACCACCAAGGAGCAGTTGGGCTGGGTGGCGATCAACGCCCGGCGCAACGCAGGCCGGAACCCGCTGGCGGTCTACCGCGACCCGATCACGATGGACGACTACCTGAACTCCAGGCCCATCTCCTCGCCGTTCGGACTCCTGGACTGCGACGTGCCGGTGGACGGGTCGATCGCGTTCGTGGTGTCGACGCCGGAGCATCGGGCCGACAGCCCCTTCGGGGCGGTCACCGTCGAGGCCACCGGAGGAGCGGCCGGCACCGGCGGATGGTACGAACGCCCGGACTACCCGAACATGGCCGCCACCGACGCCGCCGCCGATATGTGGTCGAAGACCACGCTGGCACCCGGGGACGTCGACCTGGCCGAACTCTACGACGGGTTCAGCTACCTGACCCTGGCCTGGCTCGAGGCGCTCGGTTTCTGCGCCGAGGGTGAGGCCGGTCCCTTCGTCGACGGCGGGACGCGGATCGCGCCGGACGGAGCGCTGCCGCTGAACACTTACGGGGGCCAGCTCTCGGCCGGCCGGATGCACGGGTACTGGGTGCTGTACGAGGCCGTGGCCCAGTTGCGCGGGCGCGCGGGACCCACCGCGCTGCCGAAACGGCCGGAGGTCGCCGTGGTGTCCGCCGGCGGCGGACCGATCGCGGGATGCGTGCTGCTGACATGCTGACCGACGAGATCGTGGCCGCAGCCCGCCGGAACCCGGGCGCCGTGCTCGAAGTGCACAGCGACGTCAATCCCGCGCAGACCACACTGGGCGAGCTGTTCGACGAAAGCTGCCGGCTGGCAGCAGGACTCACCGCGCTGGGCGTCCGGGCCGGTGACGTCGTCGCGGTGCAGCTGCCGAACTGGCGTGAATGCTTCGCCGCGCACGCCGCGGTCTGGCTCGCCGGGGCGGTGGTCCTGCCGATCGTGCCCATCTACGGACCCGCCGAGGTCCGCTTCATCGCACGCCGGTCCGGGGCCCGTGCTCTCATCCTCGCCCGTGCCACACGCACGCGGGACGCCGCCAGCACGCTGGCGGCGCTGACCGACCTGCCCGGCCTCGACCACCGCATCGTCGTCGGCGATCCGTTGCCGGGCACCATCTCCTACGCGGAGCTGGCCGACTGTGCTGTCACCGGCTTCGTGCCGGTATCCGGGGCGGACGCGCAGGACCGGTGCCTGCTGGTGTACACCTCAGGCACCACCGCGGAACCCAAGGGTGTCCAGCACACCCACGCGAGCCTGCTCGGCGAGATCACTGCGATGGACGAGATGCGTTCCACCGCAGACGACCGCATCACACTTTCGGTGTTCCCGCCCGGGCACATCGCCGGCACCCTCGGTATCCTGCGGATGCTGTCGCGGGCGAATACGACCGTCGCGATGGACACCTGGAACCCCGAGACGGCGGCCCGGCTGATCCAGCGGCACTCCGTCAACACCTCCGGCGGCGCGCCGATCCATCTGGCCGGCATTCTGGACATCGCCGAGCGCGACCGGCTCGACCTGTCCAGCGTCCGGGAATACACCACCGGCGCAGCGGGGGTCGCCGGAATGCTGATCCGCCGCGCAGCGCAGTCCGGTGTCGGCGCCTACCGCTGCTACGGATCGAGCGAACACCCGACCGTCAGCTCGGGACGGCCGGAGGATCCGCTGGACAAACGCGCGGACACCGACGGCCGGATCTGCCCGGGAACCGAGATCAGGATCGTCGACGACGCGGGCCGCGACGTCCTGCCGGGCAGGGCCGGTGAGATCCTCACCCGCGGACCCGAACTGTTCTGCGGATACACCGACACCGAGCACACCCGCGCCGGCATGGCCGACGGCTGGTTCCGCACCGGCGACGTCGGACGTCTCGACGCGGACGGCTACCTCACCATCACCGACCGCAAGAAGGACATCATCGTCCGCGGCGGCGAGAACATCTCGTCGAAGGAGGTCGAGGACGTCCTGGCCGGCCATCCGGCCGTCGCCGAGGCGGCCGCGGTCGGGGCCGCAGACGACGTCTACGGCGAACGGGTGTGCGCGTTCGTGGTGGTCAACTCCGGGCATCGGTTCGGGGTCGGCGACGCCGCAGCGCATTTCGCCGAGTGCGGGCTCGCGCGCCAGAAGACCCCCGAGCGCATCGTCGTCGTACCGCAACTCCCACGAACACCCAGCGGCAAGGTGCAGAAGCACCTGCTCAGGGCGCGACTGTCATCGATCACCGACTGAAGGGCACGGACATGGGCAGGGTTGAAGGAAAGGTCGTACTCGTCACCGGCGGTGCCCGCGGACAGGGGCGCAGACACGCGGTGCGGCTGGCCGAGGAGGGCGCCGACATCATCCTGTTCGACATCTGCCACGACATCGACCACAACGTGTACCCGCTGTCCACCGAGCAGGATCTCGAGGAAGCCTGCCGGGAGGTCGAGAAGTCCGGCCGGCGGGTGGTTTCCGCGGCGGTCGACGTCCGCGACCGCGCGGCGCTGGAGACCGCCCTGGCCGCGGCGGTCGCCGAACTGGGCAAGCTCGACGTCGTCGTCGCCAACGCCGGGATCTGCCCGCTGGGCGACCAGCCGATCGGGGCGTTCGCCGACGCGTTCGACGTCGACTTCGTCGGTGTGGTCAACACCGTCCACAGCGCGCTGCAGTACCTCACGGCCGGGGCGTCCGTCGTGACGGTCGGATCGGTGGCGGGCCTGCTGGCCGAAAAGGCCGGTGCCGGTTCGGCGATGGGACCCCAGGGAGCCGGCGGCGCCGGATACAACCTCGCCAAACAGTTCATCGACCGCTACACCATGGCGCTCGCGGGGCAACTGGCCCCGCTGTCCATCCGCGCCAACGTGGTGCACCCCACCAACGTCAACACCCCGATGCTGCACCACGAGTCGATGTACAAGATGTTCCGGCCGGACCTGGAACACCCCGGCCTCGACGATGCGCTGCTGACGTTCCCCATGATGCAGGGCATGCCGATCCCGTACGTCGAACCGGAGGACATCTCGCATGCCGTCACCTACCTGGCCTCCGACGAATCCCGTTACGTCACCGGGGTACAGCTCAAGGTGGATGCCGGTGCGAGCCTGAAGTTCTGAACCCGATGAGATGGGGAATGCCCTGGCCGGGAACGCAACTCGCGCAGCGGTGCGAGGAGGCCGGCGCGGCGGCGTTCTGCGCCGGGGAGTTCGCCGACGCCAGCGCCTACGTGAGCGCCGCGGAGATGGCGCACGGTACGGCGCGGGCCCGGATCGGCCCCGGGATCGCCTACGCGTTCGCCAGGTCCCCGTTTGTCCACGCCGCCGCGGCGCGGCACCTCGACAAGATCGCGCCGGGCCGCGTCTTCCTCGGACTGGGGGCCGGCACCGCGCGGATGAACCGCGACTGGTTCGGTGTCGACTCGACCCACCCGGCGCGGCGCATGACCGAACTCGTCGCGTGCATCCGGGCTTTTCTCGCCGCCGAGAACGACGAGAAGGTCAGCTTCGACGGCGAGTTCTACTCGATCGACGCACATGTCAGGGCACCGGTGCTGGGGCCCATCGACGTCCCGATCCTGTTGGGGGCGTTCAACAAGCACATGATCCGGGCCGCGGGCAGCGTCGCCGACGGGATACTGGGCCACGGCCTGTTCACCGACCGCTGGTGGGACGAGGTGGTGGACCCGCAGCTGATCCTCGGGGCGCAGCGAACCGGCCGCGACCCCGCCGGGCTGCTCCGCTGGGGGTGGGTCATCACCGCCGTCGACGACGAGAACCCTGCCCGCGCAATCCAGGACGCCAAACGCCAGATCGCGTTCTACCTGACCGTGCGGACCTACGACGCGCTGGTCGAACTGCACGGCTGGCAGGACGAGGTCGCCGCGATCCGCACCGACTTCGGTGCCGGCCACCTGCGTGACCTCGGCGACCACGTCAGCGACGAGATGCTGTATGCGATGGCCGTCTGCGGGGACACCGCGCAGGCCCGCGAGATGCTGTCGGCGCGCAGGCGTCTACCCGACCTCGGATTCGCGTCCCCGCCAGGATTTCTGGTGAGCCCGCGACGCCGCGGCTTCTACGGCGGGCAGATCGCCGGACTGTTCGGACAGATTGGAGCTGTGCTGTGACCGCAGATCAGACCACCAGACCGGAATCGGAGAACTTCGACCGGCTCTGGACCGGCGCCAAGGACTCGCCGCCGATCATCTGGCTGGCCCGCCTCGGCGCGGTGTTCGTGGTGTTCCAGGCCTACGTGTACCTGCGCTGGATCTTCTCCGACGCCTTCACGCCGTCGCCGAACGGGCCCGACGAGATCCCCGGCTCCACGATGGCCTGGATCCGGTTCTGGGAGATCGGCTGCCTGGTCCTGGGAGTCGGCCTGTTCTGGTTCATCATCGCCAAGATGCGCCGTGAGCGGCAGTTCCCCACGCTGGGCGTGTTCGTCTTCGCCTGGCTGCTGGCCGCCTGGCAGGACGTCGGCGTCAACGCCGTGCGGCCGGTGTTCGGGTACAACGGCGGCTTCTTCAACATGGGTACCTGGGGGGAGTTCATCCCCGGCTGGGTGGAGAAGGGCCCCGAGAACCCGCAGCCGATCATCTACTTCCTGGCCAGCTACATCGTGCTCACCCCGCTGGCGATCATGGGCATCGACAAGCTGATCGAGACGGTCCGCAAGAGGTTCCCGCGGATCAACAAGGCCGGCGTCATCGTGTTCATGATCGCGCTGTTCTCCGTGCTGTGCATCGTGCTCGAACAGTTCTTCCACCGGATCGGCGCGTGGCACTACCTGCGGGTCAACGGGGACTGGGCGATCTTCGGTGGCACCATGCACCAATTCCCGCTCTACGAAGGGATTTTCTTCGGCGGCGTGGTCACCGTGCTGTCCATCGGCATCTACTGCTTCCGGGACAACAACGGAATGATGATCACCGACAAGGGGATCGAGCAGATCCGCCACACCCGGTGGCTGCCGGTGGTGCGCATCCTGGCGCTGACCGCGGTGTTCAACCTGATCATGATGGTGTTCATGCTGGGCTTCAACTTCGTCAACCAGCACGCCGACGTCCAGCCGGCCGAGGACGTGCCCAGCTACGTGCACCACGGGATGTGCGGGATCGACCCCAATCCGCCCTGCCCGCCGCCGGCCTGACCGTGCAGATCCGTCAGTGGGCCGGCACGGAGCGGCCGGCGCTGATCATGCACCCGTCCGGAGACCGAATCACATTCGGCGAGCTCGAATCCCGGGCGAACCGCATCGCCCACCACTTCCGCGCCGCGGGTCTGTGCGAAGGGGACGTGGTCGCGGTGCTGATGGAGAACAACGAACATCTGCTCGCGATCCTGTGGGGCGCGCGGCGAGCCGGGCTCTACTACGCGACGATCAACACCCACGTGACGCCGGAGGAGGCCGCCTACATCGTCGACGACTGCGGCGCCAAGGCCGTCGTCGGTTCGGCTGTGCTGCAGGGGCTCTGCGCCGCGTTGGGGTCGCACCTACCGGGCGGACTGCCCCGGCTACGGCTGATCGCCGACGCCGACCTCGACGGGTGGGCGCGCTACCCGGAGTGTGTGGCCGGCTGCCCCGACACCCCGCTGCCCGACGAGCAGGAGGGCGACCTACTGCAGTACTCGTCGGGAACCACAGGCAAGCCCAAGGGAATTCGCCGGCCCCTGCCGCACTGCTCGCCGAGCGAGGCGAAAGTGATGCTTGCGCCGCTGCTCGGCGCCATCGGCCTCGACGAGCAGTCCGTGTATCTGACCCCGGCGCCGTTGTATCACACCGCTCCGTCGTTCTGGTCGATGTCGGCGCAGGCGCTGGGCGCCACCGTGGTGCTGATGGACAGGTTCACTCCCGAGGGTGCGCTGGCGGCGATCCAGACCCACGGTGTCACCCACGGGCAGTTCGTACCGACCATGTTCGTGCGGATGCTGAAGCTGCCCAACGCCTCCCGCGCAGGCTACGACGTGTCCACGCTGCGTCGGGTGGTGCACGCCGCGGCGCCGTGTCCGCGTGAGATCAAGCGGCAGATGATCCAGTGGTGGGGCCCGATCGTCGACGAGTTCTACGGCTCCTCCGAGGGTGTCGGCGTGTCGTTCATCCGCGCCGAGGAATGGCTGACCCACCCCGGCTCGGTGGGCCGTCCGCTGGTCGGAGTCGCGCACATCGTCGGCGACGACGGTCGCGAACAGCCGCCCGGAATCCCCGGCGACGTCTACTTCGAAGGCGCGGGCACGTTCTCGTACCTCAACGACGAGGCCAAGACCGCGGCGGCGCACAACGACCGCGGATGGGTCAGCGTCGGGGACATCGGATACCTCGATGACGACGGTTACCTGTACCTGACCGACCGCAGACACCACATGATCATCTCCGGCGGCGTCAACATCTACCCGCAGGAGGCCGAGGATCTGTTGATCAGCCATCCGCGTGTCCTGGACGCGGCGGTGTTCGGCATTCCCGATGACGCCATGGGGCAGTCGGTGACTGCCGTGGTGCAGACGGTCGATCCGGCCGACGCCACCGACGCCGTCGCCGCCGAACTGATCGACTGGCTGCGCGCGCGGCTGGCCCACTACAAATGCCCCCGATCGCTGTCGTTCACCGCCGAACTGCCGCGCACCGCGGTCGGCAAGCTCGACAAGCGGGATCTGGTGCGGCGTCACACCGCCGGCCGGCACTGAAAGCCGCAGGTCAACCTGTGAATTCCCTGTCAAGCGTCGATTGACAGCCGATGCTTTGACGGACTAGATGTATGACACGCGGTACGCGATGTGTCACGCACGCGGCATCGGGGTGGGCATGTCGGCGGCCTGATCGGGGGCGAGGGAATGGCAGCTGCCGGGCGGTCCCGGATCGCCAGGATCATCCGTCTGCTCGCGGTCCCGGTCGTGCTCGGCTGGGTGCTGCTGACGGTCCTCAGCAGTGTCGCGGTGCCGTCGCTGGAAGAGGTCGGGGAAGCCCACACCGTGGGGCTGAGCGCCCACGACGCGCCGTCGATGGTGTCGATGAAGCGGATCGGAGCCGACTTCGACGAGTTCGACTCCGACAGCAGCGCGATGATCGTGCTGGAAGGTGAGCAGCCGCTCGGCGGCGCTGCGCACCGCTACTACGACGAACTGATCCGCGCGCTCGAAGCCGACACCGAGCACGTCCAGCACGTCGCCGACTTCTGGGGCGATCCGCTCACCGCCTCCGGCGCACAGAGCACCGACGGCAAAGCCGCCTATGTGCAGGTGTACCTGCAGGGCAACCAGGGCGAGCCGCGGGCCAACGAATCCGTCGCGGCGGTGCGGGAAATCGTGGACTCGACGCCCGCGCCGCAGGGATTGAAGGCGTTCGTGACCGGCGGAGCGCCGCTGGTCGCCGACCAGCACAGCGCGGGGGACAAGAGCATCTTCCGCGTCACACTGATCACCATCGGCGTGATCGCCGCGATGCTGCTGCTGGTCTACCGCTCGATCGCCACCGTGGTGCTGATCCTGCTGATGGTGTTCATCGAACTCGGCGCCGCCCGCGGTGTGGTGGCCGCGCTGGCGCACTTCGAGTTCATCGGCCTGTCGACGTTCGCGGTGAACCTGCTGACCCTGATGGTGATCGCCGCCGGAACCGATTATGCGATCTTCACCGTCGGCCGCTATCAGGAAGCCCGGGGCGCGGGAGACGAGCCGGAGACGGCGTACTACACGATGTTCGGCGGCACGGCGCATGTCGTGCTGGGCTCGGGGCTGACGATCGCCGGCGCGATGCTGTGCCTGAGCTTCACCAGGCTCCCGTACTTCCAGACGATGGGTGTGCCGTGCGCGGTGGGCACGCTGGTCGCGGTGCTGGCGGCGCTGACCCTCGGCCCGGCGGTCATCGCGATCGGCAGCCGCTTCGGACTGTTCGAACCCAAGCGGGCCATCAGTTCCCGCGGCTGGCGTCGCATCGGCACCTCGGTGGTGCGCTGGCCCGGACCGGTGCTGGCCGCGACGCTGGCGTTGGCGCTCATCGGTCTGGTCGCCCTGCCGGGCTACAAGACGAACTACGACGCCAGGGACTACCTCCCCGAGGACGTCCCGGCCAACGTCGGATACGCCGTCGCCGACCGGCATTTCGGCTCCGCGCGGATGAACCCGGAACTGCTGATGGTCGAAAGCGACCACGATCTGCGCAACCCGGCGGACTTCCTCGTCATCGACAAGATCGCCAAGGCGATCTTCCGGGTGCCCGGTGTCTCGCGGGTGCAGACGATGACCCGCCCTGACGGCAAGCCGATCAAGCACACCACTATCCCGTTCCAGATGAGCATGCAGGGCACCACGCAGCGGCTCAACGAGAAGTACATGCAGGACCGGATGGCCGACATGCTGGTGCAGGCCGACGAACTGCAGACGACCATCGACACGATGACGAAGATGTCGGCGCTGATGCAGCAGATGTCGGAGACCACCCATCAGTTGGTGCAGAAGACGAAGGCGACCGCGATCGACATCGCCGAGATCCGGGACAACCTCGCCGATTTCGACGATTTCTTCCGGCCGGTCCGCAACTACTTCTACTGGGAGCCGCACTGCTATGACATCCCGGTCTGCTGGGCGCTGCGTTCGGTGTTCGACACCCTCGACGGCATCAACCCGCTGACCGACGACATCCAGGAGCTGGTACCCGAGCTCGAGCGGCTCGATTCGCTGTTGCCGCAATTGGTCGCGTTGCTGCCGAGTCAGATCGAGACGATGAAGACCATGCAGGCGATGATGCTGACGATGCGTCAGAGCCAGAAGGGCATGCAGGACCAGACGGCCGCGCAGCAGGACGACGCGAACGCGATGGGCGACGCGTTCGACGACTCGATGAACGACGACACGTTCTATCTGCCGCCGGAGGCGTTCGACAACGCCGACTTCAAGCGCGGCATGGAGAACTTCCTGTCCCCGGACGGCAAGTCGGTGCGCTTCATCATCAGTCACGAGGGTGACCCGGCCACGATCGAGGGCATCTCGCGCGTGGTGCCGATCAAGACCGCGGCCAAGGAAGCGATCAAGGGCACCCCGCTGGAAGGGTCGATGGTCTACCTGGCCGGCACCGCCGCCACCTACAAGGACATGCGCGACGGTGCCTTCTACGACCTGATGATCGCCGGGATCGCCGCTGTCACTTTGATTTTCGCCATCATGCTGATCATCACCCGCAGCATCGTCGCGGCGGCGACGATCGTCGGCACCGTGCTGGTGTCACTGGGGGCGTCGTTCGGGCTGTCGGTACTGGTGTGGCAGCACATCCTCGGCCTCGAACTGCACTGGATGGTGCTCCCGATGTCGGTGATCCTGCTGCTGGCGGTCGGGTCGGACTACAACCTGCTGCTCGTGTCGCGGTTCAAGGAGGAACTGGCCGGCGGGTTGAAGACCGGGATCATCCGCGCCATGGCAGCCACCGGGTCGGTGGTGACGTCGGCCGGTCTGGTGTTCGCGTTCACGATGGCGTCGTTCGCCTTCAGTGACCTGCTGGTGATGGCGCAGGTGGGTACGACCATCGCGCTCGGTCTGCTGTTCGACACGCTGATCGTGCGGTCGTTCATGACGCCGGCCGTGGCGGCGCTGCTCGGGCGGTGGTTCTGGTGGCCGCAGCGGGTGCGCAGTCATGCCTCGCAGCGCCGGTTGGCCCGGATCAGGAGCTGACGCGGCGCGCGAGCTCGCCGATCACGGTCGACTCGAGTTTGGCGAGCAACTCCTCGGGGTTCTCGAAGACGTCCTTCGCGCCTGCCTCGCGAAGTTCGCCGCGGGACACGCCGCCGCTCAACACCGCGAGGGACCGCACGCCGGCACGTCGGGCGGCTTCGCAGTCCCACACCGCGTCGCCGAGGAACACGGCGTCGTCGGCATTGACACCGGCCCGCTGCAGCGCGACCTGCACGATGTCGGGCTTCGGTTTGGCGGTGTCCACGTCTTCGGACGACGTCACCGCCGCCACCACCTCGTCACAGTCGAGAACCTCACGCAGCAGGCGCAATTCGTCCTCGGGTGCCGAGGTGGCCAACACGACCTGCAACCCCAGCTCCGCGACCCGGCGCAGGAGGTCGCGGGCACCCGGCAGCGGAGTGAGCAGGCCGGCCGTCTCCCGGTAGAACTCGCTGTGGCGAGCCTTGAGGCTGTCCAGCACGTCCTGGCTCACCTCGCCGGCCAGAGTCCGCATCAACGTGGTGCCGTCCATGCCGATGCACCGGTGGATGCGCCAGCCCTCGACGGGGATGTCCTCGGCGTCGAACGCCCGCAACCAGGCGCTCACATGCAGATAGACCGAATCCACCAGCGTTCCGTCGATGTCGAAAAGGACGGCGGGCGGGGCTGTTTCGCTACCGGTTCGGGCACGGTCACTCATGGGTCGAGGCATTACCCCGAGTGTCCCGGCTCAAACTCCGGGCTACTCGGCGCCGTCGTCCGCCGGTTTCGCGGAGGTCGGCTCGTCGGCCGCGACCCCGGTCCCGGTCTCGGCACTGTCGGACGGGGACACGGATTCCGCGGTCTCCCCGCCGTCGGGGACCGAGGCCGGCGCCACCGGATCGGCGGGGTCACCGGCGTCCTCGACGTCGCCAAAGTCCCCAAAGTCCCCGAAGTCCCCGAAGTCCCCGGAGTTCCCGGAATCAGATGGGGACCCGTCCGGTTCCTCGTCGGGAGTGTTCCCGCCGGCGGGAGCCGGGTCGTCGTCCGGCGCGGACACGGGCGGGGACGGTGCGGTGGTCGGCTTCGCGGTGGCGGCGGGTACGTCGGGCAGCCGCACCGACGGGGCGCCCATGTTCGGGATGTCGGTGGCCTCCGCGCCGGCGCCGGTCGGTGCGGAGATGGTGTCACCGATCCGCTGCAGCGAGTCGACCAGATGGGCGACCGGGCCGGTGAGCTCGCCGGCGACAGGCGTGGTGGCCTGCGGGCTCAGCAGGCCGACCCGGGTATCGCCGATACCGTCGATGCGCCCGTTGAGGAAACCGTCGACGAGCCGCGCCGGGATATTGGTCAGGGCGGAGAATGCGCCGACAGGGTCGAGTCTGAGCAGCGCTTCGACGACGTCGAGCACCGCGGAACTGGTGGCGAGAACGCCGCCGCTGACCGGCAGCGCAAGCCGGACGATCAGACTGGCGGCGGTGCGGAACGGCTCGCCGGATCCGGCGACCCGGACCAGGTTGACCACGGGAACGGTGACGGATCGGGCCACCGCACCGGCGATCGCGGCCGGGTCACCGCTGCGGACCGCGGCGACGACATCGGCGAACGCCGCCCGCTGGTTGTCCGCGACCGCCGTGACGATCGGGAAGGGCGCGGCCAGGTACTCGCCGAAGCGGTCACCGGCGTTGTCCAGCGAACGCATCAGCATCTGGGGGTAGTACTCCAGCGGGTTGGGCGCGGTGGTGACATCGACCGCGGAATTGGCGATCCGGACGTCGCCGGCCGCGGGTCCCGGGTCGACGGGGACGAGAGCGATCAAGCCCACGCCGACGACGGCGACCCCGGTCGTCACCCACGGGCGAATCGAACTCGCCATCGCGCACCCCCAGCTGTCGATCGCCGGGGAGCCGCGGCCGGGCAGCTGTCACTGGCGATCGGTCCCTAAAACTAACTCACCGCAGGTCACCACGTAAGTGTTGACGGCATGTCGTCACAGTCGGCCCGGCGTGTCGTCACAACAACCGGCGCGGCGGGCTAGGTCGGCGCCGGTTGGGTAATCTTCGCCAATGACTGCCGAGGCGATCAGGGGGATCAGGTGAGCGGGGGCTTGTTCGCGCTGCTCGACGACGTGGCCGCGTTGGCAAGGCTGGCCGCGGCTTCGGTCGACGACATCGGCGCGGCCGCCGGGCGCGCCACGGCCAAGGCCGCAGGCGTGGTCATCGACGACACCGCGGTCACCCCGCAGTACGTGCACGGCATCGCCGCCGAGCGCGAACTGCCGATCATCAAACGCATCGCGTTGGGATCGCTGCGCAACAAGATCGTCTTCATCCTGCCCGCTGCGCTGCTGCTCAGCCAGTTCGTGCCGTGGATGTTGACACCCATCCTGATGCTGGGCGCCACCTACCTGTGTTTCGAGGGCGCCGAGAAGGTCTGGGGCATGATCCGCGGCCACGACACGCACGGTGCGCCCGCTGCCGCCTCGGGGGCCGACGCCGAGAAGTTCATGGTCACCGGCGCGATCCGCACCGACTTCATCCTGTCGGCCGAGATCATGGTCATCGCGCTCAACGAGGTGGCCGACCAGCCGTTCGTGCCGCGACTGCTCATCCTGCTGGTGGTGGCCGTGGTGATCACCGTCGCGGTGTACGGCGTCGTCGCCGGGATCGTGAAGATGGACGATGTGGGCCTGAGCCTGACGGGACGTTCGTCGGCGATCGCGCAGAAGGTCGGCCGTGGCCTGGTCGCCGGAATGCCCAAGCTGCTGTCGGCGCTGTCGGTGATCGGCACGGTGGCGATGCTGTGGGTGGGCGGGCACATCCTGCTGGTGGGTACCGACGAACTGGGCTGGCACGCGCCCTACGGGGTGGTCCATCACGCCGAGGAGTACGTGCACCACGTCGGCGGTGTCGGCGGGGTGCTGGCCTGGCTGGTCAACACCGGCGCCTCGGCGGTGATCGGCCTTGTGGTCGGTGCGTTGGTCGTGGCCGTCGTGCACGTGTTGCCGTTCCGGCGCAAGGCCGAGCACTGACGGTTCAGTCGCCGGCGGCGAATCGGCTGTCGAAAGCGGCCCGCCGGATTGCGAGCATGGCCTGACGTTGCGCGGCGGTGACGTGTGTCGTGGTCGGTGGCAGTACCGCCGCGAGGTCCGGAAGCCGCACGAGGCGAGCGGTCACCGTGGGGGTCACTGACGAGGCCAGGTCCAGGTCCTGGAATCGCAACGACAGCGTGCCCTTGTTCAGGCCGCCGGTGGACACCCAGTTGTGCACCCCGGGGTCGGTCGGCGCGATCACGAACGTGTAGGAGCCGTCCGGGTTCTGGAGCGCCTGCGCGTTGTTCAGGCTCGTCTGGTCGTCGCGGTAGTCGTCGGTGATCGTCCACAGATTGGTGACCGGGACGGTGAAGTAGCGCGCGTTGCCCGGGGTGACCGTGGCGACCAGCGCCTCGTCGTCGCCGAGGTGGAAGTAGCCGGCGCTCTGGAGTTGGGTGGCCAGGAACTCGGCATTGCGGGACGGGTTCTTGAGCACGTTGGGCGCCAGCCGTTCGCCGGTCTCCGGGTCGGTGGTGGCGACCTTGATGTACTTCGACTCCATGCCCAGCCCGAGCGCCATGATCACCGCGGTGAACGCCCCGCGCAGGATCCGCGGTGGCTCCTTCATGGGCGGGATCAACGAGACCAGCGCCGTCAGCAGCGGGCTCCTGGTCACCATCGGCCCGAGCCCGGGGATCGCGAAACCCCCCAACTGACTGAACAGGCTGTCGCGCGGGCCTGACAGGCGTTCGATGGTCAGGCTCATCGGCGGCTGGGTCGTCCAGTCCGACAACGTGTTCCGCACCGCGATCAGCGTGGTGTCCGCGGTCAGGCGCAGGTGGTTGCGCTGCCCGGGCGCCGCGGGGGAGCCGCTGACGGTGATGGTGAACGAGCCGTCGGGTGCGACGTCGAGCTGGCGGCCGCTGAGATTGTCCGCGGTGATGCCGGACAGGCCGGTCAGCACGCTGAAGTTGGTGTCCGCCGGAGGTGCGCCGGTGAACTGTCCCCTGATCACGTAGGTGGAGGTCATGTTCACCCCGGTGAAGCGGTACACCGTGTCGGGGTTGTCGTAGAGGATGCGCGATCCCTGCACGTCCTGGCCGAACCACGTGTGCGGTGGTGCGACCTGGGCGACGACGGTCGGCCTCATCGGGTTGAGCAGTTGCTGCTGGAACGCCGCACCCATCGCGTACTCATCGACAGAGCGGCCGAGTTGGGCGAGGTTCTCCCGGTCGGGCCCCCCGATGCCGCCGTACTCGCGCTGCGCGGTGGCCAGCCACCCGGCGCCCAGGACGAACTTCATCAGCCGCACCGGCCAGGTCTGCACGGTCTCGGCGGCGATCCGTTCCGCTTCGAGTTGCTGCGCGGTGGCCAGCGGACTGGTGGCGGGGACGTGCGGCGATGCCGGGGCCGGGTCGGGGGTCGGCTCGGGGCGGGCAGATCCGGCGAGTGTCCACGCCGCTGCGGAGTCGGGACTGCGGGGTTCGTCGGTGACGTCCGCCTCGCCCGTTCCGGTTCCGGCGTCGCTTTCGGATTCAGGCTCGGGGGATGTGACGGTGACGGTGGTGCGGGCCGCGCGACGTACGGGCTCGTCGCCCTCATTCGTGTCTGCGTCGTCGATGTCGGCATCGGCATCGGCTTCTGGGTCGGGGTCGGCGTCCCGGGGCGGCTGCTCGGCCGCGTCGTCCTGATCGTCGGTGTCGCCGCCTTTGGTGTCGCCGCCTTTGGTGTCGCCGCGATCGTTCGGCCCCGGATCACTCTCCGCCGCTGCACTGGACGGCGATTCCGCGCCTGCGGTGCCGTCGTCCGCCGCGGCGACGGCGGCGCCGTTCGCGATCGCCAACCCGATGCCCAGTGCGACTGCTAGCGAACCGGCCCGGCCGATGACCGGCCCGTGGCGCGACAACGTGGTGGACACCGCTTCTGCCGACCGCTCCGTTGCTGTCACGAGCGCGTCCTTTCGTGGGACCGTGCCCGTACGGTAGCGCCGCCGCCCCGGTCATCCTGCCGAAATCGCATTCCGTGAGCGCTTTTCGCGGCATTTCGCGCCATGGGTGCAATCTCGGCGACGGGTTTCTGCCAGCGGCGCGTCCAATTCCTGCCAACCGAAATTATTGCCCTGACCTGCTGGTTCCAGCAATCAGAAGCAGAG